>NZ_JBFBEE010000013.1:301232-305241 GCF_040683555.1 Streptomyces sp. NPDC093510
ACGGCGTCTGGGTATCACTCCAAAACGAGGACGGGACGTTCGCCGAGCCTCTGTACGTCCTCGATGAATTCGGGGCCGACCAGGGCTGGAGCTCGATCGAGGAACACCCCCGGTTCCTGCTCAGCACCACCACCGACGGATCACTGGACATCGTCGGGTTCGGCCCGCAGGGCGTCGTCGTCTCCCGCGGTCGCGGCGACGGCACCTTCGAGCCCTCCAAGCTCGTCCTGAACGACTTCGGGCTCGCCCAGGGATGGACGGGCGCGAAGCACCTCCGGCTCCTCGCCGACGTCACCGGCGACGGCAACCCGGACATCGTCGGCTTCGGCAACGAGGGCGTCTGGGTATCGCACAGCCTCGGCGGCGGCCGGTTCGAACAGGCCCAGCTGGTGTGCCGCGGGTTCGGATACAACGACGACGCAGGCGCCTGGAGAGTCGGCCATCATCCTCGCTTCCTCACCGACATCACGGGCGACGGACGCGTCGACATCGTCGGCTTCGGCGGCCCGGGCGTGCACGTGGCCCGAAACCTCTTCCGCCGCTTCAGGACCCGGTGATCATTCACCCGAAACGGACGCAGGACCGGCCACGTTGTCTCAATTGCAGACCAAAGCGGTAGGGAGTATCGGTGGGACAAGAGGGCGGTACCGGTGCGGAAGGTCATCCGTGATCCGCTCGGCTGTAGGACGTGCCGGTTCGAGGCGAGGGTCTTCAGGGCATGCGTCAAGAGCCAGAATCCTCGCGCAGACGAAGAGCGTCATCACCTTGCCGTCGTTGTGCTGCTGCCACCGACGCTCGCCACAGCCTCGACCGCGAGTTCGCGGCGGTCCGCGCTGAACGTGATGGCGGCAACAACGGCTCGATCAACGCTCACAGCTCATCGTCCACGATCCACGGTCGAGTACCCACACCCTCCCGAACGGCCCAATCGCCACACCAGTTACGCCCCACCAGCCCACTTCAACAAGGTCGTGTTACCAGCTCTAAGGAACAAGCTCAGCCCTCCCCCAAACGGACAAGTTCAGCTTCAACACGCTGAACTTGACAGGGAATCCGATCGGCGAGCGCCTGTGGCATGCCACGGCCACCGCCTCCACGCCAACCGCGATCGTGAGCGCGCTGCTCGACTCACAGCCACCGAGAACGCCTGGAACAGCGGCCTCTCCCCCACCGCTCCCGAGACCGCCATCACCGAGGCGACCCGTCCGCTCACCGACGCGAAATGGAAGCACACCATCGACGGGCACTACATCACCTGGGAGGCCCCAGGCCCCCAGGAAGCCGGCATACAGTTCGACGCCTTCGCCGCCCAGAAGGACAACGGTCTTCTTCCTACCTGGATCATCCGGGGCGGCCACGCCGCCCACCAACCGGCCTGCGCACTCCAGCTGTCGGCGAACACCCTGGCGGCCCTGGTGCAGTACATCGCCTTCGCAATGGCCGAGGGCCAAGGCACCCGCCTCGTACAGGCCACGGCTGACGGCCCAGCGCTCCGCACCGCTCAAGCCCCCGCATCGATGGCAACATCACTGCCGACCGCGTACCGTCCCGGGCGCAGTCGGTAAGCCCTCAACTGCCCTGTGCCGATCCCGCCGAGACAGATCCGCCAATACTGCAGCCAGGTGGATCTTTGTAGTCAGTCCGCCGCGGGACCGGCCGAAGGCATGGTCGGCCGGTTCACTGGGCGGGGCCCCATTTTGCGTGCCCCGGCCGCGTGCTGGTGGGCGTGCACGATCGTGGAGTCCACCGAGACGGCCCAGTTGAGATCCTCGTTGGCATCGGCTTGGGCCGGCAGCGCGGTGCAGACCCGTTCTCAGGTGCCGTCAACGGCCCACATCCGCAGTCGGTTGTAGACGCCACGCCAGTTGCCGTACCGCTCCGGCAGGCGAACCCACTGCGTCCCGGACTGAACTTGAAGGCAATCGCATCGATCACCTCATAGCGATCTCTCCACCAGCCACCCGGCTTCGGACCAACGATCGGATGATCTAAACAAAACCCCTAGGCTCCCCCACAGGGCTCCACCGGCTTCACAGTCGGCTGGGACTTCAGCCACACCGAATGAAGGAGCCAACTCCTCTGGCTGTCCAGGTCGCTGACCTTAAAGCCGACCTCTGCATGCCCCCTGCGGAGTTGTTTCCAGGTGCGTGTCCACTGCCTTCCGCTCGTGTCAGCGAAATTCAGTCGCACAATCGAGATTTGAGACTTGGTCATGACTTTTACACGCAGTGCGCCATCACTCTGTCGCCGCTCAGGAATTCTCGCTGCGACTTGAGCCCCCTTCAACAGGGACGCAGATATGACGACGCGCGAGCACGGCGGGATCGAGCCTATCTCGAGCCGCATGTTGCGATCGAAGGCGCTACGGTCTCCATCGTCCCGCACCTCTTCGATGGGCATACCGAGGGTGGCGCGCACATCTGAGACGGGGTCGGCGGAGCGGTTGATGATGTTGTACCGCATGCTGCTTCCACTGTTGCCGATGCCACCGTGGAACGTCACCTTCGAAGCCTGAATCCGAGACTCCGTCTCCGCTTCATCCCTCGACTGCGCCAGCTGATCTTCCGCTACCCGTGCGCTGTAGTAGGTGGCGATGCCGCTGAACGCAATTCCTCCGATGGCGGCGAACGCTCCAAGCACCGCCCCGACCTGCCCCCACCAGTGAAGTTGCAGCCACCGTAAGCGTTGTGGCTGCTGGGGCTCGCACTGCGACGCTTCCCGCTCCCGTGCACGGACGACGCTCGACCGTGGTCGTCGCCGTGCCAGCCGCAGCCGGGTCCGGCGATCGGTGCCGATTCTCTCCAAGTGCTTCTCCTCTCCCCTGGCGGAGTAGTAGCCCCTCGAACTTCCACCGTCTCCCGTCAGTGTGGCCTCCGTGCCGACGCAGTGGGGCGCGGATCTCCAGTTGTGCGGGGGCGTAGCCGGCCGAGCGGCTCCGCCCGGCGTATTTCCTTTACGCTTGGGGGTTTTGTTTAGATCATCCGATCGTTGGTCCGGGTGTGTCGTTGACTGACGTGCAGTGGGCGCGGATCGAGCCGTTACTTCCGGAACGGACACCGAAGCCGGGTGACTGGTGGAGAGATCACTATGAGGTGATCGATGCCATTGCCTTCAAGTTCCAGACCGGGACGCAGTGGGTTCACCTGCCGGAGCGGTACGGCAACTGGCGTGGCGTCTACAACCGACTACGGATGTGGGCCGTTGACGGCACCTGAGAACGGGTCTGCACCGCGCTGCTGGCCCAAGCCGATGCCAACGAGGATGTCAACTGGGCCGTCTCGGTGGACTCCACGATCGTGCACGCCCACCCTTGGCATGACCTGGTAGCCGTCGACCTTCTGCTGCCAGATCGCATCGCGAACCTGCCCTGCCGTCGGCAGAGACTCGCTGGCCCGAGCCAGCATCGGCTCGATCGGAGGCGTCAGCACACTCACCACCCTGCCGCAGACTAGTGCTTTCCGCCTGGCAGGGCGGCCCTCTCACAAGTCTCGAGACCTGCGCGGGGAGCCAAATGCACAGGACGGTTCCCCTGGCGGATCAGTCTGCGGCGGGCACGCGACAGGGGCCGCGGCCCCTAGCACAGGATCCCCGGTTAGCGAAACCGGGGATCTTCCGCACCATTACTGAGCTTGTGGGCGTGATGTCGTGAGGGTGAGGCCGGTTGCGGCGAGGCATGCGTCGATGAGTTCGGGGCGGTACTGAATCTCACGGAGGCTGCGACGGAGGGTCCGGATCAGGTGGTCCGGGTCGGTGAACGCGGTGTTGCACTGCGCCGAGCGCCGAACCACTGACCAGATGCCTTCCACAGGGTTCAAGTCGGGTGCATATGAGGGCAGCTGGAAGGAGGTGACCCGGTCGTGGGCATCGATGAAGGCCTGCAGGCGGGCGTCCCGGTGCACATTCAAGTTGTCCCGGACGAGTACCAGCGGGGCGCCCAGCTGCTGGTGGGCGGCGGACAAGAGGTCGCGGTAGTCGGTCCAGGTGAAGCTGCGTCGGCCACCGTGCTTGT
>NZ_JBFBEE010000014.1:0-302807 GCF_040683555.1 Streptomyces sp. NPDC093510
GCTGCGGGCCGGATGTGGCTGGGCGCGCAGTTCCCCGCGCCCCTGGGGACGCCGGAGCGCGGTCGGCCGTCTCGTGGCCCATCCCCCGGGGGGGGGCGGCCGATGCCGATCGAGGGCTGCGGGCCGGATGTGGCTGGGCGCGCAGTTCCCCGCGCCCCTGGGGACGCCGGAGCGCGGTCGGCCGTCTCGTGGCCCATCCCCCGGGGGGGGCGGCCGATGCCGATCGAGGGCTGCGGGCCGGATGTGGCTGGGCGCGCAGTTCCCCGCGCCCCTGGGGACGCCGGGGCTCTGTCAGCCGAAGCCTCGGGCGTCCTGCTTCAGGGCCGTGTCGACCGTGAGGGCCGTCGCCACGACGAGACTCAGGAGCGGCTCGGGCAGCTGGTAGTGGATCTGCAGGACGTAGTTGTCCGCGGTGGTGAACATCGTCTTGGCGAGGCCTTCCCAGGTCTTCGTGATCCGGGCGACCTCGTTGTCGGCGTGGTCGACGATCGAGAAGTTCCACGCGCGCCAGTTCTCCGCCTTGATCGCGCCGACCTGCTGGCCGTTCACCATCATCGCGAAGTTGATCTTGCCGATCATGTTCTGCTGGACGATCTCGCCGACCTGCTGGCCGTCCGCCCGCTCGACGATCACCCGCGACTTCATGAACTTGCGGGGGCGGGTCAGCATCATCTGCGGCTGCCCGTACGCGTCGCGGATCTCGAGCTTGTGCGTCATGAACTGGTCGATGCTGGAGACGAAGCGCGCGACCTTCTTCAGCGTGCTCTGGCCGACCTGGACGACCGAGCCGAGCGTGTTGCCCGCCTGGTCCATCACGCTGTACTCGTTCGTCAGCTCGATGAGCTTGGCCTTCTGGTTCACCACCAGGACCGGCTCGGTGAACAGCGTGCCGCCGCCCTGCGCGGAGGGCGCGACACCGGCCTGCTGCTGCACCTGGCGCTGCACCTTGGCCGGATCGGCCATCGGCGGCGCCTGCGGGTGCGCCTGCGGCTGGCCGAACTGGCCCTGCGGCGCCTGCGCCTGGGGCTGTCCGAACTGCCCGGCGGCGGGCTGCGCCTGCACCGGCTGTGCCTGCGCGGGCTGTGCCTGCTGCGGGACCTGCTGGGCCTGGGCGGCCTGGGCCTGCTCGGCCGGGCTGGTGTGCTCCGTCCATTGGGAGCCGTCCCACCAGCGCAGGAGTTGGGGCGCGCCGTGAGGGTCCGGGTACCAGCCTGCAGGAGTGTTCGAATGCGTTGTCACCCGGGTGACCCTACCTCCCGGGTACGGGCCGTCCGCCAGCCCCTTGCGGGGGTGTGACGTCCGACTCACCCCCCGCCTCGCATGCTCCCCTGAAGGGGCGCTCCCGGCCCGCTCAGAACGCCACCTCCACCCGCAGCGGCCCCGCTCCCTCCCGCAACTCCACCGAACCGAGCCGCCCCGCCGCCCGCACATCGCCCTGCGCCGCCGCGAAGTGGTCGAGGGTCGCGCGCGGTGCCGTGACCGTGGCCCGCGTGACGTCCGCCCGCATCGACAGCTTCGCCTGCGACTTGGCCCTACGGACCGCGGCGATGGCCTCCGACGCCGCGGTGAGGACCGCCGCGTCGCCCGCGTGCCGCCGCAGTTGCGCCGCGCCGGGCCAGGCCGACCGGTGGACCGAGCCGTCCCGCCACCACGACCAGACCTCCTCCGTGACGAAGGGCAGGACCGGCGCGAAGAGCCGCAGCAGGACGTCGAGTGCCGTGCGGAGCGCGGCCCGTGCGGATTCCGTGGCGGCCGCGTCGCCCCGGTCGCCGTACGCGCGGGCCTTGACCAGTTCGACGTAGTCGTCGCAGAAGCGCCAGAAGAGCTGTTCGGTGCGTTCGAGGGCGCGCGCGTAGTCGAAGGTGTCGAAGGCCGCGGTGGCCTCCTCGACGGTGGTCGCCAGTTCGGCGAGCAGCGCCCTGTCGAGCGGTTCGGTGACGTCGGCCTCCGCGCGGACGTCGCCCAGGCTCAGGACGAACTTGCCGAGGTTCAGCAGCTTCGTGGCGAGGCGGCGGCCGATCTTCATCTGGCCGACGTCGAACGCGGTGTCCGTGCCGGGGCGCCCGCTCGCCGCCCAGTAGCGGACGGCGTCCGAGCCGTGCTGGCCGAGGAGGTCGTCCGGGGTGACGGCGTTGCCCTTGGACTTCGCCATCTTCTTGCGGTCGGGGTCGAGGATCCAGCCGGAGATCGCCGCGTGCCGCCAGGGCAGCGCGTCGTGCTCGGCGTGGGAGCGCACGACGGTCGAGAACAGCCAGGTGCGGATGATCTCGTGGGCCTGCGGGCGCAGGTCCATCGGGAAGACCCGCGCGAACAGGTCCGGGTCCGTCAGCCACTTGCCCGCGATCTGCGGGGTGAGCGAGGAGGTCGCCCAGGTGTCCATGACGTCCGGGTCGCCGGTGAAGCCGTGCGGCGCGTCGCGCTGTGCCGCCTCGTAGCCGGGCGGGGTCTCCGCGCTCGGGTCGACGGGCAGGGCGGAGCGGTCGGGGACGATCGGATGGTCGTGGTCGGGCCGGCCCGAACCGTCCAGCGGGTACCAGACGGGGATCGGGACGCCGAAGAAGCGCTGGCGGCTGATCAGCCAGTCGCCGTTGAGGCCGCCGACCCAGTTCTCGTAGCGAATCCGCATATGCGGCGGATGCCACTCCAGTTCGGCGCCGCGGGCCAGGAGCCGGTCGCGCAGCGCCGCGTCCCGGCCGCCGTTGCGGACGTACCACTGCCGGGTCGTGACGATCTCCAGGGGCTTGTCGCCCTTCTCGAAGAACTTCACCGCGTGCGTGACGTGGCGCGGCTCACCCGTGAGGTCGCCGCTCTCGCGCAGCATGTCGACCATGCGCTCCCGGGCCGTGTGCGCGGTGGCGCCGGCCAGCTTCGCGTACGCCGCGACGGCGGCCGGTGTCCCGACGCCGCCCGGCGGCTCGGCGAGGAAGCGGCCGTCCCAGCCGATCACCGGCCTGGTGGCGAGGCGCAGTTCGCGCCACCAGGTGACATCCGTGGTGTCGCCGAACGTGCAGACCATCGCGATGCCCGTGCCCTTGTCCGGCGAGGCGAGGCGGTGTGCGACGACGGGGACCTCGACGTCGAAGAGCGGCGTGCGGACGGTCGTGCCGAACAGGTCGCGGTAGCGCTCGTCGTCGGGGTGCGCGACGAGCGCGACGCAGGCCGGGAGCAGTTCGGGGCGGGTCGTCTCGATCGGGACGGTGCCGCCGTCCGCCCGCCGGAAGGCGAGCCGGTGGTAGGCGGCGGGCCGCTCGCGGTCCTCCAGCTCGGCCTGGGCGACGGCCGTGCGGAACGTGACGTCCCAGAGCGTGGGCGCCTCGGCGACGTACGCGTCACCGCGCGCGAGGTCGTCGAGGAACGCGAGCTGCGAGGCGGCACGGGCGTCGGCGTCGATGGTCCGATAGGTGCGGGACCAGTCGACGGAGAGGCCGAGACGCCGCCACAGGTTCTCGAAGGCCTGCTCGTCCTCGGCGGTGAGACGCTCGCACAGCTCGATGAAGTTCCGCCGGGAGACCGGCAGTTGGCGCTTGCCGGGCTTGCCGGGCGGGACGAGGTCCGGGTCGTACGGCAGGGCGGGGTCGCAGCGGACGCCGTAGTGGTTCTGGACGCGCCGCTCGGTGGGCAGTCCGTTGTCGTCCCACCCCATGGGATAGAAGACTTCCTTGCCGCGCATGCGCTGGTACCGGGCGACGGCGTCGGTGTGCGTGTACGAGAAGACGTGGCCGACGTGGAGCGAGCCGCTGACCGTGGGCGGCGGGGTGTCGATCGAGAAGATCTGGTCGCGCGTCCTCGAACGGTCGAAGGCGAATACCCCCGCCTCGTCCCATCGCCGCGACCACTTGTCTTCGAGCCCGTCGAGGACGGGCTTGTCGGGGACGCCTGCGGGGCGACGGGTGGATGTCATGCCTCTGGATGCTATCCACGCGTGCCGTCCGCAGGCGTCCCCTTTTTCTGGCCCCCGGCCGCCCGGCCTTCTGGGCCTTCCGGCCTCCCGGCCTCCCGGTGTCAGGCGGTGATGATCGCCGGGTCGCTGACGCCGGCTGCGCCGGTCTCCACGTGGCCCGCGAGGCGCCGCAGGAATCCGGCGTCGGCGTCGGACTTCACGGTCAGGTCGTACCAGCGCTTGCTCGACCGCAGGTCGACGGTGTGCTCCACGGAGGCGCCCGCCCTGACCTTGAAGGTCTGACCGGCGCCACCGTAGGCGTTGGTCACCGTGAGGTTCACGTCGGCGCTGCCCGCGTTCTTCAGGGTCAGCCTGACGTTGCCCGTCGTACCGTCGTGGCGGGCGACGACCTCGGGGCCCGCCTTCTTGCCGGGGCCCTTGAAGGTGCGCAGGAAGCCGTTGGGGCCGAACACCGAGAGGTCGTAGGCATCCTTGGAGTACTTCGAGTTCCAGGTGTCGGAGACCGTCTTGCCCGCCTCCGTGGTGTATGTCCACGGGCCGTCGGTGCGGTTCCCGGAGCGGACGTGGAAGCAGACGCCGGCCTTGGCGCCGCCGCCGAAGGTGAGCGTGAACTTTCCGGCGGCGGGGTCGGCGGCGCCGTCCACCAGCGGGGCGTAGGGCAGCGCGCGGGCGGGCCGGGAGCCGGACTCCTGCTTGGGGAGCGCCGGGTTCGCGGGCGCCTTCGGCACGTAGTCGGGGTGGCGGTCGTTGTCCGGCGGCTCGTAGGCGGCGGTGTCGGGGAGCTTCGCCGGGTCGGTGTCCTTGCCGCTGAAGTCGAACGCGGACGTCAGGTCGCCGCAGATCGCGCGGCGCCACGGCGAGATGTTGGGCTCCTCGACGCCGAAGCGCTTCTCCATGAACCGGATGATCGACGTGTGGTCGAAGACCTCGGAGTTCACGAAGCCGCCGGTGCTCCAGGGCGAGACGACGATCATCGGGACGCGCTGGCCCAGGCCGTAGTGCCCGGCCGCGTAGCTCGCGTTGCCCGGGAAGTAGTCGAGCGTCGTGTCGACGGTGGACTTGCCCTGGTTGGCGTCCTTCGGCACGTACGGCGGGACGATGTGGTCGAAGTAGCCGTCGTTCTCGTCGTACGTGATGAAGAGCGCCGTCTTCGCCCACACCTCGGGGTTGGAGGTGAGCGCGTCGAGGACCTGCGCGATGTACCAGGCGCCGTAGTTCACCGGCCAGTTCGGGTGCTCGGTGAAAGCCTCCGGGCAGGCGATGTAGGAGACCTGCGGCAGCCTGTCCGCCTTCACGTCGGCCGTGAGGATGTCGAAGTAGCCGTCACCCTTCTTGGCGTTGGTGCCGGTGCGGGCCTTGTCGTACAGCGGGTCGCCGGGCTTGGCGTTGCGGTACTTGTTGAAGTAGAGGAGCGAGTTGTCGCCGTAGTTGCCGCGGTAGGCGTCGTCGATCCAGCCCCAGTGCCCGGCCGCGTCCAGGCCGTCGCCGATGTCCTGGTAGACCTTCCAGCTCACGCCCGCCCGCTCCAGGCGCTCCGCGTACGTCGTCCAGTCGTACCCCGCCTCCTGGTTGCCGAGGACCGGGCCGCCGCCCTTGCCGTCGTTGCCGACGTGGCCCGTGAGCATGTAGTAGCGGTTGGGGTCGGTGGCCCCGATGAACGAGCAGTGGTAGTCGTCGCAGACCGTGAACGCGTCGGCGAGCGCGTAGTGGAACGGAATGTCGTTCCGCTCCAGGTAGGCCATCGTCCGCTCGGACTTCGCGGGAATCCACTGGTCGTACGCGCCGTTGTTGAACGCCTTGTGGCCGCCAGCCCAGTCGTGGTCGAGGCCCGCGATGAACTGCATGCCGAGGTTCTCGGCGTCCGGGTGGAAGGGCAGCACCTCCTTGCCGCCGCCCCGCTGGTGCCAGACCGGCTTGCCGCTGGGCAGGGTCACCGGGCGCGGGTCGCCGAAGCCGCGTACGCCCTTCATCGTCCCGAAGTAGTGGTCGAAGGACCGGTTCTCCTGCATGAGAACGACGACGTGCTCGACGTCCTTGATGGTGCCGGAGGCGCGCCTGGCGGGCAGGGACGCGGCGCGGGCGATGCTCTGGTTGAGCATGGCGAACGTCGCGGTGCCGCCGGCCAGCTGCATGAAGCGGCGCCGATTGAGTTCAGGCATGAGTATTCCGACCTCGTGTTTTGTGGGGGACGCGAGCGGGGTGAAGTGTGCCAAGGGGAGCAAGCGATACGGAAGAGCCTGTGACGGGTGTGTGAAGGGAAGTCCAACCTCTCGTGGGCAGGACACAAGTCCCGGACAATCGGGGCACAGGGCCCGCATTTGGCAGTTCACGGTCGACGCACTCGGAGATTTCTTCACTCCGCATCCACACATCGGCGTCCTCGTGCACGGGCCCGCTTCGTCCGACCGGTGGTGAAGGCTGGTGCATCCGGCGGTACCGCGGCCGGATGTGGCGCGGTCACCTTGCGGAGGTAGATGCCGTGGGCAACCATGAGGCCATGACTATGCGCGTCCACGGCACCTGCGCCCCGGGATTCGAGGGCCTTCGCAAGGAGTTCGAGCGGAATTTCGCCGAGCGCGACGACCTCGGCGCGGCCGTCGCGGCCACGGTCGGCGGCGAGGTCGTCGTCGACCTGTGGGGCGGCGACGCGGACCGGACGGGCACCCGCCCCTGGGAGCGGGACACGCTGGTCAACGTCTACTCCACGACCAAGGGGATGACGGCGCTCTGCGCCCATCTGCTCGTGGAACGCGGCGAGTTGGACCTGGACGCACCGGTCGCTCGGTACTGGCCGGAGTTCGCGCGGGAGGGAAAGGACGACATCCCGGTGCGCTGGCTCCTGAGCCACCGCTCCGGTCTGATCGCACCGGGCGAGCCGATGACCCCGGGCGCGGTGTACGACTGGGAGAAGGTGACGCGGGCGCTGGCGGCGACACGGCCGTGGTGGCGGCCGGGCACCGCCCAGGGCTACCACGCAGTGACATTCGGCTTCCTGGTCGGCGAGGTGGTGCGGCGCGTCACCGGCGTCTCGCTCGGGACGTTCCTGCACTCCGAGGTGACCGGGCCGCTGGGCGCCGACGTCCACGTGGGCACGCCGGAGAGCGAGCACGGGCGGTGCGCGGACATGGCGCCCGCCGTCCGCGCCGCCGGAGCCTCGCCGTCGCCGCGGGCATCGGGGGCGGCGTCGTCATCGGCGACGTCGCGCACCGTGTTCGGGGACGCGCCGAAACCCCCGGTCGGCGGTCTTGCGGACCACCCGATGGCGCCCGTCACACTGGCCCTGCAGTATCTGCCGCTCGGCGACGTGAATTCCGCGGCCTACCGCAGCGCGGAGATCCCCGCGACCAACGGGCACGCCACCGCGCGCGGACTCGCCGCCGTGTACGCGGAGTTGGCGTGCGGCAGGCTCCTCTCCCCCGGCACCCTGGAGCGGCTGCGCACCCGGCAGAGCGACGGCGACGAACCGGACCTCGTCCTGCGGGCGGGCACCCCGCTCGCCGAGACCTGGCCGTGGGGCCTCGGCTACATGCTCAACCAGTTCGGCCAGGCGGGCCCCAACCCCCGTGCGTTCGGGCACGGCGGCGCGGGCGGCTCCTACGCCTTCGCCGACCCGGAGAACGGCGTCTCGTACGCGTACACCATGAACCGCATGGGCGCCGGGACCTCGGGCGAGGATCTGCGCAGCATCCACCTGGTGGGGGCGCTGTACGAGGGGCTGGCCGAACTCGGCCCGGTGCAGGGCCCGATGATGAGTCCATGACGTCAAGCAGAAGAGTCAGGTTCTTCACGGGCGAGCCGACCGACCCCCGCTACGGCGGGGGCTTCACCGGGGACGAACGGTCCATGCTCGCCAGCTTCCTGCGGGCCCAGCGCGAGACGCTGGAGCTCAAGTGCCGTGGCCTGGAGAAGGAGTTGGACCAGCGGTCCGTCGAGCCCTCCGTGCTGTCGCTGCTCGGTCTGGTCCGGCACCTCACCGATGTGGAACGCCGCTGGTTCCGCAAGGACATGGCCGGTCTCGACGTTGCGCTCCTCTATGCCACGCCCGACAACCCCGACGAGGACTTCGACGGGGCGGTGGCGGAGCCCGGGGCCGTCGCCGCGGCCTGGGAGGCCTGGCGCGCCGAGGTGGCGTTCGCCGAGAAGTTCGTCGAGGAGGCCGCCGGTCTCGACGTCGAGGGCCAGGACTCGTGGCTCGGCGCGGTGTCGCTGCGCTGGGTGCTCCTGCACATGATCGAGGAGTACGCGCGCCACAACGGCCACGCCGATCTGCTGCGGGAGCGCATCGACGGGGCGGTGGGGCTGTGACACCGGGACGGCGGCGGTGAGAGCGCCGCGGCCCTCACTTCTCGCCGGGGTGCCGGCCGGGCCCGCGGCGGTTGTCGGCGAGCTTGCTCGGTGAGAGGTCCGTGGCGTCCTCGCCCGGTTCCAGCAGGGTGTCGGCCGGCCCGATGATCAACGGGTCGGCCTTTCCCACGGCCTCCGTGTCCTTCGCCTCGTAGTCGAGCCGCAGCAGGAGGTGGCGCATGGCTTCGAGGCGGCCGCGCCGCTTGTCGTTGGTCTTCACGACGGTCCACGGGGCGTGGGGCGTGTCCGTGGCCCGGAACATCTCGACCTTCGCGTACGTGTACGCGTCCCACAGGTCCAGCGAGGCGACGTCGGTCGAGGACAGTTTCCACTGGCGCACCGGGTCGACCTGCCGGATCGCGAAACGCGTCCGCTGTTCGGCACGGGAGACGGAGAACCAGAACTTGATGAGGACGATGCCGTCGTCAGTGATCATCTTCTCGAACAGCGGAGCCTGTTCCAGGAAGTGCTGGTGCTCGCGGGGCGTGCAGAACCCCATCACCGGCTCGACGCCCGCGCGGTTGTACCAGGACCGGTCGAAGAAGACGATCTCCCCCGCCGAGGGCAGCTGGGCGACGTACCGCTGGAAGTACCACTGGCCCGCCTCGTGCTCGTTCGGCTTGTCCAGCGCCACCGTCCGGGCACCGCGCGGATTCAGGCGCTCGGTGAACCGTTTGATCGTGCCGCCCTTGCCCGCCGCGTCACGCCCCTCGCACAGCACCACGATGCGCGTGCCCCGCTCCCGCACCGTCTTCTGCAGCTTCAGCAGCTCGATCTGCAGAATCCGCTTGCGCCGCTCGTACGCCCTGCGGCCCAGCTTCTCCGTGTACGGGTAGTTCTCCCGCCACGTCTGCAGAGGTTGCCCCTGCTCGTCGAGGAGCACAGGGCGTTCCGGACGGGCGTCGTCCACTGAAAGACCCTTGAGCAGATCGTCGTCGTTCCCGCCGCTGGACACCACGCGTCGTCCTCTCTCTCCACAGCTTCTCGAAAGCTCACTCGACAGCCTGCCCCGACGGCCGCGACTCAGCACCCGCGCCCGGCCGGGAATAGCCGGGCGATCTTGACGGTCTTCCCCTGCGGACGCGCGTCGACGCTTGTCGGCGGAGGGTCGGTCGATCGAAGTGAGGGAGCCACATGCCCAGGGCGTACGCATTCACCGAACACGGCGGTCCGGAGGTGGAGGCCTTCCACGACCTCCCCACACCCGAGCCCGGCCCCGGTCAGCTGCTCGTCGCCGTGCGCGCGGCGGGCGTCAACCCGGTCGACTGGAAGCTGCGGGCGGGCAAGCGGCGTCCCGGCCAGGCGCCGCTGGTGGGAGTCGAGGTCCTGGGCAGCGAGGTCGCCGGGGTCGTGGCGGGGGTCGGGCCCGGCGTCGAGGGTTTCGCGGTCGGCGACCCGGTGTTCGGCAATCCGGTCACCGGCGGGTACGCGGAGTTCACGCTGGTCCCCGCCGACATCGCCGCGCGCAAGCCGGACGCGCTGTCCTTCACGGACGCGGCCGCGCTGCCGGTCGCGGCGGCGACCGCGTACGACGGGCTGCGCCAGCTCGACCTGCCCACGGGCGCGACGCTGCTGATCACCGGTGCCGGGGGCGGGGTCGGCGTGGCCGCGGCACAGATCGCCCTGCACTTCGGACTGCGCGTGGTGGGCACGGCGAGCGCGGGCAAGAAGGAGTTCGTCGAGTCGCTCGGCGCCGTCCACGTGCCGCCCGGCCCCCGGCTGCCCGAGCGCGTACGCGAGGCCGCGCCCGACGGCAGCGTCGACGCGGTCTTCGACCTCGTCGGCGGCGCGGACCTCGTGGAGGTCGCGGAACTCCTCACCGACCGCACGAAGCTGATCACGGCGGCGGCCAAGGAGACCGTGGGGAGGCTGGGCGGCGCCCCGGTGGCGCGGGCCCGCACGTCGGCGGTCCTGGACGAGATCGCTCTCCTCGCCGTGGCGGGCGTACTGCGTCCGCACGTGACGGCGACGTACCCCCTGGACCGCGCGGGCGAGGCGCTGCGCGCGGTCGAGCAAGGCCACGCGCGGGGCAAGGTCGTGATCGAGGTCCGCCCGTGAAAATGACACGACGGCCCGACCGGCCCGTTGATACGTTCCGATCATGCAACCCGTAAGTGAGAACGAGATCCGCGCGTCCTTTGTGAACTGTTCGAAGGGCGAGGCCCGCAGACTCACCCTCCCGGCGGGGTTCGCCGACACCCCCTGGTCCGACCTGGACTTTCTCGGGTGGCGGGACCCGAAGGCGCCCGAGCGCGGCTATGTGGTGACGTGGCGGGACGGCAAGCCTGTGGGCATCGCCCTGCGCGCCTCCACGGGGGTGCGCAAGAGCCTGTTCAAGTCCAGCATCTGCTCGGTCTGTGTGACGCCGCAGTCCGGCTCCGGGATCACGCTGCTCGTGGCCCCGAAGGCGGGCGCGGCCGGCCGCGGGGGCAACTCGGTCGGGCTGTACGTCTGCGCGGACCTGGCCTGCTCCCTCTACGTGCGGGGCAAGAAGGTCACGGCGCTGGCCCGCCGCTTCGAGGAGAGCCTCACGCCGGAGGAGCAGAACGCCAGGACCGAGCAGAACCTGAACAAATTCCTGGACCAGGTTCTCGCCGGCTGATCCGGCACAGGCCCTATACCGCGCGGGGGTCGACCATCTGGAGCGCGAGTGTCGCGGACGGCTCGGCCAGGCCGGGGCCGCCCGCCTCGGCCCAGGCCAGTATCCCGTCGAGCGACTCGTCGTCCGTGACGAAGCCGACCCACGCCGCCCGGCCGCCCCGCCTGCGCCCCTCGTAGGAGGGCTGGACCACGACCAGGTTGGCCTGCCCGCACGGCCCGAGGCAGTCGCTCGTGCGCACCGTGAACCGGCCGCGCGAGGCCGCCGCGGCGGAGCGCAGCCGCTCCAGCTGCCAGGCGTGGTCGATGCCGGGGTTCTTGCGCGCGTCGCCGCAGCAGCAGCCCCGGCACACGACGAGCGTGCAGGGGCGGCGGGCGGCGGCACCGATGGAGACGACGGGACTCATGTCGTGATCATCTCAGGTGTCATCACCTCAGGTCTCATCACCTCAGGTACGCGAGGCCGGGGTGCACACTCCGGTAGCCGTCCACCAGGCGCCGCGCGACCGTCACGGAGTCGACGAGCGGGTGCAGCGCGAACGCCTTGACGGCGGTGGCGGCCGAGCCGCTGTCCACCGCTTCGAGGACCTCCCGTTCGACGGCCTTGACCGCGCACACCAGGCCGGTGGCGTGGCCGGGCAGCGGGGCCACCGACATGGGGTGGGCGCCGTTCGCGTCGACGGAGCACGGCACCTCGATCACGGCGTCCGCGTCCAGCGCGGAAAGGGTCGTGCCGTTGCGGACGTTGAGGATCAGCGTCGACCGCTCGTCGCGTGCGACGGCCCGCATCAGGGCGAGGGCGACCTTCTCGTACCCGCCCGACTCCAGGTCCTCCTCGGCCCGCTCCCCCACGCCCGCCGCTTCCCTGTTCTCCGCCATGTACGCCGCCTCGCGCTCGGCGAGGGTGTCGTTCCAGGTCTTGAGGGCGGGGGCGTCCTGGCGGCGCATGTCGTCGTAGAAGCGGGCCTGTTGGTGGTGGAGGAAGGCGCCGCGGGTCCGCTCGGCCTGCTGGTAGGCGCGCACGGTGTCGCGGTTGAAGTAGTAGTAGTGCAGGTATTCGTTGGGGATCATGCCGAGCGACTGGAGCCAGTCGGGGCCGAACAGCCTGCCCTGCTCGAAGGAGACGAGGAGTTCCGGGTCGGCGAGCAGGCGCGGCAGTTCGTCGTGGCCCCCGATGTGCAGGCCGCGCAGCCAGCCCAGGTGGTTGAGGCCCACGTAGTCGATGAAGGCCTCGTCGGGGTTGCCGCCGAGCACCTGCGCGATCCTGCGGCCGAGGCCCACGGGTGAGTCGCAGATGCCGATGACGCGGTCGCCGAGGTGGCGGGACATGGCTTCGGTGACCAGGCCCGCGGGGTTGGTGAAGTTGATGACCCAGGCGTCGGGGGCGAGCCGGGCGACGCGGCGCGCGATGTCGACGGCGACGGGCACGGTGCGCAGGCCGTAGGCGATGCCGCCCGCGCCGACGGTCTCCTGGCCGAGAACTCCCTCGGCGAGGGCGACGCGCTCGTCGGCGGCGCGCCCCTCCAGGCCGCCGACGCGGATCGCGGAGAACACGAAGTCGGCGCCGCGCAGCGCCTCGTCGAGGTCGGTGGTGGCGGTCACGGAGGGCGCGTCCGGGACACCGGCGGCCTGGTCGGCGAGGACGCGGGCGATGGCGTCGAGCCGGGCCGCGTCCAGGTCGTGCAGGACGACGTCGGTGACGCGGCCCTCGGCGCGGTCGCCGAGGAGGGCACCGTAGACGAGCGGCACGCGGAATCCGCCCCCGCCGAGAATTGCCAGCTTCACGTCTGAACCGCCTTCATGTCTGAACCGCCTTCATGTCTGAACCGCCTTCTGCCGGGCCGTTATCACCGGTGCTCACGTTACGTACGATGACGCGGCAGCGTTTCGACCCCCCACGGAGGTAGCGCCCCGATGACCCTTTGGAAGGCATCAACCGCCCTGTTCGGCGCCGTCACGCTGGCGGTGATGACGGGCGGCGGCGCCTCGGCCGCGCCCGCCCCGCCCGGCGGCTGGCAGGAGTCGGGCACCTCGCACGTCAACTCCCTGACGGGTAGCCAGGGCCTGGCGAGCCGGGCGGACGGCGGCCTCCTCTATCGGGGCCTCGGCTCGATACCCCTCGATCTGCGCATCAAGGGCTGGGAGCACATAGGCGACCCGGACATCGCGAACGGCCACACCTTCGACGCCTACCAGGGCGGCGGCAACGCACGGTCGAAGATGTTCGCGGTCACGACCCCGGCGGGGAAGCGTCACCTGTACGAGCACACGCTCGACGCGGGTGAGAAGCTCAACAACTCCTTCGCTGCCGTCTCGCCCGACAACCAGTGGCTGGTGTCCGGCGAGTGGGGCGACCAGAACCGCCTCCAGGTCTTCCCCGCGCCGCTCCTCAACCCCTCGACCCCGCCCACCGGCGGCGCGCTCCCCCAGGCCGGGCAGATCACGCTCGACAAGCCGGTGCGCGACATCCAGGGCTGCGACTTCGCCGCCGCGACGCGTCTGGTGTGCGCCTCCAACGACGCGTCCAAGGAGCTGTTCCCCGAGGACCGCCCCGTCCTCCAGGTCGACCTGGAGCGCCCGCTCGACGGGAAGCCGGTGACCGGCCGCGTGTCCAGCCTCTTCGCCGCGCCGCAGCGCAGCATCTGCTCCGGCTCGTTCGAGACGGAGGGCGTCGACTACGACTCCGGTCGCCGCACCCTGCGCGTCGAGGTGGTGCCGCCCGCGCCGTGCCTGGTGACGACGGCGGTGTACGCGTACAAGCCGACGACCGGCTGAGCGCCCGCCCCTCCGGACGCGGGCCCGTCCGCCTGGCGGACAGCACGTGTGGGGCGCCGCGGGGCAGGGGAAGGTCGTGATCATGACACAGCACGACCAGCAGGTGGCCGCCACCGTCCCCGCCCCCGAGCGGCGCCCGATACGTCAGTTGCTCGCCGCGTCGGTCGGCAACGCCGTGGAGTGGTACGACTGGTACGCGTACACCTTCCTCGCCACGTACATCGCCGGCCAGGTCTTCCCCAAGGGGTCCGGCAACTCCCTCGTCCCGCTGCTCTCCACGTTCGCCGTCTTCGCGGTGGGCTTCTTCATGCGGCCCGTCGGCGGTCTGCTGATGGGGGCGGTCGCCGACCGGCAGGGCAGGCGGGCGGCACTGACCGTCACAATTCTGCTGATGGGCGGCAGCAGTCTGCTCGTCGGCCTGACTCCGACCTACGCGGCCGTGGGCGTGCTCTCGCCGGTCGTGCTCGTGCTGGCCCGGCTGCTCCAAGGTCTCTCCGTGGGCGGGGAGTTCGCCGCGTCGACGACGTTCCTCGTCGAGTCGGCGGGCCCGGGACGGCGCGGCCTCTTCTCCAGTTTCCAGTACGTCTCCACCAGCATCGGCCAGCTGGCGGCGTCCGGCGTCGCCGCCCTCCTCGTCGCCACGCTCTCCGACGGGCAGATGGACGGCTGGGGCTGGCGGCTGCCGTTCTTCTTCGGGGCGGCGCTGAGCCTGGTCGGCTTCTGGATCAGGCAGGGGGCGCACGAGACGCACCGGGCAACCGCCGCGGAGGGCGAACGGCCGGGGCTCCTCGACGCGTTGCGGCACCATCCCCGCCAGTCACTGCTGATCTGCGGCATCACGGCGGGCGGCACCCTCGCCTACTACACCTGGACGTCGTACCTGCCCACGTACGCCGAGCTGAACACCGACATCAGCAAGAGTCAGGCGCTCCTCGCCGGGACCGTCTCGCTCGCGTTCTTCGCGCTGCTCCAGCCCGTCGGCGGGCTGCTCTCGGACCGGCTCGGGCGCAGGCCGCCGCTGCTCTTCTTCGGCGTCGGCTTCGCCGTCCTGAGCGTGCCGCTGCTCAAGTCGCTCTCGGGGTCGTTCGCTTCGCTGCTGCTCGTGCAGTGCGCGGGCATGGTGCTGCTCACCGGCTTCACGTCGATCTCGGCGGCCGTGAACGCCGAGGTGTTCCCCGCTCGGGTGCGGGCCGCCGGGATCGGCTTCCCGTACTCGCTGACCGTCGCGGTGTTCGGCGGCACGGCCCCGTACATGGGGACCCTGTTCAAGGAGATCGGCTCCCCCGGGCTCTTCCCCGTGTACGTGGCCGTGCTGTGTGTCGTGTCCTCGGTGGTCTACTTGCGGCTGCCGGAGACTGCGCACAAGCCACTGGAACGGTGAGTTCTCCCTAGGTCACCCGGGGCACTGCGGCGATTGAACGCCCCGCCCACTCCGGGGCCGGTTCCGTCAGAGCCGTGAGGTGCTCGCGGATCTCGTCCGGGAACGGGGTCGCCCGGCCCGCGTTCTGGTCGACGTGGAGTGCGAGCAGTTCGGTGGTCGCCACGGGGGTGGCGTCCGGGGCCGGCTCGGCACCCTCGGCCCCGACCACGTACATCTCGTGCGCGAACCGCGCCTTCTTGGCGTCCGCGCCCAACAGGCGGGTGCGGACGGCGAGGTGGGCGCCCTCGGAGACGTCGTTCAGGTATCTCACATGCGCCTCGACCGTGTAGAGGGAGCAGCCGGTGGACTCGCGGTAGCCGGCGTGCAGGCCCGTCTCGATCATCATGGCGTCGGTGGCGTAGCCGAAGACGAGGACGTAGAAGGCCTCGCTCAGGTGGCCGTTGTAGTCGATCCACTCGGGTCGCACCGTCCGGTGGAACAGGGGCAGGGGCTCGGTCACTTGGTGCCTCCCGGGAGCCGGCCCGTGGCGCGCAGGACGTCGATGACGCCCTGGTCCCGTTCGGCGACGAGGTCCGCGATGGTGCGGCCGTTCGCCTCCTCGTCGCATCCGGCGACCACGGCGTCGTACAGCTTCTTGTCGAGCTCGGGCGCTTCGAGGCGCGTCCACGGCGACTTCAGGGACGGGCCGAAGTGGTCGAGCATATGGGCCATGCCGCCCTCGCCGCCCGCGAGCGCGAAGGTGAGCATCGGGCCCATGAACGCCCAGCGCAGGCCGGGGCCCTCGGTGATGGAGTCGTCGATCTCCTGGACCGTGGCCTCGCCGTTGGCGACCATGTGCAGCGCCTCGCGCCACAGGGCTTCCTGGAGGCGGTTGGCGATGAAGCCGGGCACCTCGCTCTTCATGGTGATCACGGACTTGCCCGCGACCTCGTAGAACCTGGACGCCCAGGTCACGGCGTCGGCGTCGGTCAGCTCGCCGCCGACGACCTCGACGAGGGGTATCAGATACGGCGGGTTGAAGGGGTGTCCGACGACGAGGCGGCCCGGCGTGGCCGCCTCGGTCTGCATGTCGGTCATCGGGTAGCCGGAGGTGGAGGAGGCGATGACGACGCCGGCGGGCGCGGCGGCGTCGAGCTTCGCGAGCAGGTCGCGCTTGAGCTCCAGCTTCTCGGGGGCGCTCTCCTGCACGAACTGGGCGTCGGCGACGGCCTCTTCGAGGGTGGCGGTGACGGTGAGGCGGTCCTGCGACGCGCCCTCGGCGAGGCCGAGCTGGGTGAGGGCGGGCCAGGCGGCCTCGACCAGGCGGCGCAGCCGCTGTTCGGCGTCGGGGGCGGGGTCCCAGGCGGTGACGTCGTAGCCGCGGGCCAGGAAGTGGGCGACCCAGCCGCCGCCGATGACACCTGCGCCTACGCAGGCGACGCGGCGGACTTCTTCCGGGGTGGTGGTCATGGGGGGTCCTATCCGTGCTGCCGGTGGGGGGGGACGGGGGCGCCCCTTCAGGGACGCGGGGAACTAGGCGCGGGGCTTGAGGCCCAGCTTCTGCCGGGCCTCGTCCGGGGAGGCGACCCGGGAGCCCAGGCTCTCGGTGATCCGCACCGCACGCTCGACGAGCTGCGCGTTCGTCGCCTTGTTGCCCTTGCCGAGGTAGAGGTTGTCCTCCAGGCCGACGCGGACCTGGCCACCGAGCAGGATGGACTGGGCGACCCACGGCATCTGCATGCGGCCGAGCGCGAAGCTGGCCCACTGGGCACCCTCGGGCAGCATGTTGACCATGGACTGGAGGACGCCCGGGTCGGCGGGGGCGCCCCACGGAACGCCCATGCAGAGCTGGAAGACGGTCGGGTCGTCGAGGAGCCCCTCGGCGAGGAGCTGCTTGGCGAACCAGAGCTGCCCCGTGTCGAAGATCTCCAGCTCGGGGCGGACGCCGAGTTCCTGGATGCGCTTGGCGCCCTGTCGGAGCATGTCGGGGGTGGAGATGTAGAGGTTGCTGCCGTCACCGAAGTTGAGGGAGCCGCAGTCCAGCGTGCAGATGTCGGGGAGCAGGTCCTCGACGTGCGGGAGCCGGTCGAGGCCGCTGACCAGGTCGGTGCCGGGGAGGTGCTTGAGGGGCTCGTCAGGGTCGATGACGAGGTCGCCGCCCATGCCCGCGGTGAGGTTGATGACGACGTCGGTGCCGGTCTCCTTGATGCGCTCGACGACCTCGCGGTACAGACGCGGGTCGCGGGAGGGCGCACCGGTCTCCGGGTCGCGGACATGGATGTGCACGACGGCGGCGCCCGCCTCGGCGGCCTCGACGGCGGAGGTGGCTATCTGTTCGGGCGTGACGGGCACGTGCGGGCTCTTGCGCACGGTGTCGCCGGCGCCGGTCAGGGCGCAGGTGATGACGACGTTCTCGTTCACGGGCATGCGGAACTCTCCCTCGGGGGCGGGGTGTTGTGCTGCGTGTGGGGGTGGCGGTCGTACGGGAGGTCAGTGCGCGGTCAGTGTCGCGTCGACGTAGGCGGTGAGGGCCTCGTGCATGTCGTAGGGGCCGGTGCCGGTGCCGTCGGGGGCCGAGGCGAGCACCTGGGTGGCGAGGCCGTCGATCAGCGCGGTCAGGCGCAGTGCCGCCGCTTCGGGGTCGGCGGGGCGGAAGACGCCTTCGGCGGTGCCGCGGCGAATGACGTCGGCGACGGTGGTGCGCCACTGCCGGTAGTAGTCGGCGTGCAGCCGGCCCACGGCGGTGGAGCGGGCGGCCTCCGCCCACAGGTCGAGCCAGACGCTCCACTGCCAGCGCTGCTGCGGGGTGCGGGGGATCTGCAGCTCGATGAGCTGGCGCAGTTCGTCGGCGGTGTCGGCGGCGTCCGCGATCCGGGCCGCCCGGCGTGCGGTGTCCTCGTCCATGCACCAGCGCACGGCGGCTTCGAGGAGGTCGTCGCGGCCGGGGAAGTGGTAGTGGATGGCGGCGGTACTGGTGTCGCAGGCGGCGGCGATGTCCTGGACGCGGACGGCGTGGAAGCCGCGCTCGGCGATGAGGCGGACGGTCTCGCGGACGATCTGCAGGGGGCGGCCACCTTCGGGGGCCACGGCGCGTTCGCGCCGCGCGGCGGGCTCCGGGGGGCGTGCCGCGCCGAGCAGCCAGCCCGCGTCGACCCCGCCCGTGTCCGCGATGCGGGCGAGTTCCGCCGCCGTGAAGCG
Organism: Streptomyces sp. NPDC093510; assembly: GCF_040683555.1. Lineage (NCBI taxonomy): Bacteria > Bacillati > Actinomycetota > Actinomycetes > Kitasatosporales > Streptomycetaceae > Streptomyces > Streptomyces sp. NPDC093510. The sequence continues at coordinate 18,177 of NZ_JBFBEE010000014.1, forward strand.
CCGGGTGCCGCCCAGCGAGCGGGAGAGCTTGGAGGGGTCCATGACGATACGGCGGGCGAATTCGCGCTGGGTCACTCCCGCGTCGGAGATCACTTTGCGGACGCGGTCCGCCACCTCGGGGTCGTGCTGCATGGTCGGCGACCCTACCCGCGCGTTGCGGCGAACGCAACGCACGGGCGCCGGGCCGCACCGCCATTCACCTGGGTTGTCGAGGTTTTGCGCAGGAATTGTGATTCTGACTGACGGATCAGTTAGAGGTGTCGTGCCGCTTCCGCAAGGAGATCTCCGCGCCGGCCACGGACGTACGCGGGCCGGGGAGACGACGGGGAGGCGTCCGGGTGCGTGGCGGGCGGGGCTCGCGGTGGCGGCGGGGGCGAGGGCGGTGAGGGGTCGGGTGGCCGGGTTCAGTCGCGGGTGTGTTGCCGGTACAGGTCGAGTTCGCCGTCGAGCTCCAGGGCCAGCACGGTGCAGAGCGGGTCGAGGTGCTCGTCGGTGAGGTGGACGTACTCCCAGCCGGGTACGTCGCCGAGGCCGCCGACCCGTTCGCGGCGCACCTCGGTGCCCTTGCCGAGCACGCGGGCCGAGCGCACCGCGTTGCGGACGCCGCGCAGGACCACGTACTCGTTGGGCCGGTCGAAGAGGAAGAGGTAGAGGGTGCGGCGGTCGGCGGAGAGCGTGGAGGGGCCGTAGAAATGGCCGTGGGGCAGGCCGCGACCCGTCCCGTACACGGCGTCGGCGTGACGGGCGGTCCACTCCCCCAGCGCCTCCAGCCGCTCGGTCTGCTCGGGCAGCAGCGTGCCGTCGCCCTTCGGGCCGACGCCGAGCAGCAGATTGCCGCCGCCCCCGACGGTCTCGGCGAAGACGCGGATCAGTTGGCGCGGGGACTTGTGGCGGGTGTCCTGCGGCTGGTGGCCCCACGAGTCGTTGACGGTGAGGCACAACTCCCACAGCTGATCCGGCGGTTCGACGGGCACGCCCTGCTCCGGGGTGGCGTAGTCGCCGTGTCCCGTGAGGCGGCCGTTGACGACGGTGTGCGGGCTGAGCTCCGCGATCTCCTCGGCGAGCTCCGCCATCCGCCACTGCTCGGGGCTGCGCTCCCATTCGCCGTCGAACCACAGCAGGTCGGGCTCGAACCGTTCGAGCAGTTCCCTGACCTGTACGCGGTGGAAGGCGAGGAAGTCCGCCCAGCGTTCCGGTGATTCGTCGCCCGCGGGCGGCATGGAGTACGGGTTGCCGCGCTCGGCGGGGTCCTGTCCCACGGGGCGGACGGTGGCGTAGTCCGGGTGCGACCAGTCCAGGTGCGAGTAGTAGAGGCCGACCTTGAGCCCGCGGGCGCGCAGGGCGGCGACATAGGGGGCGATGAGGTCACGTCCCGCAGGCGTGCGCTTGACGACCGACAGGTCGTTGGCGGCGGTGTCCCACAGGGCGACACCGTCGTGGTGTTTGGCGGTGAGGACGGCGTAGCGGGCACCGGCCCGCACGAACAGGTCGGCCCACTCCTCGGGGTCGTACCGCGCCGCGGTGAATCCTTCGAGCTGCGCCATGTAGCGGTCGTAGGGCACCCGTCCGTCGAAGAAGGACCAGGACTCGGCCACTCCGTCCACGCTGTAGATGCCCCAGTGCAGGAAGATGCCGAGCTTGGCCTCGCCGAACCAGGGCTGGATCACGGGCGGTTCTCCCTCGGTGGTGGTCCCGGGCACGGGGCAGGAGCGCGAGCAGGCTAAATCGCCCGAGGTTCCTGGGACAAGAGGGCGGAGCGCAAGAGATCGGAGGTCTCCTCGGGAGTGGGCGGCACGGAACCGCGAATACGCCGCTTCCGGCCGTGTCCCGCCGCGCCCGAGCGGCGGGACACGGGGAACCGGGCCGGGGCTTGCGGCAGTCTTCTCCCTGTGTCGCACGCATCTTCGCTTCCTCCACAGCGCCCACCGCTGCCCGCCCCCGGCCACATGGTCGTGTGCGGCGGCGACAACGTCCTGGCCCACCGGCTCGCGTCCGAACTGCGCGGCGTCTACGGCGAACAGGTCGTCCTCGTCCTGCCGCCCGGGAGCGGCGAGCCGAGCCGGCTGACGGGGCGCGCCCGGACGACCGCACTGATCGGACGTATCACCGCGGCGGTCTCACGCACCACCGGCAACGGCAACGGGTCCGCGCAGGGGAACGGAAACGGCCACGGGAGCGGTGACGGCGGAGGCGCGGCCGACCTGCCGCGCACGCTGGAGGCCCCGGAGCTCACCGACGACGTCCTCGTCGACGCGGGCATCCCGCAGGCCGCCGCGCTCGCGCTCATGCATGACGACGACGAGACCAACATCCGCACGGCGCTGGCGGCGCGCAGGCTCAACCCCCGCCTGCGCCTGGTCATCCGGCTGTACAACCGCAAGCTCGGGCAGCACGTGGAGGAGCTCCTCGACCAGGCGGCCGCCGTGGCGGGCCTCGCGACCACCGACGCCAGCGTCACCGTCCTGTCCGACGCGGACACCGCCGCCCCGGCTCTCGCGGCCACCGCCGTCGCCGGGACCAGCAAGGTCGTGCACGCCGACGGGCTGCTGCTGCGCGCCGTGGAGCGTACGCCTCCCGCGCCGGGCGAGGTGGCGCCGCGCGGACTCGCCACCCTCGCGCTGCTCTCGGCCACCGCCAACGACCCTGCGGGCGCGGAGGGTTCGGACGACGCGGACGTCGGCGCGGGGCCCCGGCTGCTGCCGGACGACGCCGCCGTCGCCGCCGCTCCCGGGCGGGGCGCGCTGGTCCTGGAGACGGTCTCGTACTCGGGGTCCACGCCGCCGCCCGGATTCCTCGCGGGGCGCGGCGTGCCGCTGCGTGAGCTGTTCTCGCGGCGGCTGCGCTGGTCGGTGGCCGGATTCGCGGCGGCCGTCGTCGGCATGGCCATCGCGTCGATCGTCACCACCGAGAACACCACCCCGCTGCACGCCACGTATCTGACGCTCCTCGACCTGTTCTCGATCAACGACCCGGCGACGGACGGGCCGATGAGCCGCCAGATCCTCCAGCTCCTCGCCGGTCTGGTCGGGCTGCTGCTCCTGCCGATCCTGTTCGCCGCCGTCCTGGAGGCCCTCGGCACCTTCCGCACCGCGTCCTCGCTGCGCCGCCCGCCGCGCGGCCTCTCGGGCCACGTCGTCCTGCTCGGCCTCGGCAAGATCGGCACCCGGGTCCTCGCCCGGCTGCGCGAGCTGGACATCCCGGTGGTGTGCGTGGAGGCCGACCCGGAGGCGCGCGGCATCTCCCTGGCGCGGCGCCTGCGCGTGCCGACCGTGATCGGCGACGTGACGGAGGAGGGGGTCCTGGAGGCGGCCAAGGTGCACCGCGCGCACGCCCTGCTCGCGCTGACCAGCGCGGACACCATAAACCTCGAAGCGGCCCTGTACGCACGGTCGGTGAAGCCCGACCTGCGGGTGGCACTGCGGCTCTACGACGACGAGTTCGCGACCGCCGTCTACCGCACCCTGCGCGCCGCGCACCCCGGCGCCCTCACCCGCAGCCGCAGCGTGTCCGCGCTGGCCGCGCCCGCCTTCGCAGGGGCGATGATGGGCCGGCAGATCCTGGGCGCGCTGCCCGTCGAGCGCTCGGTCCTGCTCTTCGCGGCGCTCGACGTCTCGCTCCAGCCGCAGCTGACGGGCCGCAGGATCGCCGAGGTGTTCCGCCCGGGGGCGTGGCGCGTCGTCGCACTCGACCGCGCGTCGGGCGAGGAGCCGGGGCTCTCCTCGGGCCTGGAGTGGGAGCTCGACCCGGAGTACGAGCTGCGGCCCGAGGACCGCGTCGTCCTCGCCGCGACCCGCCAGGGCCTGGCCGAACTCCTCGCCCGCAGACCGCTGCCCGCACAGCCCTGACGGGGCCGGGCCAGGCTCTCAGCCCTCGGCGGGCACCACCGGCAGGATCTGCCGCAGGTGCGGGTCGGGGTGGAAGTCCCTGCGCCACTCGCGCGGGTAGCCGACGGACGCCTCGATGTGCGGTACCCCGTCGTGCACGGTGGTGCGCGGGATGTGCAGGTGGCCGTAGACGACGGCCGCCGCTTCGTACTTCACGTGCCAGTCGGCGGTGCGCTCGGTGCCGCACCACAAGGCGAACTCCGGATAGCGCAGGATTCGCAGCGGCTCGCGCAGCAGCGGCCAGTGGTTGATCAAGATGGTGGGCATGCCTTCGGGCCGCTCGGCGAGCCGCTCCTCGGTGTGCTTGACCCGGGCGCGGGACCAGTCGTCGCGCGTCGCGTACGGGTCGGGGTGCAGGAAGTACTCGTCGGTGCAGACGACGCCCGCCTCGTGGGCGACCGCCAGCGCCTCTTCCTTCGTGTGCGTGCCCTCGGGGCGGAAGGTGTAGTCGTAGAGCAGGAAGAGCGGGGCGACCACGACCGGGCCGCCCGCGCCGCGCCACACGGGGTAGGGGTCCTCGGGCGTCGCGATGCCCAACTCCCGGCAGAAGGCGACGATGTGCTGGTACCGCTCTTCGCCGCGCAGCTGGACCGGGTCGTCCTTCGGGGTCCACAGTTCATGGTTGCCCGGCGACCACACCACCTTGGCGAAACGGCCGGCGAGCGTGCGCAGCGCCCACTCGATGTCGGCCATGCGTTCGGCGACGTCACCGGCGACGATCAGCCAGTCCTCGTCGGCGTGGGGCCGGATGGTGTCGACGTACTTCCTGTTCTCGTCGTACGCCACGTGCAGGTCGCTGATCGCGAGCAGCTTCGGAGTCTTCTCGGATGCCATCACTGTGCGAGGCTAACCGAGCCGGCGAGGCTCCTCGCCGGCCCCCACCGCTCCTTCAGTGGTGATCGCCCTCACCCCGCCGGATCGCGAGGTACTCCTCCGGTGTCGCCTTGGGGATCTGTGCCTTGGGGCCGTACATGGCGCGGCCCAGGCGGGCGCGGAGGCGTTGGGAAGCGCGGACCTTGCGGGGGACTCCGTTGGCGTCGACCAGCGGGCCTATCTCGTAGGGCTGTGGCTGTTCGTGGGCGGTCAGACGGAACAGTTCGGCCTGGCTGAGCGGCTCGTGGATCTCGACGTACTCGCCGTGCGGGAGACGTTTGATGGTGCCGGTCTCCCGGCCGTGCAGCACCTTCTCCTGGTCCCTGCGCTGAAGCCCCAGACAGATGCGGTGCGTGACGACGAAGGCGAGGACGGGCACGACGAAGGAGCCGATCCGCACGAACCAGGTGAGCGCGTTGATGGAGAGGTGGAAGTGGGTGGCCCACAGGTCGTTGCCGCCACCGACCATCAGCACGCCGAACAGCGCGAGCCAGGCGACGCCGAGGCCGGTGCGCACGGGCGCGTTGCGCGGCCGGTCCGCGATGTGGTGCTCCCTCTTGTCGCCCTTGATCCACGACTCGATGAACGGATAGGCGCCGATCGCCATGAGGATGAGCGGGAAGAGCGAGAACGGGATGAAGACGCCCAGGTTGAGCGTGTGCCCCCAGGCGTTGATCTCCCAGGCGGGCATCACCCGGATCAGCCCCTCGGAGAAGCCCAGGTACCAGTCGGGTTGAGCGCCCGTGGAGACCATGTCCGGCCGATAGGGGCCGATCGCGAAGACCGGGTTGATGGAGGCGACCGCGCCCATGATCGACAGGACACCGAAGACGAGGAAGAAGAAGCCGCCCGCCTTGGCGATGTACACGGGCAGGAGCGGGGCGCCGACGACGTTCTTCTCGGTCCTGCCGGGCCCGGCGAACTGGGTGTGCTTGTGGTAGAAGACCAGGATCAGGTGGGCGACGACGAGCCCCAGCATGATGCCCGGGAGCAGCAGCACGTGGATGGGGTAGAACCGCGGGATGATGTCCTCCCCCGGGAACTCCCCGCCGAACAGGAAGAAGGAGAGGTACGTCCCCACGAGGGGGACGGAGAGGATCGCGCCCTGCGCGAAGCGGACGCCGGTGCCGGACAGCATGTCGTCGGGCAGGGAGTAGCCGGTCAGGCCGGTGAGGATGCCGAGGAACAACAGGGTCCAGCCGAACACCCAGTTGAGCTCGCGCGGCTTGCGGAACGCGCCGGTGAAGAACACCCGCATCATGTGCACGAGCATCCCGGCGACGAAGACGAGCGCGGCCCAGTGGTGGATCTGCCGGATGAGCAGGCCGCCGCGCACCTCCATGCTGATGTCCACCGTGGACTCGTATGCCCGGGAGACCATGATCCCCTTGAGCGGCACGTACGGCCCGTCGTAGGCGACCTCGGACATGCTCGGGTCGAAGAAGAGGGTCAGAAAGGTCCCGGTGAGGATCAGGACGATGAAGCTGTAGAGGCATATCTCCCCGAACATGAACGACCAGTGGTCGGGGAAGATCTTGCGCATCTGGGTTCTGGCCAGGGTGTTGATGCCCAGACGGCCGTCCGCCCAGTCGGCGACCCGTTCCCCTTTGCCGAGCTGTACGGGTTGGGCGTTCGGCCCGGTGCGCTCGATGCGTCCGCTCATGCGACTCCCTCTCAGGCGGTTCCAGGGTAGGTCGCATGAGTGTCAGAGCCAACAGTCGCGTTCGTGCCATCTCACCCCGTTGGTGTCAACCGGTGCAGTCTCAGCGCGAGTTGGATCTCCAGGGTGCGGGCCGGGGTGTTCCAGTCGTCGCCGAGGAGCCGCGCCACGCGTTCCAGGCGCTGCACGACGGTGTTCACGTGGACGTGGAGGGCCGTCTTGGCCCTGGTGAGGCTGCGGTCCTTGCCGAAGTACGCCTCCAGGGTGCGCACCAGCTCCGTGCCGCGTTCGGCGTCGTAGTCCAGGAGGGGGCCGAGTGTGGCCCGCACATAGCCGCCCAGGTCGGCCTGTTCGCCGATGAGCAGCCCGACGAAGCCGAGGTCCGCGAGGGCCGCGCCGTGCCCGGTGTGGCCGAGGGCCCGCAGCGCGGAGAGGCAGCGCAGGGCCTCGGCGTGCGCGGCGGGCAGTCCCGCGGGGCCGACGGCCGGGCCCGCGGCGCCCACGGTGACCGGGGCGCCCACGGCCTGGCCGAGGGTGACGGCGAGTGCGGCGGCGTCCGTGCCGGGGGCCGCGGCGGGCGTCACGATGACCACGTTGTCGTGGTGGAGTCCGGCCAGGCCGCTGTGGGTGCGGGCGGCGCGGTGCGCGGCGGCGAGCAGCCGCGTCCGGGGAGCGCTCTCGCCGTGGGCGACGAAGACCGCGTGCGGCCGGTCGAGCCGGACTCCGAGGCGGCGGGCGCGGCTCGCCAAGCCGACCGGGTCGCCGGAGGTGGCGAGCAGGTCGCCGAGGAGTTCGCCGCGCACCCGGTCCTCGGTCTCGGCGACGGACCTGCGCAGCAGCAGGAGCAGTGCGGTGACGACGCCCGCCCGCTCGAACAACCGCCGGTCGGTGTCGGCGAGTTCGGCGCGGCCGGTGAGGGCGATGCTGCCGAGGAGTTCGGGTCCTGCGAGGACCGCGCACACCCAGGTGCCGTCCTGGGGGACGGCGCGGCCGCTGGCGCGCGAGGCGGCGACGGCGGGGGCGGGCGGCGGCAGGGGTCCGGTGTCGGTGCGGGCGAGTTCGACGCCGTCCGCGTCGTGGATGAGGACGCCGCCGTCGAGGAGGGCGGCGATGCCGTCGGCCACGTCGCCGGCGCCGCCGCCGCGCAGCACGAGGTCGGTGAGCTGGTCGTGGGCCTGCTCGGCGCGGCGCATGGCCCTGCTGTGCGCGCGGATGGTCTCGGTGGCGGCGTTGAGGTCGACGAGCGCGGCCCGGGTCTCCTCCAGGAGGCGTGCGCCGTCGATGGCGATGGCGGCGTGGTCGGCGAGGGAGGAGAGCAGCACGATCTCCTCCGTCGCGAACTCGCGGGCCGCGCGGTCGGCGGCGTACAGCACGCCGATGACGCGCGCGCCGAGGCGCAGCGGCACACCGAGGATCGCCCTGAGCCCCTCCTGGAGGACGGCGCTGTCGATGGCGTCGGTGTGGTGGAAGCGGGGGTCCTGCTGGTAGTCGCCGGTGACGTAGGGGCGGGCGGTCTGCGCGACGAGGCCGCCGAGCCCCTCGCCCATGCCGAGCCGCAGCTGCTGGAAGGCGGCGGCGACGCTGCCGTCGGTCACCCGCATGTAGGTGTCGCCCGCCGCTTCGTCGTTGAGCGAGAGGTACGTGACGTCCGTGCCGAGGAGCAGTTTGGCGCGGCGCACAATGGCGCGCAGCACGGCGTCCGGGTCGCGCAGCGCGGCCAGGTCGCTCGCGGTGTCGAAGAGCGCGGTGAGTTCGGCCTCGCGGCGGCGGTGCGCGCCCAGGGTGCGGTGAATGCGGAGCGCGACGTCGGTGGCCTCGTCGAGTGCGGCGAGGCGGCCGGGGGCGGCGCCGGCCTCGCGGGCCCGGGCGGCGGGCCGCGCGAACTCCTCGGCGGGCGCGCCCCGGTCGAGCAGGTCGAGCAGGGCGCGCAGGCCCGCCTGGGGTTCGGCGTGGTCCGCGCCCTCGGTGGTGGGGAGCATGGGGCGATGGTCTCCCGGCGGGGTGGTTGCGGTCGATGGCCTGCTCCGGATCGGCGGCCCGCACGGACTCGGCCGAGGGCGGCCGGGTGGAGCGGGGCGGGGCCGCCCGGAGTGGAGTGGGTCAGGTGCTGAGTGGTACGGGGCCCTCGTGCTCGGGTGTCGGGCGCGGCGTGGGCCCCTCCGTCTCGTCCGCGGCCAGGTCCCGTCCCCTCGTCTCCCTGGCGAAGTGCACGGTCACGGCGGTGACGAGGGCGGCGGCGGACGTGTAGAGGGCGATGGGCAGCGCCGAGTCGTAGTCCTTGAGCAGTTCCACGGCGATGATCGGGGCGAGCGCCCCGCCGATGATGGAGGCGAGCTGGGAGCCCATCGAGGCGCCCGAGTAGCGGACCTTGGTGTCGAACATCTCCGAGATGAACGCGGCCTGCGGCCCGTACATCGCGCCGTGGAAGAGCAGCCCGACGGTGACGGCGAGCGCGATGACCGGGAAGGAACGGGAGTCGACGAGCGCGAAGAAGGCGAAGGCCCAGCCGGCCATGCCGAGCGCGCCGATGAGGGTGACCGGGCGGCGCCCGACGCGGTCGGAGAGCGCGCCCCACAGCGGGATGGTGACGAAGTGGAACGCGGACCCGATGAGCACCGCGTTGAGCGCGTCGCTCTTGGGCAGGTCGAGGTGGACGGTGACGTAGACGAGGACGAAGGCCGTGAGGATGTAGTACGAGACGTTCTCGCCGAAGCGGGTGCCGATCGCGGTGAGCACTTCGCGCCGGCTCTTGCGGAACACCTCGACCACGGGCGGCTTCTCCTCGGCCCCCTCGGCGGCGGCCGCTTCCGCCTTCTTGCGCGCCTCCAGGAAGACCGGCGACTCGGTGACGGAGATGCGGATCCACAGGCCGATCATGACGAGCACCCCGGAGAGCAGGAACGGCACCCGCCAGCCCCAGGCGAGGAAGGTCTCTTCGGACTGGACGGCGGCGAGCAGCGCGAGCACTCCGGTGGCCAGCAGGTTGCCGCCGGGCGCGCCGGCCTGCGGCCACGAGGCCCAGAAGCCGCGGTTCTTGTCCCCGCCGTGCTCGGAGACGAGGAGGACGGCGCCGCCCCACTCGCCGCCGAGGGCGAAGCCCTGGACGAGGCGCAACACGGTGAGCAGGACGGGCGCGCCGACGCCGATGGTCGCGTGGGTGGGGAGTAGGCCCATCGCGAAGGTGGCGCCGCCCATCATCAGCAGGCTGATGACGAGCAGTTTCTTGCGGCCCATCCGGTCGCCGTAGTGCCCGAAGACGACGCCGCCGATGGGGCGTGCCGCGAAGCCCACCGCGTAGGTGAGGAAGGAGAGCAGCGTGCCGACGAGTGGGTCGCTCGACGGGAAGAAGAGGCTGTTGAAGACCAGCGCGGCCGCCGAGCCGTAGAGGAAGAAGTCGTACCACTCGATGGTGGTGCCGACGAGGCTCGCCGCCACGATCCGGACAATGCCGGTGCGGTCGGGAGAGGCGGGCGGGGCGGTTCCTTGCGAGGCCATGTGCACCACTTCCAGTCATTCCGCGGGGACGCTTCCGTACCGGCACAAGGTAGGAAACCGCAGATCAGTGGCGTATATGGCGGAGCACCATGGTTGTGCGGCCGGTGGTGTGACCGGCCACCACGAGGGGGGCAAGAAGATCGGACAGAAGTTACTTTTTGGTATGGCGTGACTTCCCGCGCGGCCAGCAGTAGAACTCGTTTCGATTCAGCCATGAGTGAGGAAGGTCACATGAGCCCTACACCCAAGCACAGACCAGCAACTGACGGTGTGTCACGACGAAGATTCCTCGCAGGAACAAGTTCTATTCTTGGAGCCACCGCGCTCGCGGGGTACGACACACCGGCCCGTGCGCTCGATGCCGACCGCGTCCCCGCCCTGGTGATCGGCTCCGGGTACGGCGGCTCCGTGGCCGCCCTGCGGCTCGCCGAGGCCGGCGTCGACGTGCACGTGGTCGAGATGGGCATGGCCTGGGACACCCCGGGCTCCGACGGCAAGATATTCGCCAACACCACGAGCCCCGACATCCGTTCCTTCTGGCTGCGCACCAGGACCAAGCAGCCCCTCAGCAACTTCCTCGGCTTCCCGCTCGACAAGAACGTCCCGCGCCACACCGGCATCCTGGACGCCGAGGAGTTCGGCGGCATCATCGTCTACCAGGGCCGCGGTGTCGGCGGCGGCTCGCTGGTCAACGGCGGCATGGCGGTGACGCCGCGGCGCGAGAACTTCGCCGCCGTCCTGCCCACGGTCGACGCGGGCGAGATGTACGGCACGTACTACCCGCGCGCCAACGCCGCCCTCGGTGTGAACACCATCGACCCCGCCTGGTTCGAGACGGCCGAGTGCTACCAGTACGCCCGGGTCGGCCGCAAGCACGCGCAGCGCTCCGGCTTCGGGTTCGTCTTCGTGCCCGACGTATACGACTGGGAGTACATGAAGAAGGAGGCCGCGGGCACCGTCCCCAAGTCCGCGCTCGCGGGCGAGATCCTCTACGGCAACAACCACGGCAAGAAGTCCCTGCAACAGACCTACCTCGCCCGCGCCAGGGCGACCGGACGGGTCACCGTCTCCCCCCTGCACAAGGTCACCTCGGTCACCCCGACGGCCGGCGGCGGCTACACGGTCACCATCGACCAGATCAACACCAGCGGTGACACCACCGCCACCAAGTCCGTCACCGCCGACCGCGTCTTCTTCGCCGCCGGCAGTGTCGGCACCAGCAAGCTCCTGGTCAAGCTGAGGGCCACCGGCGCGCTGCCCCGCCTCAACGGCGAGATCGGCAAGGGCTGGGGCGACAACGGCAACGTCATGTGCGGCCGCGCCAACCACATGTGGGACGCGACCGGCAAGCTCCAGTCGTCCATCCCCACGGCCGGCATCGACAACTGGGCCGCGGGCGGCGCCTTCGCCGAGGTCGCGCCACTGCCCACCGGGATAGAGACCTACGCCTCTTTCTACCTGTCCATCACCAAGAACCCGCACCGCGCCGAGTTCACCTGGAACGCCGCCGCGAACCGGGCCGAACTGAACTGGCAGACCGCCTGGAAGCAGCCGTCGATCGACGCCGCCAAGACCATCTTCGACAAGATCAACGCCAAGGAGGGGACGATCTACCGCACCGACCTCTTCGGCACGTACAAGATCTGGGGCGACCACCTCACGTACCATCCGCTCGGCGGCGCGGTGCTCGGCAGAGCCACCGACAACTACGGGCGCCTGCACGGGCATCCGGGGCTCTACGTCATCGACGGCGCCCTGATCCCCGGCAACACCAGCGTCAACCCGTTCGTCACCATCACAGCGCTCGCCGAGCGGAACATCGAGAAGATCATCGGGACCGACCTGTGAGCGGACTCCCCTCGCGGCGTCAGGGTTTGGGCAGCACGCACACCGTGTCGAGGCCGAGCACGTGATTGAGCCGGCCGAAGGCGAGCCACGACCCGATGCTCATGCTCAGCTCCACGATCTCGGCCTGGCTGTAGTGCGCGGTCATCCGCGTCCAGAACGCGTCGTCGAGGTTGTGGTGGTCCAGGGCGTACCGTTCGGCGTACTCCGCGGCCAGCCTCGTGCGGTCGTCGAAGGCGTCGGTGGTGCGCCACTGGGTCACCGCGTCGGCGAAGCCGTCCTCGACCTTCTCCCCCTCGCGTTCGGTCCGCCAGTCCAGGCAGAACACGCAGCCGTTGATCTGGGCGACGCGCAGGCGCGCGGCCTCGAACTCCCGTAGACCCAGGGTGGTGTGGGCGTACACGGCGAGCGAGAAGTTCGACGCGGCCGTCCCGATCCCGGGCACCATGTCGCCCCACACGTAGGGGATCGCGTCCTGGCCCTCGGGGATGTCGATGCGCAGGGGTCCACTCACGGGGATCACTTCCTTCCCAGTCGGCCGGCTGCCGGGCGCAGCGGGACGTCGAGCGCGTCGTAGAGGCCCGGTTCGGCGGTCACGAGCCAGTCCACGGCGTTCACCAGACGGCCCACCGCCGTGGCGTTGCCGCCCGCCGAGCGGTTCTCGTCCTCGTCGGTGGCCTCGACCGTGACCTCGATGCGCGGACGGCCCTCGACGATCACCCGGTGGGCGCCGTCGCCCCCGCCGGGCGGGCTCGGCCAGTCGGGGGCGCAGGACGGGTGGATGCGGGTGATGTGCTCGACGACGATGCGGGGTTCGCCGCCGATGATGCCCTGCACCTCGAAGCGCACGGCTCCCTGGGTGCCCGCCGCGAACTCCCCCATCGTCCGCGTGCGCACCGCCTCGTCGAGCGCGCGGCGCTCCAACGCCTCACGTATCTCGTCGAGTTGTACGTCGAGTGCCCTGGCCATCAGCCGGAGCTGGCCGCCCCACACCATGGTCGGGACCGAGGGCGCCAGCATCGGCGGCTCGTACTCCATCGGATGTCCCATGCCGATCAGATGGCGGACCGAGTCCTCCTGGTCGTACGTCGAATAGTCGAAGATCTCCTGGCAGCGGATCGCGTCGACAGTGGAGCCGAGCCCGCTGACCAGCAGCGGCAGGACGTCGTTGGCCCAGCCGGGGTCGACGCCGGAGACGAACAGCGAGCCGCCGCCCTCCGCGACGGCGGCCAGCACCGGGTCCCTGAACTCCGGTGGCGCGCCCAGCTGGTCGTAGAGCGCGTACAGCGCGGGCGTGACGACCACGGCGCCGGCCCGCACCGCCCTGACGACGTCGGCGAGCGCCTCGTCGGGGCGCAGGTCGCCGGAGGCCGCGTACACCACGGCACGCGGCCGGGCGGCGAGGACCGCGTCGACGTCGTCGGTCGCGGCCACGCCCAACTGCTGCCCGAGACCGGCCAGTTCGCCCGCGTCGCGGCCGACCTTGGCGGGGTCGTGCACGAGGACGGCCGCGAGTGTCAGTTCAGGATGGGCGTCGACGGCGCGGACGGCCGCACGGCCGACGTTGCCGGTGCCCCAGACCACCGTGGGAATCATGCGCGGAGGGTAGCGAGGGGCGTCGACGGTTGACAGAGGCGCGGCCCGAGAAGAAAAGATACGTCCCCTTCCACGCCTCTCCGAAGTCATGTACCGCCGGTACGCTTTACGCATGCTCCTGGGGCGTTCCGCGGAATGCGCTCGTCTTCTCGCTCTCATCGACAAGGCACGCGGGGGCGAGAGCAGCGCCCTGCTCATCCGCGGCGAAGCCGGGATCGGCAAGACCAGCCTCGTCGGCTACGTGGCCGACCGCGCCGAGGGCCTGCTGCGGCTCGGCACACGCGGCGTCGAGGTCGAGTCCGACCTGCCCTATGTGGGCCTCGCCGATCTGCTGCGCCCCGTGCTGCACTTCCTGGACCGCATCCCGGAGCGGCAGGGCGCCGCGCTGACCGGCGCGCTGGCGCTCGGGCCCGCCGTCGCGCAGGACCGGTTCGCGGTCGCCGCGGGCACGCTCAGCCTGCTCGGCGCGCTGGCCGAGGAGAGCCCGGTCCTCGTCACCGTCGACGACGCCCACTGGCTCGACCCGTACTCCCTGGACGCGCTCGCCTTCGCCACCCGCAGGCTGGGCCGCGAGGGCGTCGTCGTGCTGTTCACCGCACGTGACGAATCGGAGGAGGCCGTAGCCCGGCTCGCCTCCGTCGAAACGTTCACCCTCACCGGCCTCGACCCCGAGTCCGCGCACCGGCTCATCGCCGAGGAGGGCACCGCCACCCTCACCGAGCAGGAGGCGGACCGGCTGCTCGCCGAGGCGCGCGGCAACCCCCTGGCCCTCATCGAACTGCCCGCCCTGCTGGCCGGCAGCGGCGCCGGTGACGAGGGCGACGGCTCCGGAGCGCCCCTGCCCATCGGCGAGATGCTGGCCCACACCTTCGGCAGCGCCGTGGCCCGGCTGCCCTCCGAGGCGCAGGACGCGATGCTGCTGCTCGCCGTCCTCGGCACCCGGCCGCTCGCGGGCACCGAGGCGGCACTGCGGGCGCACGGGCTCAGCTACGAATCCCTGGAAGCGGCCGAGGAGGCCGGTCTGGTCGTCGAGGAACGCGACGGATACGCCTTCCGGCACCCGCTGGTGCGCTCGGCGGTCTACCACGGCGCGACTCCCGTACGCAGGCGCCGCGCCCACCACGCCATCGCCCGCTCCCTGCAAGGAGCGACCGCCCCCGCCCTGGAGCAGTACGCCTGGCATCTGGCCGCCTCGGGCGCCGAACCGGACGAGCACGTGGCGTCCCTCCTGGAGAACGCCGCCTCCGGGGCCCCCGAGACCCTCGCGTACCCGCTGGCCTCCCGGCTGTACGAGCGGGCCGCCCGCTTCACCCCCGCGGGGCAGCACAAGGCGGAGCGGCTGCTGTGCGCGGCCCGCGCCTCGCAGGCCGCGGGCTCACTGAACGAGGCGGCCGCGATCCTGGACCGCGCCCTGGAACACGCCGAACAGCTCGGCACGCAGCTCGACATCCGCCAGCTCCGCTGCTACCTCGACGTGCAGCGCGGCCGTCCCAACCGCTCCCGCGAGCTGCTCAGGTCGGCCGTCGACGAGGCGGAGAAGGTCGACCCTGCGCTCGCCGCGGTCATGCTCGGCGGCATCGCGCTCACCGAGCTGGCCGTCGGTGACCTCACCGCGGCCCGCGGCACCTCGGCCGCGGCGATGGACCTCGCCGACTCCGCGCACGAGACGCTGCTGCCGGTGCGTCTCCTGCGCACCCTGGTGCTGCTGCTCGGCGGCGACGCCGAGGCGGGCCGCGCGCTCCTGCGGGAGCTGGCGGAGCCCCTCGCCTCGCCCGACCCCGCCTTCCCCTACCCGCTCGCCGGGGTGGGCGGCCTGTGCCATCTGGCCGCCGAGGAACTCGACGAGGCGCACGGTCTGCTGGACAGGGCCGCGTACACGGCGCGCGGCTCCAGCGCGGTGGGACTGCTCTCGCACCTGCTGTGCACGCTGTCGGTCGTCGAGTTCTGGCGGGGCCGCTGGACGACGTCGCTCGCCCACGCCGACGAGGCGGTGCGGCTCGCCGAGGCCAGCGGCCAGCTGATCGAGGTGTCGCGCGGGCTCGCCGCGCTGGTGAAGACCGAGGCCGTCCTCAACCGTGAGGAGGACTGCCGGCGGCACGCCGCGCAGACCATGGAGTGGGCCGCCTCCACCGAGTTGCAGATGGACGCGGCACGGGCGCTCGGCGGGCTCGGCCTCCTGGAGCTGGGCCTCGGCCGGTTCGAGGAGGCGGTGCACCACCTGGAGGAGGTGCGGGCCTTCTCGCAGCGGCACGGGCGGGGCGACGGCCTGTATCTGACCTGGGCGGCCGACCTCGCCGACGCGTACGTCCATCTGCACAGGACCGCCGAGGCGCGCGAGGTCCTCGACGTCCTGGAGTACGAGGCGGGGCGCGGGCACCGCCCCGTCACCGCGGGGGCGGCGGCCCGCTGCCGCGGACTCCTCGAACCCGGCGACCCGGAGACCGCGTCACGGCACATGAGGCGCTCCCTCGCGCTGCTGGCCGAGCGTCCGGTGCCCTTCGAGCGGGGGCGGACCGAGTTCGCGTGGGGCGAGCAGCTGCGCAGGCAGGGCAGGCGCAGTGAGGCGCGGCGCCTGCTGGAGCGGGCGCTGGCCACGTTCGAGCGGCTCGGCGCGGCGGGGTGGGCGGCGCGGGTGGCGGCCGAGCTGCACGCCGCGGGCGGCACCGAAGTGCGGCCCGAACGGGCGCCGTTGGAGCGGCTGACGCCGCAGGAGCTGCAGGTCGCGCTGGTGGTCGGCCGGGGCCTGACCAACCACGAGGTGGCGGAGCGGCTCTTCCTCAGCGTCAAGACCGTGGAGTTCCATCTGAGCAACATCTACCGCAAGCTCGACGGGGTGCACCGCAGGGCGCAGTTGGTCCGGCTGCTCGCTCAGGCCTCGGAGGTCTCGGGGGTCTGATCGCCGAGGGCGTGTTCGAGGACGGCCATGGCGCTGCCGGTCTTCATCGACGCCTGCGTCCAGGCCGCCGACCGCGGGCCGTCGAGAACGGCGCCGGTCACCTCGTCGCCGCGGTGGGCGGGCAGGTCGTGCAGGAACAGGGCGCCGGGGCGGCGCGTCATGAACTCCTCGTCGACGTGGAACGGCCGGAACCGTTCTCGCCACGCCGGGTCGGACCGGCTGGTTCCGGTGGGCCGCCGGCGGGTGGTGTAGACGACGTCGACGCCGGTCGGCAGGTTCTGGGCCGAGTCGCGGTGGGCGAGGGTCGCCCCGGCCATCGCGGCACGCTTCCTGGCCGTCGTCAGGAAGGCGTCGGGGAGGCCGTGACCGGGCGGGCAGGCGAAGGTGGCCTCGCAGCCGGGGACTCCGGACAGGGCGAGCGCGAGCGCCGTGGCGGTGCTGTTGCCCTCCCCCACGTACAGCAGCCGCAGCCCGTCGAGGTCTCCCAGGGTCAGCTTCAGCGTGGCGAGGTCGCACAGTCCTTGGGTGGGGTGCTCCTCGACGGACATGGCGTTGACGACGGGGAGGTGCCCGTGCCGGGAGAGGCGCCGCAGTTCGTCCAGGGGGCCCGCGGTGCGGGCGACGAGGCCGTCCAGCATGCTTCCCAGGGCCCGCCCGGTGTCCTCGACGGCCTCGCCGGTCGACAGCTGGAGATCGCCGGGCCCGTACGGGACGGGGGTCGCGCCGAGGCGGACGGCGGCCACGGTGAACGCGGTCCGGGTGCGGGTGGACGGCTCCGTGAAGAGCATGCCGACCGTGGCGCCCACCAGTGGGCGGGCGTGCGCGGCGTGGTCGTGGTGCAGTTCCACGGCCCGCTCGGCGAGCCGGGTGACAGTCTCCGCGGGCAGGTCGGCCAGGGAGAACAGGCCGGTCTCGGGGACCTGGGGCGGAGCGCCGCGCGGACCGGCGGAGGCCGGTGACGTCATCGTTCCTCCCCCACGGGTGGCGCGGGCGGGTCCGGTACCGCGGTGAGCAGTCCGGCCGCCGCGAACGCCTCGGTGGCGCCGGGCAGTTCGAGGACTCCGGTCTCCTGGAAGAGCCGGACGGTGTGGGCGGCCGTGGACCGGAGCGCGGCCTCGCTGCGGCGGGTGCGGTAGCTGTCCGCGATGACCTGCCGCACGGCGTCGGGGCGCAGGCCCGCCACGGTCAGCGCGGCACCGACCGGCCGCAGGTCGGGGGCGAGGCTGGAGACGATCAGCTCGGGCAGGCAGCGGGCGGCGCGCCGCTGGAGCGGTGTCGGCAGGTCGTTCCACAGCCGTTCGAAGAAGCGGGAGAAGTACACGTGGTGGTGGCCCTCGTCCCGTGCGTGGTCACGGACGATGTCACGCACGACGGGCAGCACGGCACGGTCCCCGGGCACTTCCTCCAGGACCGGCGTGATGAGTGTCTCGAAGACGACGACCTGCAGCATCTGCGCCAGCAGCGGTTCCCCGGTGAGGAGTTCCGAGCCGATGCCGTCGAGCTGGCGCAGGAACGGGTCGAAGGCGTAGGGCAGTGGCGGGATGCCGGTCGCCTCGGCGATCTGCTCGACGACGTCGAGGCTGAAGAGGGCGTGGTAGCCCTCGTCGCAGTAGATCCGGTACGCGTCCAGACGCACCGAGGCCGGCAGCGCGAGCCCGGTGCGGCCGTCCGCGATGCGCTCGGTGGCCCGGTTGACCACGCGGGTCTCGAAGTGGGCGGTGTACGTCAGGTAGTGGTAGAGGTGCCGGGCGAGGAGTTCGTGGCGGCGGCGGTCGGGGAGCGCGCGGACCAGCGGGTGGCCCCAGTACGGCACCAGGTGGGGCGGAAAGAACCGGCTCGCGGGGTCCAGGGGCCCGGTCACGGTGCGGTGGGGGCCGCTGCGTACTCCCGACCGCTCGTACCAGTCGGTCCGGGCGTGGCGATCGCTCTTCGTCATCTCGTCTCTGATCTCGCATCCATGACGCTCACGACGCGGCTCGCTCTTCGGGCGCCAGGCTCAACGGCCGTGCCGCCAGACGAACTTGGCCCGCTGCCGCGTCCAGTCGCGCGGCGCACTCGGTGGGCGTGCCAGCCTCGCACAGGACGTATGCGTACCGCTGGGGAAAGTCCGACGGAGGCAGCCGCAGTTCGTCCCCGGGCGCGGCGAGGGCCGCCGACCGCAGCAGTCCTTCGGCCGCCTCCGCCCCGGGTACGGCCACGTGCTCCACCCGGCAGTCCTCGGTCGGGTGGAGGAACCGGATGCCCGCCGTGCGGGTCCGGTCGGGCGTGAGGTCGGGCGGGGTGCGCAGGGCGACGTCGACGGCCACCAGGCCGGGGTCGATGCCCGTGGCGAGCGAGCCGAGGTGAGGGATGAGGTCGCCGCCGGGCCGTCCGTTCACCTCGATGACCACGAATCCGCGCGCGGTCATGCGCACCTGGGTGTGGGTGACGGTGCCGGTGACGCCGAGCACGCGGTGGGTCCTGTCGAGCACCCAGCGCAGCGCGGGGTCGTGCAGGAGCGGGTCGTCCGCGCTCACCATGTGACCGCTCTCCTCAAAGTACGGGGACGGGCCTGCCTTCTCGTGGGCGAGCTTGCGGGCGACGAAGAGCGGCGTGTGGCGTCCGTCGTGGACGACACCGTCGACGCTGACCTCCGGCCCTTCCAGATACTCCTCGACGAGGATGCCCACCCGGTACGTCGGGACGCCCGGCCAGTGCGCCGCCCGCGCGTCGGCGAACAGTCCCCGCAGGTCGCCGGGCGTGCGGACGAGGGCGACGCCTCTGCCGGCGCCCAGGCCGCGCGGCTTGACCACCACCGGGTATCCGATCCACTCGGCCGCGGCGGCCGCCTCCGCGAGGTCGGCGACCAGGGCGTGCCGGGGCTGCGGGAGCCCCGCGTCGCGCAGCAGGGCGCGGGTGCGGTGCTTGTCGCGGCAGTTGCGTACGGCGGTCACGGAGGGGCCCGGCACGCCGAGGGCCTCGGCGAGCTGGGCCGCGGGCAGGATCAGCGCCTCCTCGTAGCAGAGGACGCCGCGGACCTTCCTGACCTCGGCGACCGAACGGGCCGCACGGATCAGGGAGTTGATGTCACCGGGGTCGACCCGCGTCGAGCCGGTGAGGTGCGGCGCCTGCCAGGTGGGGGCCGCCGCGTCGAGCAGCCAGAGGCCGGCGCGGAGCGCGGCCGACCGCAGCAGGTCCTCGCGGTACTCCTGGACGCCGCTGCCGACCACCAGGACCGTTCCCGTGGTCTTCATCGCCCCTCCCCCGCCGGGAGTCCGTGTCCCCCGGTACCTGCCTCCATGCCCCCGACAAGGGCGTAGGCGGTCCGGTCCTCGACCGAACCGCCGGGGTTGAACTGTTCGAGTTTCAGGCCCGCCGTACGCCGCCGTCCGGCGACCCAGAGCCGCACCTGCGGCAGTACAGCGCGCCCGATCCTGGAGACGTCCCGCACCCGAGCGGGGGTGCCGTCGGGCACCCCCGTCCCCCGCCCTCGCGACGGCCGCTCCCCCGATCCTGAGCGGACCACCCGTGCGTACACCCCCGTAGTACGTCCGGTCACCGGTCTCTTCCCCCCGTATCGGTGTTTTCAGGTCCGCCGCGGCTCCGCGACCGTGGCTACACCATGGACCCGTGGGCGGGCGGGGGCGACCGTGAAAACCCTGGAGTCCGGGGTCGGGGACCGGGGTGAGCGACCGGGTCCGGCGGGGCGGTCGGGGCGGGTGGGACGCGCGACCTCGTACGCAGGGCGGGTGAGCCGGTGGTTCCGTCGTTCAACCACTTCGTCCGGCGGTCGAACCCAGGGTTTTCCTCGGGCCGTTCGGGGTACTCAACTCGCCCCCCAGCCGCCGTCCACGGGGAGCGAGGCGCCGGTGACGTAGCCCGTGTGGGGGCCGCAGAGCCAGAGCGCGACGGCGGCGACCTCCGCGGGTTCGATCAGCCGCTTGATCGCGGAACGGTCGAGCAGGACGTCCCTGACGACGTCCTGCTCGGCGATGCCGTGCACGGCGGCCTGGTCGGCGATCTGGCCCTCGACCAGCGGCGTACGGACGTAGCCGGGATTGACGCAGTTGCTGGTCACTCCGTGCGCGGCGCCTTCGAGGGCGGCGACCTTGCTGAGCCCCTCCAGGCCGTGCTTGGCGGCGACGTACGCGGACTTGAAGGGGCTGGCCCGCAGCCCGTGCACACTGGAGATGTTCACCACCCGGCCCCAGCGCCCGCGGTACATGTGCGGCAGGCAGTGCTTCAGGAGCAGGAAGGGCGCGGTGACCATCAGACGCTGGATGTGCTCGAAGCGTTCGGGGTCGAACTGCTCTATGGGGGCGACGTGTTGGGTGCCCGCGCTGTTGACCAGGATGTCGACCGCGGCGGGGAGGCCGGTGACCGCTCCCGCGTCGGTGAGGTCCACGGCGTGCGGGACCCCGCCGATGGAACCGGCCACTTCCTTGGCCGACTCCGCGTCGACGTCGACGACGTGGACCAGGGCGCCGGCGGCGGCGAACGCCTCGGCGCAGGCCCGCCCGATGCCGCTCCCGCCGCCGGTCACCAGGGCGGTACGACCGGTGAAGTGTTCGCTCGTCATGCCCGGAACGCTAAAGAAACGGGGGCCGCTCCTCCCATGGTCGCGGGCACCACAGTGCGGGCCGCACGGGTGTGGGCGGCCGCCGTGCCGGCCCCGGAGGCCCTGAACCGGCCGCGTACCGCGGGAGTTTGCCCTTCCGCCGCCGCTACCGCGCGCGATGGAGGGAGACCTCAACTCACGGGTTGACGAGGGCGAGCCCTCCCGAGAAGTAGCTTCTGTCCATGCGCCCCGGACCGAGGGGGCGCCGTCGACAGGGGGACAACGGATGCGACCGCACCTCGCCACAAGGACACTGCTCAGCCTCACCGTCGTCGCGGGGATCGCCGCCGGGAGCCTCGCGGGCGCGAGCGCCTTCGCGGCGTCCGGCCCCGCCGCGAAGCCCGCGGCGAGCACCGGGTCCTTCGCCCCGCTCACACAGGACAACCTCGGACTCAATACGGCGGAGGCGAAGAAGGTGCAGAGCTGGCTCGCGGCCCACTGGGAGTACACGGGGCCCGTCGACGGCCGTCTCGGCACCACCAGTTGGGCGGCCTTCCAGCGCCACCTGCGGGCGCACTGGAACTACACCGGACCCATCGACGGACAGCTCGACATGGCCACGATGAAGGCCCTGCACAGGATGCTGAAGAGCGACTGGGGTCTGACGGGCACGTACGACGGAGTCATCGGCCCCGCGTTCAAAGCCGCGTTCAAGCGCTTCGCCAACGGCATCTGACCCGGCGACCGGGTGACAACCCAGGGTTGACACCCACTGAAGTGTCAACCTACGGTTGTCACATGACGCACTCCGACAGCGCCACACCCCCTCCCCCCGTCCGCCTGGACGACCTCATCGAGGCCATCAAGAAGGTCCACACGGACGCCCTCGACCAGCTCTCCGACGCGGTGATCGCCGCCGATCACCTCGGTGACATCGCCGACCACCTCATCGGACACTTCGTGGACCAGGCGCGGCGATCCGGCGCCTCCTGGACGGACATCGGCCGGAGCATGGGCGTCACCCGCCAGGCCGCCCAGAAGCGGTTCGTCCCGAAGAAGCAGGGCGAGCCCTCGGACCTCGACCCCAGCCAGGGCTTCAGCCGTTTCACCGAGCGCGCCAAGAAGGCACTGATGGCCGCGCACGAGGAGGCGAAGACCGCGGGGCACGCCGAGATCCGCACGGAGCACCTGCTCCTCGGCCTGCTCGGCGAGCCGGCCGCGGTGGCCGCACGGGCGATCGTCGCGCAGGGCGTCTCCCTGGACGACGTACGCGCCGCGGCCGTCGAGGCACTGCCCGCGGCGGCCGCGGAAGTGCCCGCCCTCGTCCCGTACGACGCCCCGTCGCGCAAGGTGCTGGAGCTGTCGTTCCGCGAGGCCCTTCGCCTCGGGCACAACTATGTGGGCACGGAACACGTGTTGCTGGCGCTCCTGGAGCACGAGGACGGCGCGGGCCCGCTCGCGAGCCTCGGCATCGAGAAGACCGCGGCGACGGCCGCGATCACCGAGGCGATCGCGTCCCGCTGATTCCGCTAGCCGCGGCGTCCGAGCCCCTTCGCCCTCGCGCGGGACCAGCCCGCGAGCAGGACGCCGACGGCGGTCAGCGCGACGTACGCGACGACCAGCACCGCGAAGCCGCCGGGCAGCCACCCGAGAAGGCCGGAGTGGCCGTGGTCGATCAGCAGCCGGATCGCGACTGCGGCGTCGCGCTGCCCGCCGGGCGGCGCAGCCGGCCCGCCGTCCACTGCTCGCGGAGCTGCCAGGCCCGGGCGTACCGCCGCCGCAAGAACCCTCCCGTGCCCGTCCCCGGTGAGGCGCGGGCCCGGCCGTCGGACACGCGGGCGCGCAGGCGCCGCCTGATCGCCGTGGCCGTATGGCGGATCGCCGCCGAGCGGGGTCCGGACGCGGCGAGCATGCGGGAGATCGCGGCCGAGGCGGGGGTTTCCCTGCGCGTCGTGCAGTACCACTTCGACAGCAAACACCAGCTGCTGGTCTGCGCCCTGCGTCTGCTGCACGAGGAGAACGAACGCAGCGCACGCTCCCGCATCCCCGAATACCTCACGGACCCCCGCGCTCTACTCTGCGCCGTACTTGACGAATTCCTGCCCCTTGACACCCAACGGACGGCAGCGCTGCGGGTGTTCGCCGCCTATTACGCCCGCAGTCTCACCGACCCGGAGCTCTCGGCGGTCTTCCTCCACGACGAACAGCCGCTGGAGCGGCTCGTCACGGACCTCATCGCCGCAGGCGCCGCGGCGGGCACCGCCGTCACCGGCCTCGACCCGCGGCACGAGGCGGACCTTCTGGTGTCGGGGGCCACGGGCCTCGGCATGGACGTCGTCCACGGCCGACGCACCCTGGCCGACGTGCGGGAGGTCCTCGACTACCACGTCGGACGCCTCTTCCAACAGACCGGCGTCCCTGATTCCGCCAACAATCGCCGGGTTGTCTAGACCCATTGACAGCCTTTGTGGCGCTCCCTAATGTCCCGAGAACCGCCAGAAGAACGACACCGCACATCGATCATGCGTGGGGGGTTCGTGAACAGCACACCCGGTTCCGGCGACATCAAAATGGCAGCCCCCCAGAATCGTGAAGGCCTGCCCATCGTCAGTCTCGATCAGGCCCACTCACCACAGAAGGTCCTCGCACACGGCGAATTGCTGCGGCGTTTCGTGGCGGGCGAGGAGATCAAGCCGGTCCATATGCGGATCGGCATCATGGGCGCCTGCAACATGCGGTGCAATTTCTGCAACTTCCACTCCCCCAACGAAGAACAGTTCTACGACCTGTTCTCGTTCAAGGACTCGATCGCCACCGACAAGGCGGTCACGCTGCTGCGCGAGTTCGCAGCGAACGACGGACGCGCCGTGACCTTCTGCGGCAGCGGCGAGTGCACCATCCACCCCGGGTACACGGAGATCTGCCGGGCCGGGCACGAGGCCGGACTGCGGATCGGGCTGATCACCAACGGATCGCGCCTGGGCCGCCCGAAGGTCGCAGACTGTGTCGCAGCGACGCACACCTGGGTCCGCATCGGACTGAACGCGGGCACGGAAGCCACCTTCGACGACATCACGCGGGACCGCGAGCAGACGTTCTCGAAGTTCATCGGCTCGGTCGGCAGGCTCAGGGAGAACGCCGTCGACCCGGACTTCCGCATCGGCTTCAACTACGTCATCACCCTCCAGAACTACCGGGAAATCATGGAGGCGGCCCGTATCGCCCGTGAGTCCGGCGCACACTACGTACGCTTCGAACCCGAGTTCTACAGCGCACTCGGCCACGAGACGATCGAATCCGTGATGCCGGAGATCTCCGAATCCCTCCGCCACGCCGCCGCGCTCTCCACGGACGCCTTCGAAGTGTCCGTGCCGAAACTGGACCGCGGCCCGATGGACCAGGTGGAAGAGGTCGAGGGCGACTTCGAGCGCTGCCACTACAGCCGTTTCGTCACGGCCGTCGGCGCGGACGGAAATCTCTACCCGTGCCCGCAGGTGCATCTCAACAGCCGCTATCTGATCGGCAATGTCGTCGAACAGGGTTACGCGGAAGTGCTGGAAGGCGGACCGCGCGCCGAATGGGAGGCGTCCAACCCGCGCAGGACCGACCTGTGCAAGTCGTGCTTCTACCGCCCGCAGAACGAACTCCTGGAACTCCTCAAACGCGGCCAGATCAAACTCGACGAGGCCCTGGACGCCTACGCGCTGGAAGTGCCGAGCACCCTGCACGGCGACTTCGTCTGAGCCGCGCATGCAGCTACGTCACGTGCGCGGGCTCCTCGCCGTCGAGCCGGCCCTGCGGCACACCAAGAGCACCGAGGACCACGCGGCGCGCACCCGCCGGGTGCGCGCCGTCGTCGAACGGCTGGCCCGCGTCGAACGCGCCCCGCTCACCGTCACGGAGACCAGCGCCTCGGTGCACGACGGCCTGCGCCGCGAGCGGCTCCTGCTCGAATCGCCTGTACGCGGCGCCTTCCACGGCACCCTCCTCGCCCCGGCGGACACCGCACCGGCTGCCGCACCCCGTCCCGCCGTCCTCGTCCTCGGCGGCAAGAACGCCCGCCTGGACCAGCTCACCGGAGACGTGCCGCCGGACCACCCCGACCGCAACGTCGCCGAACAGCTGGCCCGCGCCGGTTTCGTCACCCTCTCCTTCGACCACGGCGTCGGCGGCGGCATGGACGCCGGGCGCAGGGCGGGGCGGGACGAAGGGACGCTGCTGGCCCACGCGTTCGCGCTCACCGGCCGCTCCCTGCTCGGCGCCCTCACCGGTGACGCCCTGGGCGCCCTCGACGTCCTCGCCGCCCATCCGTTCGTCGACCCGGACCGCGTCGGCCTGTTCGGCCACAGCCTCGGCGCCGCGGTCGCCCTGCACACCGCGCTGCTCGGCGGGCGCGAGGGCATCCCGCTCTGCGCGGCCAGTCACGTCGGCAGCTACCAGGCGCTGTACGAACGGCTGTTGACCGGTCACGAAGGGGCGGTGCTCCCCGGCATCCTGGAGTACGCCGACCTCCCCGACCTGTACGGCACGCTCGCCCCGGCCCCCCTCCAGCTCCAGTACGGCACGGCCGACTCCTACCTGGAACCGGCCGACGCACGCGCGGCAGCGGACATGGTCCGGGAGGTGTACGCCGCCGCCGGAGCCGACGTGGAGGTCCACGAACTCCCCATGGGGCACGGGACGCACGTCGGCCACGCGGCGGACTTCTTCACCCGCACGCTCTCCGGGTCCCGGCCCGCCGGCCCCGGCGTACCGGCGCAGCGCATCCGCTTCGAGGTGTCCGAGCGGCGCACCGTGCTCGACCGCGTCGACGCGGCGCTCGCCTCGGGCGTCCTCACGCAGGGACCGCAGGTGGCCCGCTTCGAGGAGCTCGCCCGCCCCTGGACCGGCAGGGACACGGCGGCGGTCGCGTCCGGATCGGCGGCCCTGGAGATCGCGCTGCGCATCGTCGGTGTGGCGGGCCGCACGGTGCTCGTACCGGTCAACACGTTCTTCGCGACGGCGGCCGCCGCCGTGCGGGCCGGGGCAGACGTGCGCTTCGTCGACATCGAGCTCGACGGTCTCGGCATGGACCCGGACGCCCTGCGCGCCGCCCTCGGCCGGCACCCCGATACCGCCGCCGTCCTGCCGGTGCACATCGGCGGCATCGTCCCGCCCTCGCTGGTCGCGACGCTGGCGCACTGCGCCGAGCGCGGCATCCCCGTCCTGGAGGACGCCGCGCACGCCTTCGGGGCCACGCTCGACGGGCGTCCGGCCGGCGCGTTCGGCCGGTTCGGCGCCTTCTCCTTCTTCCCCACGAAGGTCGCGGTCAGCGGTGAGGGCGGACTGCTGTCCGCCGCGTCGGCGGACGACCTGGAACAGGTGCGGCGCTGGCGCGACCACGGCAAGAGCGCCCAGGGCTCCACGCTGCACGACCGGCCCGGCGGCAACTGGCGGCTGAGCGAACTGCACGCCGCCGTCGGCACGGTGGACCTGGAACGTTTCCCGCACACCCTGGCCGCGCGCCGCGCGCTCGCCGCCCGGTACGACGAACTGCTCGCCGACGTCCCGGGAATCCGGCCGCACGCCTTGCCCGCGACGGCGGACAGCAACTACTACAAGTACCTCGCCTACCTGGCCCCCGACGGGCCGTTGGACCGCCCGCTCCTGAAGAAGCGGCTCCGGGAGCGGCACGGCGTGGCCCTGGCCGGCGAGGTCTACGACCACC
Organism: Streptomyces sp. NPDC093510; assembly: GCF_040683555.1. NCBI lineage: Bacteria > Bacillati > Actinomycetota > Actinomycetes > Kitasatosporales > Streptomycetaceae > Streptomyces > Streptomyces sp. NPDC093510. The sequence goes on from NZ_JBFBEE010000014.1 coordinate 44,670, forward strand.
TGCTCTGCGACCACCCCCAGTTCGCGTCCCAACGGCAACAGGACGCCGCGGGCGGTCCGTTCGAGCGGGCCCGCTGGTTCGCACGTCACCACATCGCGCTGCCGCTGTACCCGTCCCTCACGGAGGCCGAGCAGATCCGGGTGGTCGCCGCGCTCCGCAGCGAGCTGCCGTGACCGCCGTGCTCTCCGCGTTCCGCAGGGGCGAGTGGCGGACGTCTCTGGACCGCGCGCCGCTGCCCGGCCCCGCGTGCGGGGAGCTCGCGCTGGTGCCGGAGATCGTCGCCGACGCGGACCGGCGCTGGTGGGACAGCACCCTGCCGGGCCTGCCCCTCCTCACCGGCCGCCGCGAACTCCTGCTCACCGCGCTGGAGTTGTTCGACCGGGAGACCCTCACCGTGGGAGGCGTCGGCGAGCAGAGCGCCGAGGACTTCCGCGCGGCGCTGTGGGAGAGCGCGGGGCTGCCGGGCCCGCTGGTGGACCGCTGGTGCGCGATGCTGCGGGACAACCTCCTGAAGCGGAGTGAGGCACCCGAACCCGACGGGCGGCTGGCGCTCGTCGCGCTGCCGGGCAACACGTTCACCTGCCTCGACTCGGTCTGCGAGCAGGCCGAACGCTCGGCGGGCGTGTGGCTGCGGCCGAGCCGACGCGAACCGCTCTCCGCGGCCCGGCTCGTCGCCGCGCTGCTCGCGGCGGGCTGGCCCCACGCCCGCATCGGCCTGTACCCCGGCCAACAGCGAACCCTGCACGGCCTGTTGCGCCTCACGGACCGGCACGTCGTCTACGGCGGTGCCGGGCTCGCCGCGTCGGTCCGCGCCTCCCCCGCGCTCACCCTGCACGGTCCCGGCCGGGGCTGCGCGCTGGTGCCGTCGGGGATGCCGGCCGACGAGGCGGTTGCGTGGCTGCTGCCGCTGGTGGCGGCGGACTCGGGGCGGTTCTGCAGCAACGTACGGACCGTCGTGTGCGAGGAACCCGACGCGGCGGAACGGCTGGCCCACGCGCTGGCCGCCGCCCTCGACGCGCTCACTCCGGACGGCGCTTGGCCACTGACCGCCTTCCGTGAACCGGGGTCGGCCGAGAACGCGACGCGCGCCGTCCGCGACCGCCTCCGCCCCGGCGACCGAGTCCTCACCCGTCGCCCGCCCGTCCTGATCAGCGAGACGAACGACGTCCACGCCCTGCCCCATCTCACCCTGCTCGCAGGGCACTTCACGGACAGCGCCCGCACTCATCCGCTGATCGGCCACGAGGTCCCCTTCCCCTCCGCCGCCGTCCTGAGCGCCTCCCCCGAGGCCGCGCGGGCCATCACCGACGAGTCCCTGTTCGTGTACCGCCCAGCGAAGCGAGGCCCCGGATGACCACCGCCTTCGGCACACTGACCGACACGCTGCGCGAACGCGTCCCGGAGCTCGGCGTCGACCTCGACACCTGGACGCGCCGCATGATGCGCTGGCACTTCGACCCGGAGACCGGCAGCCCCTTCTGGGCCGCGCGGCGCGAGAAGCTCGGCTTCGACCCGGTCCAGGACATCGGCGGCTTCGCCGACCTGACCCGCTTCGGCCTCTTCGACAAGGCCGAGCTGCGCGCCGCGAACGCCCGCGACCTGCGGCCGCGCGGCTACCGCGACCGGCCCTTCCGGATCTTCGAGACCGGCGGCAGCACGGGCGCTCCCTGCCGGATCGTCAACGTCACGCGCCTCGCGTCCGACGTGGAGATCTACCGCACCGTCCTCGAGGCGCGCGGCGTGGCCGGCGGTGACGTGCTCGCGATGACGCCGAGCGGGCCGCACGCGTACGGGCACTTCGTGGAGGGCCTCGCGGACAGCTGGCGCGGCGCCGTGCACGCCATCGACTTCGACCCGCGCTGGGTGAAGGCCGCGCTGCGCTCGGGCGGCGAGGTCGACGCCTACACCGCGCACCTGATCGACCAGACCCTCGCCCTGCTGGCCGTCGAGCGCCCCTCGCTGCTGTTCACGACGTCGCGGCTGCTCGTGGAGCTCGCGATGCGGCTGCCCCGGCCGCTGCACACGTACGGCATCCGCGCGGTGTGCACCGGGGGCACCTCGTGCAGCGCCGCCGAGGCCGAGTTCCTGCGCGAGGAGCACCTGGCGGGGGTGCAGTGGATCGACACGTACGGCAACACCCTGGTCGGCCACGCCCTACAGGCCGACGCGGTGCCGGGCGCGCCCGTCGTGCCGGACGGCACCGGGCACTCGTACCACCTGCCGCCGCCCTTCGCGGTGCTGAAGGTCGTCGATCCGGCGGACCCCTGGCGCGAGGTCGAGGTCGGGCAGCGGGGCCGCGTACGCGCCACGACGCTCCTGGAAGACCTCTTCCTGCCCAACCTCCTGGAGCGGGACAGCGCGGTGCGGACCGGGCCGCATCCGTGGTTCCCCTGGGACGGGGTCGCCGCGGTGGGGCCCTTCCTGGGCTCCGCGGGGGCCGAGGAGGCGGTGGAAGGCGTCTACTGACCGGCACCTGCGGCCGGTCCCGTGACCGATGGATCGAGGGACACGCATCGTGAACCTGTCGTCGAACGGCCTGCCCATACCCTTCACGCCGGAGCTCTTCGGGCCGCTCCGCCCCAGCGCGGACCTCCTGGAGTCGAGGGACCCCGGCGCGCTGCGGGAGCGGCTGCACGCGGACGGCTGTCTGTACCTGCCGGGGCTGCTCGACCGCGCGGAGGTGCTGCGGCTGCGCGGCGCGTACTTCTCGCTCTTCCCGCCGGGCCTGCTGGCGCCGGGCAGCGGCCCCGAGGACGGCGTCTTCTCCGGGCGGGTGCCCGAGGAGGTTCCGGAGTACGGGGTGGCCGGTCACCCGGCGTACGCGTTCGTACGTTCGCCGCCCTTCGACCGCTTCGTGGCCGACCCGGTCCTCTCCGCCCTCGCCCGCCAACTCCTCGGCGGCGACGCCGAGATGCTGCCCCGGCGCATCCTGCGCCACTTCCACCGGGGCACACGGCGTGCCTCCCGCGCCCATGTCGACTTCGACTACATGGACGAGGGCTCACCGCGCGTCGTCACCTTCTGGATACCGGTCGGCGACTGCCCACCGAAGACCGGCGCCCTCGTCTACCTGGAGGGTTCCCACCGGCTGCCGCCCGAGGAGTACGCCCCGCTGCGCGACATCACCGACCGGCCCGGCGACCGCCGCCAGATCTGCCACGACCTGGAGCTGACCGCCCGCACGCTCGGCCGCCGCTGGCTGTACGCCGATTTCGCGGCGGGCGACGTCATGGTGCACCTGCCCCGCATCATCCACGCGTCCCTGGACACGACGACGGACGCCATGCGCCTCTCCGTCGACACCCGTTTCGTACGCTCCGGCGACACGCCTGACCCACGCTGGCTCCGCCCCTGGGCCGCGGACGACGGAGCGTGAACCCCGTCAGCCGCCGAGCCCGACGGTACGTCCCCCGTCCGCGTCCGAGCGTTCCGCGGCGACGATGACGTCGTCGACGAGGACCGCCTCGGCCACCGGACACACCGGAGCACCGCCGGTCGCCACGGCGGCCGCGAAGTCGGCGAGCAGGGGCTGGTGCGGATTGGGCGGCGGAGGCAGCAGGAGCGGTGCCCCGTCGACCCCGTCGATGCGGCCCGAGTCGAGGGGGTCGAGGGTCACGGCCCGTCCGCCGCCGGTGAGCCTGACGCGGTCCACGGGCGGTCCGTCGCCCCACTCCACGAGGCAGTGCGCCCGGAGCCCGGACCGCCAGCGCAGAACGAGTTCGGCCTGCCGCTCGGCTCCGCCGGGAAAGCGCCGGCCGAGCCGGGCCGACATCTCGTACGGCCGTCCGAACAGGTGGAGCAGCAGGTCGATCCGGTGGCTTCCGGCGTCCGCGAGGACTCCGCCGCCCGACACGGCTGGGTCGGTGCGCCAGCGCATCGGATCGCCGGGCCCCGGAGCGAAGGCGCAGCGGAACCGCACCTCCACCCGCTCCGGCGCCCACCCGCCGAGCTCCTCGCGCAGCCGTCGCACGGCGGGCGCGAGCCTGCGGTAGTAGGCGACGCCCGCGCACCGCCCCGCCGTGTCGAGCGCGTCTCCGGTGCCGAGGCCGCCCGCGAGCGGCTTCTCGATCAGCACCGGCAGCCCTGCCCCCAACACGGCCTGGGCGAGCGGCACATGGCCTACGACGGGGGTGGCGACGTAGACGGCGTCGACGCCGGACAGCAGTACGGCGGGGGCGGCGCCGGACCTCGCCGCCCCGTACCGCTCGGCGGTGCGCGCGGCGCGGCGCGGGTCGCGGCCCCAGAGGGCCACCGGCTCCTCCCCGAGCGCGTGCAGGGCGGGCAGCACGCGGCGCGTCACGATGTCGCCGTATCCGGCGATCCCCCACCTCATGTGCTTGTCCTCCGGTTGGAGTGATGACACGGGCTCTCAGGGCACGATCGCCACTTTCAGCGTCTCGGGGGGCGGGCCGTCGTGGGGGGCCTGTTCGGCGTCCGGGTAGAGGGAGCAGCTGGCGGAGAGCTGCTCCATGGCCTTGGGGAGTTCGTCGAGGGGGTAGGTGTGCGTGTGGAGGTCGGGCAGGCGCAGGGAGCCGGGACGGCGGTGGGCGAGCCGTTCGGCGACGGCGAGCGCCTCGGCGCGCGCCGTGTCCAGGGGTTCCGCGGAGCTGTGCACCCGCAGCCCCTTGCGCTCCCAGGTGACCAGGTCGACGGTGACGTGCGTGTCGACGTGGTGCGTGCCGAGGAGGACGACGAGGCCGTTCTGTCGTACGAGGCGCACGCAGGCGTTGAGTGTCGTCGGGGTGCCGACGGCGTCGACGGCGACATCGAAGTCCGCGCCGACGGAGGCCAGTTGGACCGGACTGCCGTCGACGCGGCGTACGGCGTCGGCGCCCGCGGCGGACGACCGCTCCAGCCGCCAGTCGTCGAGGTCGACGGCGACGACCTCGGCGGCGCCGCGTGCCCGTGCGACCCGAAGCGCCATCTGGCCGACGGGCCCCTGTCCGACGATCACGACGCGGTCGCCGAGCCGGATGCCGCGGGTGGCGTGCACGGCCAGCGGAAGGAGCTGCAGGATCGCGCCCTGTTCGAAGGGCACGTCGTCGGGCAGCGCGCCCACGGAGATCTCGCGGGCCAGCGCGAAGTCCGCGTAGCCGGTGGTGAGCGGGGTGCGCACGAAGACCCGCTGGCCCGGCACGACGCGGCGCACGCCCGCACCGGTCGCCTCGACGACTCCGGCGATCTCGTGGCCGAAACACCCCTGGGAGCAGTGCTCGCGCAGTCCGTGATAGTGGAAGTAGGCGAGGTCGCTGCGGTTGCAGACCGTACAGGCCCTGACCCGGACGAGGACCTCCGCCGGTCCCGGTTCCGGCACCGCGACATCGGTGACCAGCCTGATGTCACGCCTGCCGATGAGCTCGTACCTGCGCATGGCCCTCTCCCCTCAGCGGATGAGATCTGCGGAAGTCCCAAGGATTCCCCAACTCTCGCCGCGTGAGGGTGGATTCGCCCGCCTCGACCTGTTCCGACTCCTTGACAGCCCTGTTTGGTACGAGCCAATATCCACTATCCGATTGGCCTGGACCAATCAGCAGGAGCCCCGCCGCACACCCTGAGCACCCGCACACCTCGTGCACCGCACGTCCCACGTACGTATCCGCAACTTCGGAGGTCGCGCCATGGCATCGAGCAGTGACCCGACCCTGGAGCACCTCGCCCACTCCGTGCTGCAGCCCGGCTTCGAGGGCACCATGGCGCCCGACTGGGTACGCCGCGGGATCTCCGAGGGCCTGGGCTCCGTCGTACTGTTCTCGCGGAACATCGAGACGCCCGAGCAGGTCGCGCGGCTCACCTCGGACCTGCGCGCGGAGAACCCCGACCTGATCGTCGCCATCGACGAGGAGGCGGGCGACGTGACGCGTCTGGAGGCGTGGACCGGCTCGTCCCGCCCCGGAAACCTCGCCCTCGGCGCCGTCGACGACATCGACCTGACCGAGCGCGTGGCCCACGACATCGGCCGCGACCTGCACGCCGCGGGCGTCTCCCTCAACTTCGCGCCCAGCGCCGACGTGAACTCCAACCCGCTCAACCCGGTGATCGGCGTACGCTCCTTCGGCTCCCGCACCGACGTCGTCTCCCGCCACACGGCCGCCTGGATCCGTGGTCTGCAGGACGCAGGCGTCGCCGCCTGCGCCAAGCACTTCCCCGGCCACGGCGACACGGTCGTCGACTCGCACTACGGCCTGCCCCAGGTGAAGGGCTCCGCCGAGGAGATCGCGCTCACCGCGCTGCCGCCGTTCATCGCGGCGATGGAGGCGGGCGTCCGCGCCGTGATGACCGCGCACCTGCTCGCCCCCGCCTACGACCCGGACCTGCCCGCGACTCTCAGCCACCGCATCCTGGTGGAACTGCTGCGCGGGGAACTGCACTTCGACGGCCTCGTGGTCACCGACGGGATCGAGATGGGGGCCGTCACCGACCGCTACGGCATCGACGGCGCGACCGTGAAGGCGGTGGCCGGCGGCGTGGACGCCGTGTGCGTGGGCGGCGAGAGCGCCGACGAGTCCACGTTCGACCTGCTCTCCACAGCTCTGGTCAAGGCAGTGCTCGACGGCACGCTGCCCGAGGCCCGCCTCGTCGAAGCGAGCACGCGGGTGAGGGAGTTCGCCGCCTGGTCCGGCGAGCGGTCCCGGGCCGTGGGGCGCGCGCCGGAACCCTCCGACATCGGCCTGGTCGCGGCGCGCCGCGCGGTGCGGGTGCACCACCGCGTCGGCACGGCGAACGCCGCGCTCCCCGTCGCCGGGGTGCCGCACGTCGTCGAGCTGTCCCCCACGATGAACCTCGCCGTCGACGGCCGCACCCCGTGGGGTGTCGCCAGCCCGCTGCGCGACCTGCGCCCCGGCACGACGTCCGTACGCCTGACGGAACGCGAACTGGACGGTACGGACGACCTGTTGGACCGCGAGGCACTGGCCCCGGCGCGGGGCCGCGCCCTGGTGGTCGTGGTCCGTGACGCGGCCCGCCACCGCTGGATGACCGACACCCTCAACCGCATCCTGCGGTGCCGCCCCGACGCCCTCGTCGTCGAGATGGGTGTCCCCGCGGGCGACGCGCTCGGCGCCACCCACCTGATCACCCACGGCGCGACCCGCGTCTCGGGCATCGCTGCGGCGGAACTGCTGGCGGGGGCGGCGGGCTGACCCACCGCCCCTTCGGGCACTCCCAGCCCCCTAGCTCCTCAACGGGCCCTCGCAGCTGTAGTCCGCGCTGCCCGCGCGTCCGTCGGACCAGACGTCCACCTCGCCGAACGAGCAGTTCATGTCGGTGAGGTTGTTGTCACCGGCCTTGGCGCGGTCGAGCAGGAAGTAGTCCACTGTCTCCGACATGTCCTTGAAGACGGTGTCGGGGTTGTCGGCCGCGGAGAGGTTCGCGGTGATCCTGCCCGTGCAGGTGTACCGGGGGCGCTCCGGTGCGCCGTTGGAGCGGCAGTCGGGCGTGATGCCCGTCGTCGCCGCGATGGAGGTGCGGACCTGGGCGGCGGTGGTGTCGCGGAGCTCGCCGACCGGCACGTACTTCGTGTCGGGCACGAACAGGTCGTCGACGTGCGCGATCTGCTTGTCCAGGAAGGCGTCGTACTGGCTCTGCAGTCCGCGGTCCTCGCCGAGCCGGTCGCGCCAGGCGTCGAAGCCCGCCGGGCTGTCGGCCCGCAGGTGCCGGTACATCTCCTTGATGAGGGCGGGGCGTTCGGTCCACAGGAACTCGAAGAACGTGCCGGCGTAGTCGTAGAAGCGGAAGCCGTCCCCTTCGTACGTGGCGTGCAGGAGCTGGTCCACGGTCATCCGCGGGCCGCCGTTCGCCGTGTCGTCGATGACGCCCTGGACGAGCGACTTGCGGACCTTGATGCCGTCGTCACGGGTGGCACCGTCGAAGAACTCCGCGGTGCCCTCGTCCATCGCGGTGGTCCGGTCGCCCTCGTACCACGGGCCCTCGCCGAAGAAGCCGGGCACCGCCCAGCGGCCGTTGAGGTAGTGCGTGTACTCGTGGCGGAAGAGCTCCTCCAGCGTCAGCGTGGAGTCCTGCGGGACGCGCCGCTGATAGGTGTAGAAGGTCGCGCCGCGCTCGATGTAGACGCCGCCGTTGTTCGTGTCCATCCCGGTGAGCAGCGGGTGGTAGTTCTCGTAGTCGGCGCGCGAGGCGTAGAGGACCGTCGTCAGTGTGGTGTTGGGGTCACCTGCGAGCGGCTTCTCGGTCCCGACGACGCGGTGAAACTGCGCCTTCACCTGCTTGCTCGCGTAGTACAGCTGGTCGACGGTGTTCCGGTCGAGCGCGGTGCGGACCTTCATGCCGCCCTTGTCGTACGTGTAGGTCTGCGGGAAGAGGCGGCGCTCGATGTCCTCCTTGCACACCTTGTACGGCGCACACGCGTCGAACTCGTTCAGCCAGAGGGCCACCTTCGCCCAAGGGGCGCTGCCCTCACCGAAGTTGCGGGCGGTGACGGCCACCAGGCCGCCGAGTCCGGGCACGATCTCACCGGTGAGCCCGTCGATCTGGCCGAACCTGCCGTACTCGCTCAGCGCGTCCCGCACCACCCAGGCGTTGCCGGTGCCCTTGAGGTGGGTGTATCCGCCGAAGGCCTTGAAGACGGCACGGTAGGACGGGTCGGCCTTCACCGCCGCGTGGAAGGCGGTGTCCTTGTTGCCGGGGTAGACGCCCAGATAGTTCAGGGAGAGCGCGGCGAGCGCGGACCCGGCCCAGGCGGTGTCCTTCGCCGTGTCGGGGTGGGCGGCGTCCATGGTGGCCAGCACCCTTTTGACCAGGGGCAGTTGGTGCTGGCGCAGTCCGGGTGCGCTTGCCGCGTAGAGCGCCTCGCGCAGCGACTCGGCGTTGGTGCGGGTCACGTCGAAGGTGCGGGCAGCCGAGCCGAAGGCGCCGACGGCGCGGCGCATGGCGTCGACGGTCGGCCCGTCGGTGACGTCGATCTCGTCGTGCGAGAAGTCCTGGTAGGCGACGGCGTGCAGATAGGTGAGCATCTCCAGGAGATTGCTGCCGTTCTTGCCGTCGTGGGCGGCCGCGAGGCGGGTGACGCGGCCGGAGACGGCCTGGACGTGCGCGTCCGACATGACGGGGGCGAGTCGCCGGTCCCAGGTCCAGACGAGACCGCGCAGGCAGTCGTCGGCGGTGACGGCCGGGTCGGCGAGGAAGTCGGCGAACCGCTCGGGCGACAGCCCGGTGACGCCGTCGAGGGTGCAGGGCGCCACGTCGGCCGCCGCCGTGACCTGCTTTTCCGGCTTCGGCGTACGGGCGCCCGGGACACGGCCGTCCTTGATGCCGCCGGGCGCGGGGATCACGTAGGCGCTCGGCCTGGGGGCCTTCGCCCTGCGGTCGACCACGTCCAGGGGGTTCGGTGCGGCGGGCGCGGACGCGGACGCGGGTGCTGACGACGTGGTCGGGGCGGCGGTGCGGGGCTTCGCGGTGACGGGTGACGGTTCGGCCGCGTACCCGTACTGGGCGGCCGAGACGCAGAGGGTCGCCGCTATCGCGCCGGCGAGCACGGATCCGCGCAGGGTTCTTGGGCGTGGCTGGGACACCGAGGGCTCCTGTGTGGGAGGTGGGGGAGAGAGGTGACGTAACGAGCAACTGGCCTGCGAGACCCCCTACTTGAGGGTCGTCGCTGCGCCATGTGATGCGTAACGTAGTAATGTGAAATTGCACTGACAACCCCTCAGGACCCACCAACCGCTGCGAGTTCACGGGACTCGGGCGCGGCGCCTCCCCGGCCTCAGGAGCGCGGCGCGGCCTCCGCCCCCGGCTCGCGCAGGGGGCGCAGGAGGAGCCAGCCGAGGGCGGGCAGCGCGATCAGCGGCGCGAGGGCCACCCGCAGTGACGCGGCGTCCGCGACGGCTCCGATCAGCGGGCTCGCGAGACCTCCGATGCTCACGGTCAACCCCAGGGTGACGCCGCCGGCCGTCCCCATGCGCCGGGGCAGATAGTCCTGCCCGAGGGTGATGTGCAGGGAGAACGGCACGTACAGGCCGGCCGAGGCGAGCGCGACGAAGACGTACAGGAGCGGCCCGGGGACGAGGACGACTCCCGCCACCGCGAGGACCGTCAGGGCGTACGACCACCGGACGACCGGCATGCGGCCGTGCCGTGCGGCGAGCCGCCCGCCCGCGACGGTGCCTACCGCGCCGCCGAGGTAAAGCACGAACAGCGCGACAGTACCGGCGACTTCGCCTCCTCCGGCGCGTTCGCGCACGTACAACGCGACGAACGTGCTCAACCCCGTGAAGACGACCGAGCGGCAGACGATGGCACCGGACAGCTTGATGAAGGACGGCCAGTCGTCCTCGGCGACGGCTTCGGTGCCGGTCCCGGTTGCTGTTGCTGTTGCTGTTGCTGTTGCTGTTGCTGTTGCAGCTTCGGTTTCGGCTTCGGCTTCGGCTTTCGTGACGTCGGCCGCCTCCCGTGCCGCTTCCCTCACGCTTCGCAGCGCGGCCGCGCACAGCACGGCTCCCGCGAGGGCGGGGATGATCAGGAGAGGGGAAGCGCGCAGGCCGCCCGTGGCGACGACGGCGGAGACCAGCAGAGGCGCGACGGCGAAGCCGAGATTGCCGCCGAGCGAGAACCAGCTCATGGCGGTGTGGCTGCCCCGGCTCGCCTGCCGCGCCACCCGCGCGGCCTCCGGGTGGTACGCGGCGACGCCGATGCCGGACACGGCGACGGCCAAGAGGGTCAGCCGGTAGCTCCCGCCGACCCCCGCGAGGGCCACCCCGGCACCGCCCACCAGCGTGCTCACCGGCAGCAGCCACGGCATGGCCCATCTGTCGGTGAGCGCGCCGAACAGCGGCTGCACCACGGAGGACAGCAGCGAGGCGGCGAGCACGATGCCGGACGCGGCGGCGTAGGTATAGGCGCGCTCGGCGACGAAGAACGGCACGAGGGCGGCGACGGCTCCCTGATAGACGTCCACGCAGGCGTGGCCCAGGGAGAGGAGGGGGATGGGACGGGGACGGGGGCCGGTGCGCGGACCGGTGCGGGGACCGGTGCGGGGACCGGTGCGGGGCTGCTGGATCGCTGGGGGCGCGGGCTGGTTCGTCGACACCGCCTCATCGTCGCCACGCCCCGTCCTGGCCCGCTTCCGATAAAGTGCCAACTTGTGCCGAACATCCGCCACACCCCCGAAGCGCCCACCGTCACCCGGGAGCTGGCACCCGGCGAGCGCATCGACGCGCACCGGCACGACGACCACCAGATCGTCTACGCGGGCTCCGGCGTCGTCGCCGTCACCACCGACGCGGGCACCTGGTTCGCGCCGGGCACCCGGGCCATCTGGGTCCCGGCGGGGTGCGTCCACGCACACCGGGCGCACGGCCACCTCGCCCTGCACCTCGTCGGCCTGCCCGCCGGCACGAACCCGCTCGGCCTCGACGCCCCGACCGTCCTCGCCGTCGGCCCGCTCCTGCGCGAGCTGATCCTCGCCTGCACCCGGACACCGCACGACGAGTCACCGGAGCGGCGCCGCCTGCGCGCCGTCCTCGTCGACCAGCTGCGCGCGTCACCGCAGGAGCCCGTACAGCTGCCCACCCCGCGCGACTCCCGCCTCACGGCCGTCTGCGATCTCCTCCTCAACGACCCCGCCGACCCGCGCGGCCTGGCCGAGCTGGCCACGGCGGTGGGCGCGGGCGAACGCACCCTGAGCCGGCTCTTCCGCCGCGAGCTGGGCATGACGTTCCCGCAGTGGCGCACCCAGCTGCGCCTCTTCCACGCGCTGCGCATGCTGGCCGACGACATGCCGGTCACCGTGGTCGCGCACCGCTGCGGCTGGTCGTCCACCAGCGCGTTCATCGATGTGTTCCGCCGGGCCTACGGATACACGCCCGGCACGCACCACCGCCGCGCCTGAACACGCCCCCTACAGGTGATCAACTGCCTTGTACGCACGCACCCTTGGCAGCACCAGTGCCATGTGAAATATTACTGCCGTGCTCACGAGACACCCGTCCGGACGGCCGGACCTCATCATCGTGGGGGCGGGCGTCGTCGGCGCCGCGTGCGCCTACTACGCCGCCCGTTCCGGACTCGACGTCACCGTCATCGACCGCGGGCCCGTCGCGGGCGGCACCACCGGAGCAGGCGAGGGAAACCTCCTCGTCTCGGACAAGGAGCCGGGGCCCGAGCTCGAACTGGCCCTTCTGTCCGCCCAGTTGTGGCGAGAGCTCGCTGCCGAACTCCCCTCACGCATCGAGTACGAGACGAAGGGCGGCCTGGTGGTCGCCTCGACCGAACCAGCGCTCGCCGCCCTGCGGGACTTCGCCGCAGCGCAGACACGCGCGGGCGTCAGGGCGACCGAGATCCCGGCCGACCGCCTCGCCGACTTCGAACCACACCTCGCACCCGGTCTCGCTGGCGGTTTCCACTATCCGCAGGACGCCCAGGTACAACCCGCCCTCGCCGCGGCCCACCTGCTGCGCGCCGCCGCCGACGCCGGACGGCTCACGCTGCGGCTTGGCGAGGAGGTCACCGCCGTCCTCACGGGAACCGAGGGCGAGGTGCGGGGCGTACGGACGCAGCGGGGCGAGGTGCGGGCGCCGCACGTGCTCAACGCCGCCGGTACGTGGGGCGGCCAACTCGCCCGCTTGGCAGGCGTGGAGCTGCCGGTTCTGCCCCGCCGCGGCTTCGTCCTCGTCACCGAGCCGTTGCCGCGCGTGGTGCGCCACAAGGTGTACTCCGCGGAGTACGTCGCCGACGTCGCGAGCGGCTCGGCGGCGCTGCAGACCTCGGCCGTGGTGGAAGGGACCCCGGCAGGACCGGTGCTGATCGGGGCGAGCCGGGAACGCGTGGGCTTCGACCGGACGCTCTCGGTGGAAGTCCTGCGGCGGCTCGCGGCGCAGGCGGTCGGCCTGTTCCCCGCCCTCGCCACGGTACGGGCGATCCGTACGTACGCCGGGTTCCGCCCCTACCTGCCGGACCACCTCCCCGCGATCGGCCCCGACCCGCGCGCCCCCGGCCTGCTGCACGCCTGCGGCCACGAGGGCGCGGGCATCGGCCTCGCCCCGGCGACCGGGGCGATGATCGCCGCCGTACTGACGGGCCGTGAAATACCCCTGCCCGTGGCGCCGTTCACCCCGGATCGTTTCGAACGCCCCGCCCCTGCCGCCGAGAGGAGCCACCCTCATGACACGCGATGACCGGACACCCGCCGGCCTCGCCGGGGTCACCCCCGGCACCGCATTCACGATCACGTTCGACGGGCGTCAACTCGACGCGTGGCCCGGCCAGTCCATCGCCGCCGTGCTCTGGTCGGCGGGAATCCTCGCCTGGCGGACCACCCGGGCCGGCGGACGGCCGCGCGGGGCGTTCTGCGGCATCGGCCAGTGTCACGACTGCCTCGCGAACGTCAACGGGAAGCCCAACAGAAGGGCCTGCCTGGTCACCGCCCGCCCCGGCGACACGGTCACCACTCAGGAAGGGAACGGTCATGCCACGTTCGACGCCTGAGGCAGCCTCGGCACCAAAGGCACCGGCAGCGCTGTGCGACCTCGCCGTGCTCGGCGCCGGCCCCGCGGGCCTTTCCGGCGCCGTGACAGCGGCTGAACTCGGACTGTCCGTCGCGCTGTTGGACTCGGCGGGCAGGCCGGGCGGCCAGTTCTACCGGCACCCCGCACCGGCCATGCGCGCCGCCCGGCCCGAAGCCCTGCATCACGACTGGCGTACGTTCACGGGCCTGCGCGAACGTCTGGCGGCGAGCGACGCCACGCAGCTCTTCGGTCATCACATCTGGACGGTCACGCGCGAGGCGGAGGATCACTGGACCGTCCACGCCCTCATCGGTGAGGACGGCGGGGATGGCGGGGTCAGCGGGGGTAGCGGGGGTAGCGGGGGTAGCGGGGGTAGCGGGGCTGGCAGGGATAGCGGGGACGGCGAGGATGGTTCGGATGGTTCGGATGGTGAGCACGGTGAGGGCCGCCAGGGCGGTCGGGGTCGGCGCCCGGTGACCGTGCGGGCCCGCTCGCTCCTCCTCGCCACCGGCTCGTACGAACGTCACCTCCCCTTCCCCGGCTGGACCTTGCCCGGCGTGGTGGGAGCGGGCGGCGCCCAGGCCATGCTCAAGTCGGGCCTCGTCCTGCCCGGCAGGCGCGTGGTCGTCGCGGGCAGCGGCCCGCTCCTGCTCGCCGTGGCCGCGTCGCTCACGGCGGCCGGAGCGGAGGTTCCCGAACTGATCGAAGCGTCCGGATACCTCGGCTACGCCCGCCATCCGGCCGTGCTCGCCACCCAGCCGCACAAGGTGACGGAGGCCGCGCGCCACGGCACACGCCTGCTACGCCACAAGGTGCGTCTGCGCACCCGCCACGCGGTGACCGAGGCGCACGGAACCGACCGGGTGGAGGCGGTGACGGTCTCCCGCCTCGACCGCGACTGGCGGCCGGTACCGGGCACGGGGCGCCGCATCGTCTGCGACGCGCTGGCCGTCGGACACGGCCTGATCCCGCAGATCGACCTGGCGACCGCCCTGGGCTGTTCGACCCGCCTGACCGCCGACGGCACACACGCTTTGGCGCTGAGTCCGCTGCAGGAGACGTCCCTGCGCGGCCTGTGGGCGGCGGGCGAGACATCGGGCGTGGGCGGGGCGCAACTCGCGATAACGGAGGGCGCGTTGGCCGCGACGGCCATCGCGGCCCGGCTGACCGGGCGACGCCCCGTCGCCCCACCCTCGCGCCTGCGCGCCCTGCGCCGCCGTCGCGACCGCATGAACGCGTTCGCCGAGGTCATGGCCGCCGCGCACGCGCCGGGGCCCGGCTGGACCCGGTGGCTCTCCGACGACACGGAGGCTTGCCGCTGCGAGGAGGTTGCGGCAGGTCGCATCCGTGAGGCCGTCACGGAGTACGGCGCCCGCGACGCACGCACGGTGAAACTCCTGACCCGCGCGGGCATGGGCTGGTGCCAGGGCCGCGTATGCGGTTGGGCGGTGACTTGCATGGCCTCCTCACCGCCCCCTCCACCCTCCGCTGCTCCTTCCCCCTCTGCTTCCCCTCTCCCCTCTGTTTCCCCTCCACCCTCTGCTTCTCCTCCGTCCTCCCCCTCCCCTCCGCTCTCGGCGCACTGCCCGCCGGTCCTTCCCGCGCCCCCTGACCGGCGCCTGCTGGCGGCACCCGTGCCGCTCGGCGTTCTCGCGGCGCTTCCGGAGGAGCCCGCCCCGGAGACAGCGCCCGCGCCCGCCCCGGACACAGACGCCACACACACCTCTCCCACGCCCCCCGCCTCTTCCGCCTCTTCCGCCTCCCCGCCGCACCCGACAGAAGGGCAGCCCTCATGACCGCCACCACCTGGACCGCCGACCGCCCCTGGCGCGGCATCATGGTCGCCACCGCGCTCCCCCTGCGCGAGGACCTCTCGATCGACTACGACGCCTACGCCGAACACGTCCGCCACCTCATCGGCAACGGCTGCGACGGCGTCGTGCCCAACGGCTCCCTCGGCGAGTACCAGACCCTCACCGACGACGAGCGCGCCCGTGTCGTCCGGACCGCCGTCGAGGCCGCCGGCGACGGGACCCGCGTGATGCCCGGCGTCGCCGCCTACGGCAGCGCCGAGTCCCGCCGCTGGGCCGAACAGGCCGCGGAGGCGGGCTGCGGCTCCGTGCTCCTCCTCCCGCCGAACACCTACCGCGCCGACGAGAACGCCGTACGCGCCCACTACGCCGCGGTCGCCGGGGCCGGCCTGCCCGTCGTCGCGTACAACAATCCCCTCGACACCAAGGTCGACCTGACCCCGGACCTGCTGGCCGGGCTGCACGGCGACGGCGCCATCGTGGCCGTGAAGGAGTTCAGCGGGGACGTCCGCAGGGCGTACGAGATCGCCGAACTCGCCCCGGATCTCGACCTGTTGATCGGCGCGGACGACGTACTGCTCGAACTCGCCCTCGCGGGCGCGGTCGGCTGGATCGCCGGCTATCCGAACGCCTTCCCCGCCACCTGCGTGGAGCTCTACGAAGCCGCCTGCGCCCAGGACCTGGACACGGCGCTGCCCCTCTACCAGTCGCTGCACCCGCTTCTGCGCCAGGACTCCAAGACGGAGTTCGTGCAGGCCATCAAGTTGTCGATGGACATCGTGGGCCGCCGGGGAGGCCCCACCCGCCCGCCGCGCTCCCCCCTGTCCGGCCCCACGGAGGCGCTGGTCAGGTCGGCCACGGAGAAGGCGATGGCAGCAGGACACCGCTGACCCCTCCCCACCCTGTCTCCCCGCCCTTTCTCCACACCCTGTATCCACCCTGCCCCGAGACGAGAACGCCCGAGAAGAGAACCGGAAGGGACCCATGCGCACCCGTCACGTCTTCCACGCCGTCGACTCGCACACCGAAGGCATGCCCACGCGCGTCGTCACCGGCGGCATCGGCGTGATCCCCGGCGCCACCATGGCCGACCGCAGGCTCCACTTCATCGAACACCTCGACCACCTCCGCACCCTCCTGATGTACGAGCCGCGCGGCCACTCCGCGATGAGCGGCGCCATCCTCCAGCCCCCGACCCGCCCCGACGCCGACTACGGCGTCCTCTACATAGAGGTGTCCGGGCTCCTCCCCATGTGCGGCCACGGCACCATAGGGGTGGCCACAGTTCTGGTGGAGACCGGCATGGTCCAGGTCACCGAGCCGGTCACGACGGTGCGTCTCGACACTCCGGCGGGCCTCGTCTCCGTGGACGTACGTGTGACCGACGGCGCGGCCACATCGGCGACGCTCACCAACGTTCCCGCCTTCTGTGCCGCCCTGGACCGCAAGGTCGAGGTGCCGGGGCACGGCACGGTGACGTACGACATGGCGTACGGCGGAAACTTCTACGCGTTCGTCCAACTCGACGCGCTGGGACTGCCCTTCGACCGGGCCCGCAAGGACGACCTGCTCGCGGCGGGTCTCGCCGTCATGGACGCGATCAACGCGTCACCGGACCGCCCGGCGCACCCCGAGCATCCGGAGATCGCCGGGGTGAAGCACGTCTATCTGGCCGCGCCGGGCTCGGACGCCCACCGCTCACGGCACGCCATGGCGATCCACCCGGGCTGGTTCGACCGGTCGCCGTGCGGAACGGGCACATCCGCGCGGATGGCACAGCTGCACGCTCGCGGGGAGCTCCCGCTGGGCCGCGACTTCGTCAACGAGTCCTTCATCGGCACGGAGTTCACCGGGCGGCTGGTGGCCGAGACGGAGGTGGCGGGTCTGCCCGCGGTCGTCCCCCGGATCACCGGGCGTGCCTGGATCACGGGCACCGCCCAGTACTTCCTGGACCCAGACGACCCTTTCCCGGCGGGTTTCCTGCTCTGAGCCCCCCCCGTCCCCTCCGGAGCACCCCGGTGCGCCTCCCGGGCGCCTCCGGAGCACCTCTCGGGCCACCAACTTGCCACGTGACATTGTACTTTGGTGATCCGCGCGGGCGCGGGATCCACCGGAGGGGACACCATGGGGCACCTGAAGCAGAAGAACCTCATCACCACCAGGGAGCGGCTGCGCGACCAGGTCGGCCACGCCCTGCGCGCCGCCCTGATCTCCGGCGAACTGCGCCCCGGCGAGATCTACTCCGCGCCCGGCCTCGCCGAGGACTTCGGCATCTCGGCGACGCCGGTGCGCGAGGCGATGCTCGACCTGGCCAGGGAGGGCCTGGTCGAACCGGTCCGCAACAAGGGCTTCCGCGTCACCGAGGTCAATGAGCGCGACCTCGACCAGTACACGGAGATCCGCGGCCTGATCGAGGTCCCCATGATCGGCCGGATCACCCGCACCGCGGCCCGCGAGGACCTGGAGGTGCTGCGCCCGGTCGCCGAGGAGATCGTGCGCGCCGCCCGCGACCACGACCTCATCGCCTATCTGGAGGCAGACCGCCGCTTCCACCTCTCACTCCTCGCCCTCTCGGGCAACGACCGGCTGGTCGAGACGGTCGGTGACCTCCGCAAGCGCTCCCGCCTCTACGGCCTGACGACCCTGGACGAACGCGACCAGCTGACCCCGTCGGCCGAGGAGCACGTCGAACTCCTCGACCTCATGCTGTCGGGCGACGCCGAGGCCGCGGAGAAGTGCATGGCGCGGCATCTCGGCCACGTGCGGTCGCTGTGGGCCGAGAACGACAGCCACCCGTGACGACCGGCCACCGCCCTTACCGCCCTGACCGCCCTCACCGCCCTCACCGCCCTCACCGCCCCATGACACAGGCGTCCCCGTGGAGCAGGAAGCGCGGCGGTGGTGAGCTGTTGCCTCGCCGGGCGGGCGCGTCGCCCTCGGCTATCTCGCCGATCTCCGCCTGCTCGTAGCCGCCGCTGCCGTCGGGGCGCAGCGCCCGGACGGTGGAGGAGCAGCAGTCGGTGGCGAGATACGTCGTACCCTCGGCCAGGTCAGCGTACTTCTTGCCGCGGTGGACGTGGCCGCCGATGACCGAACACCCGCCCGCGTACGGGGAGTACGTGAACACCGGCTTGGTGTACTGCTCACCGGGGGCACAGTCGCCGCCCTAGAACCGTTCCAGCCCCTCGTATCGCGACACCGCGCCGCGCAGGGCACC
Organism: Streptomyces sp. NPDC093510; assembly: GCF_040683555.1. NCBI lineage: Bacteria > Bacillati > Actinomycetota > Actinomycetes > Kitasatosporales > Streptomycetaceae > Streptomyces > Streptomyces sp. NPDC093510. The sequence goes on from NZ_JBFBEE010000014.1 coordinate 63,155, forward strand.
CACTGGTCGGCGGACGCCCGCCCTGCCGGCGACAGCGCCCCGGGAGCGTACGGGAACGCACTCCGCACGCCGTCGCGGTCCGGGAAACCGGCGGACGCGCCAGGGCTCCGGCGCATTCTGCGGCGTCGTGCCAGCTCACTTGGTCGACTGTCCGCCGACGAGAGGGTCCGACACATGCCCTCGCGGCCGCCCCGCCCACCGGTCGGACGCTGCCGGACGCCGTCGGCCGGATCTGCCCGCCGGATGGCCGCTTTCGCTCGCCGCAGGCGAAGTCGTGTTCGTCCGTGGGCAATACAGGCCGACACGAGGCGATCGCGGCGGTCGCGGCGGTCGCGGCGATCACCGCCTCAGCACCCTCGACGATCTGCGTTCCCTTCGACGAATTGACGCTCGGGGTTGTCATGGCACCGTCGGACTCTTACAGTCCCGAAAGTGGGAGCGCTCCCACCTCCAAGGAGGCCGAACCGCTCCCGCAGTTCGCGCAGCACCGCACCCTCTGCTCGCGACGCCCCCTGGTCGCGCAGCACCCCCCGTGAAATTCCCTGTGAATCCCCTGTGAGATCCGGCCCCCTCGGAAAGAGGCTCCCGCATGCGATCCTCGCCGCATCGCCTCCGCACCGTCCGCGCCCTGTCAGGCACACTGCTCACCGCTCTCGCCACGGTGGCCGCGCTCCTCGTCGGCGGCCCGCCCGCCCAGGCCGACACGACGATCTGCGAACCCTTCGGAACCACCGTGATCCAGGAACGCTACGTCGTCCAGAACAACCGCTGGGGCACCGGCGCCACCCAGTGCGTCACCGCCACCGGAACCGGCTTCCGGGTCGCCCGGGCCGACGGCTCGGTGCCCACCAACGGCGCCCCCAAGTCGTACCCGTCGGTCTTCAACGGCTGCCACTACACCGTCTGTTCACCGGGGACCAGGCTCCCCGCGCAGATCAGCACCGTCTCCAGCGCACCCAGCAGCATCTCCTACGGTTTCGTCTCAGGTGCCGTGTTCAACGCCTCGTACGACATCTGGCTGGACCCGACGCCCCGCACCGACGGCGTCAACAGGACCGAGATCATGATCTGGTTCAACCGGGTCGGACCCATTCAGCCCATCGGCTCCCGGGTCGGCACGGCCGCCGTCGGCGGGCGCACCTGGGAGGTATGGACCGGCAGCAACGGCTCCAACGACGTGATCTCCTTCGTCGCCCCGTCGGCGATCGCGAGCTGGAGCTTCGACGTCATGGACTTCGTCGACCAGGCCGTCGCCCGGGGCATGGCGCAGCGCGACTGGTATCTGACCAGCGTGCAGGCCGGCTTCGAGCCGTGGCAGAACGGCGCCGGGCTGTCGGTGAACTCCTTCTCCTCCGCCGTGAACATCGGCGGTGCCGGCCCGGGCCGGTGAGCCGGACCAGCCGGGCCTTGAACGGTTCCGCCTGTTCCGTCGGTTCCGCCTGCTCCACCTGCTCCACCTGCTCCGCCCGCTCTGTCGGTTCCGCCTGCTCCACCGGTTAAGTCCGCGCTGCTGGTGCGGTGTCCGCCCTCGTCGCCCGGTGCGGTCTCTGTCCCCGCCGCCCGCTGCGGCACCGCACCGGCCTGCACTGTGACCGTCCTCCAGAGCAGCCGGGATGCCGTCGTCACACCTCCACCCCCAGCCCCCACCCCACCCCACCCCACCCCACCCCCACTCGAGGAGAGCACATGGCCGACCAGACCGGACGCGCGAGCACCCGGCCCCGCAGACCCCACCGCAAGCGAACGGCCGTTCTGGCCGCCGCGTCGAGCACCCTGCTGCTGGGAGCGGCGGTCCAGATGGCGGCGCCCCGGGCGTCGGCGGCGGAGCCGCACGTCGACAACCCGTTCGCCGACGCGTCGTTCTACGTCAACCCGGACTACGCCCGCCTCGTCGACGGATCGATCGCCAAGACCACCGACGCGACACTCAGGTCCAGGATGGAGCAGGTCAAGAACTACCCGACGGCCGTCTGGCTGGACCGGATCGCCGCCATCCACGGCGGCGACGCCAACGCGGGCCGCAAGAGCCTCGCCGACCACCTGGACCTGGCACTCGCACAGAAGAAGCCGGGCCGGCCGCTCGTCGCCTCGTTCGTGGTGTACGACCTGCCGGGCCGCGACTGCGCCGCCCTCGCCTCCAACGGCGAACTTCCACTCACCCACAAGGGTTTGGCACGCTACAAGACCGACTACATCGACGAGATCGTCAAGGTCTTCGCCAACCCCAAGTACCAGGACATCCGCATCACCACGGTCATCGAGCCGGACGGCCTGCCGAACCTGGTCACCAACCTCTCCGACCCGGAGTGCGCCCGGGCCAAGAGCAGCGGTATCCAGGTGAACGCCACCCGGTACGCCCTGAACAAGCTGCACGCCATCCCGAACGTGTACACGTACATGGACGTCGGCCACTCCGGCTGGCTCGGCTGGGACACCAACCTCGCCCAGACCGCCCAGCTGTACACGGACGTCGTCAAAGGCACCCGAGCCGGCCTGCGCAGCGTGGACGGTCTGATCACCAACGTCTCCAACTACACGCCCCTGGCCGAGCCGTTCCTCACCGACCCGAACAAGACGGTCGGCGGCAACATGATCAAATCCGGCGCGTTCTACGAGTGGAACCCGAACTTCGACGAGTCGGACTTCACCAAGGCCCTGTACACCGCGCTGGTGTCCCAGGGCTGGCCCGCTTCCACCGGCATGGTCATCGACACCTCCCGCAACGGCTGGGGTGGCAGCGACCGCCCGACCGCCGAGGGGACCAGCACGGTGCTCGACACCTACATCAGCCAGTCCAAGGTGGACCGCCGGACCCACCGCGGACTGTGGTGCAACGTCAACGGCGCGGGCCTCGGCCCGCCCCCGCAGGCGGCGCCCGCCGACTCCCCGGACTCGCACCTCGACGCGTTCCTGTGGGTCAAGCCGCCGGGGGAATCGGACGGCGCGAGCAAGGACATCCCGAACGACGAGGGCAAGCGTCCGGACCCGATGTGCGACCCGGACCACACAGCGCCCAACGCGGGCGGCAACCCGACCGGCGCCATGCCGGACGCGCCGCTGGCCGGCCACTGGTTCCACGACCAGTTCTCCATGCTCGTACGCAACGCCCACCCGACGGTCGACGAGGGACGGACGCCCGGCACGACAGAAGACGACCAGGAAAGTGAAACGCCATGACTCTGAGCATGACTCGAAGCAAGAGACGACCACTGTCCTTACTCGCGGTGCTGGCCACCCTGCTCGGCGGGCTCGGTCTGGTCCTGACCGGCCAGAACAGCGCGCAGGCGCACGGCGTGACGATGACGCCCGGGTCACGGACGTACCTCTGCTATCTGGACGCCAGGACCAGTACCGGCGCCCTCGACCCGACGAACCCGGCGTGCAAGGCGGCGCTCGCGGAGAGCGGCGCGAACGCGCTGTACAACTGGTTCGCCGTGCTCGACTCCAACGCGGGCGGTCGCGGCCCGGGCTATGTCCCTGACGGCAAATTGTGCAGCGCCGGCGACCGCTCCCCGTACAACTTCACCGGTTACAACGCCGCACGTGCCGACTGGCCCCGGACGCACCTCACCTCCGGTTCGACGATCAAGATCAAGCACAGCAACTGGGCGGCGCATCCCGGAGACTTCCGCGTGTACGTCTCCAAGCCCGGCTACTCGCCCACGAAGGCGCTGGGCTGGGACGACCTGGAACTCGTCCAGACCGTCACCAACCCGCCGCAGTCCGGGCCGGTGGGCAGCGAGTCCGGTCACTACTACTGGGACCTGAAGCTGCCGTCGGGCCGCTCCGGTGACGCGATGATGTTCATCCAGTGGGTGCGGTCGGACAGCCAGGAGAACTTCTTCTCCTGCTCGGACATCGTCTTCGACGGGGGCAACGGCGAAGTGACGGGCATCCGCGACGGTGCCGGGGGTCCCCCTCCCACCACGCCGCCACCGACGCCCACGCCGACCGACCCGCACACCGGTTGCATGGCCCTCTACAAGGTGACGAACTCCTGGAACGGCGGCTTCCAGGGGTCTGTCGAGGTCATGAACCACAACACCACCGCGCGCGACGGATGGGCCGTGCGCTGGGAGCCAGGTACCGGCGCCAAGATCAACCAGGTCTGGAACGGCACCCTGAGCACCGGCTCCGACGGCACGGTCACGGTCAAGAACGTCGACCACAACCGCACCATCCCACCGGACGGCACCGTGACGTTCGGCTTCACCGCCACCTCGACCGGGAACGACCTGCCGGTCGGCTCGATCACCTGCGTCAATCCGTAGCGACCCGGCCGACGCCCCATCCCGACCCTGCGGAAACGACTCCGTAAACGACTCCGTAAACGACAGATCCCCACGGGTCACGAGGAACCGTGGGGATCTGGCTGGTGTCCGAGGGGGGACGTGAGTCTCTGGTCAGCCCAGGGCTGCCACCGCGCCCGCAATGAGAGAGCGAGCCGCCGCTCCCCGAGCGGCCTGCTGAGAGAGGCGTTCAAAGGCACGGGCGTACAGCTCGACCTGACTCGGCTGTGTGAGGGTGGAGGCGGCATCCAGCGTGTCAGCGTGCACCCTCTGGTCGTCGAAGATCGTGAAGGTCGGCATGGGCCAGATGACCCGCTGTTCCGAGAACGGAACGATGCCCACTGCGACGTTCTGAAGTTCCATGACCCCGAGCAGGTGACCAAGCTGCGCCGCCATGGTGTCGGCACCGCACAACCGGTATCGCAACACCGACTCCTCCAACACGAAGGAGAACCGGCGTCCGCCCTTGCTCAACACCTCGTTACGCCGTATCCGAGCTGTCACGGCGTCGCTCACGTCATCCGGTGTCCCACGGAAATCCGAAATAGAGGAGAGCAACGCGGAGGCGTACCCCGGAGTCTGAAGGAATCCGGGAATCACGTCGGATACGTAGACGCGGAAGGCCTTAGTTTGTCGGTACAGGTCGCCGGTGCTCTCTTGGAGTCTCCGGAGACCCGTTCGCTGGAGCCGCTTCCACTCCACATGTGCCTCAGCGGACTGCCTGTTGGCCGCGATCAGATCGGGCGCTTGTTCCTCAGCGGCGCAGGCCCGGCACCACGCTCGGATGTCGGCGTCGGACGGAGGCGTCTTGGCGTTCTCGATCCGGGACGACTTCGACTCTGACCAGCCGCACCTGACAGCCAGCTCACGCCCGCTGATCCCCGCGTCCTTCCGGATCTCACTCAGACGGCCCGAAAGATTCTCTCGGGCCCTCTGGACGCGTGAAGAGGGGTGCGGGGTCATGAAGCTGGCTCTCGTCAGATCTTGTACTGGTGGTGCGGGATCGCTCGCTCCCAGACCGCTTCGAACGCGGCGGAGCACAGCTCCACGGCTTCCGGATCGGCCGTGATCTCGTCCTCCACCACCGCGCCATCGCCCGAGAAGTGGTGCACCCGGAGCACGGTGTCATCGAACAGCCAGAAGTCGTTCCCCGGCAGGGCGACGGTTGTGGCCCGTCGCCGTGGCAGCCAGCGGACTCGCTCACCTGCCGTGACGTTGGCGTGGGTGACGTAGTGCTCCCAGCGGATGTACTCCGAGACCGGCTCGGAGACCACCCGCGCCCTTCGGATCGCTACGCCTCTGGCCACTGTGTCAGCGATCATTTGGTCATAGGGGTGCCACCAGGACTCGCGATCCTCCCAATTGATCCGCTCGCCACGCTTCCACGCCTCAAAGCGGTCCGTTGTGGCGTACGAGTCGCGCAGCTCCAGGTGGACGGCGGATCGCTCGCACTGGCCAAGCAGCTCAGCGAAGCTGGGCACGCTCGACGGCATCACACGCCTCCCTGATCATCGGAATCATCCGGGCCGGAATCCTGACGATGGCCTCGCTGTCGGGCACCGGACCATTCGCGGGACTGGTGCCCTCGCATTCCGCCTGCGTCTCTGGGGTCGGCTTCCACCCCTGCACCAAGATCTCCTGGGCTTCCTCGTCCGCCCACACGGTGGGGCAGTGGTCCCGGTCAGTGTCAGGGTCGATGCCGACGAACTTCGCAGCCATGGCTGGCTCCCTGGCCTAGGGGCTTGCTCGGACTTGCACGAGCATCGCCGACCAGCAGAGACCGCGTCAATACAGCGACTGGCCACGCTAATTGCCGTGCAAGCTCATGCAAGCTTGTGGATCGGGGGCGTCGCCCGCGAGAACGATGCGTACATGCCGACCGACAAACGGGAACATTCGCGCGCCTATGTGGCTGACGAAGAACGGTCGGCACGTGGCGGACACCGAGATGGTTCTGCTCCCGTCCGAGGCCGCCCTACTGGTCGACAGCCTGACCAACGCCATGAAGGGCAACGCCAGGTCGATGCTGCACGAGCTCTCTCGGGAGACGCGACGGCTGTTGGGCCGGGCGTCTTGTACGTATCGGAAACGGATCAGTACCGGCTCTAAGTCCACCCCAGCACTGACCACACAGGAAGGCACACCATGCCCGAAACCGGAACCGACCTGTACAGCCTCCCCCTCGACGGCACCACGTTCTACAAGGCGTGCGGGGGCAATACGCATCCGGATGGCGAGTCCTGCGCCACGCTGGCGAAGATCGGCCCCGACGCGTGGGCGTTGGGCGACAGCAAGCGGCCCGGTGCGGAGCCGTTGCACTTCACCACCGAGGAACTGAACTCGGCCGGCATCGACCCGGCCCGCTTCGTCCTGTCCGCCTGACGGCCATCCCTGGCGCCCCCGGCCCTGGCTCACCCCCGAGAGACAGGGCCGGTCGGGCGCTCCTCCTCTCCCTGCACTGAACGGGACGACAGTTGCACCACCACGGCTACCTGTGGACCGGCTCCAAGCAACGGTTCGACGACGAGGCCATGCGACGGCCCCCGCACCCTGATCCACCACCGGCCGACAAGCCGGAGCTGATCGCGCGGTACAAGGAAGTGAAGGCGGAGTTCCCGACCGTGGATCTGCCGCCACTGGAAACGGCGCACTGGCTGATCAAGCCCGCGAAGCTCGTGCGCGGCACCTGGAAAGAGCCGAAGGAAGCGGCGGAATGGCTCGGGCGACAACTGGCCGAGTACGCGCCCCGGTTCGCCTCCCAATCGGACCGCGAAAGTACGCGGCTGGCGCTACTGGTCCACTCCGCTGCAGAACGGCTGGGTCGAGGTGGAGACGTCTCCCACGGCTTCTACCTCGAACGCCCCTCGTACCTGTCCCTGGCCCTCGTGTGCTGCTCGCCGAATCGCACCAGGCCGGAACTGGACTGCCCGGTGAGGTAACCGGGACACGCAGACCCCACCGACGACCGCCCACACCTGATGAGGGGGACCGCGCACGATGACCCGCTCAATTCTGCGGTACACGAAGCACCGGATCGCTCAGCAGCCGGATACGGAAGTGACGTTCGAGGCCAAGTGCCTGACGTGCGGCTGGGAGGCCAAGCCTTCGGCGGACGGCGCGACCGTGGATATGGAGTGCATGAGCCACACCGGTCGGACCCAGCACAACCGGTTCCGACGTCTGTGCACATCGGTCGCCCTGGTCGAACGGGCCAAGTAGGGCCGAAGCAACGAAAGAGCCACTCTCTGGGCTGTTGGTCACGTGGTTAGTCACGTGGTTGGTCACGCCACACCCCAGAAAAGCAAAAACCCCAGGTGAACTGGGGTCTCAGCTGGTGTCCGAGGGGGGACTTGAACCCCCACGCCCGATAAAGGGCACTAGCACCTCAAGCTAGCGCGTCTGCCATTCCGCCACCCGGACTAGGTGTCTGCCGCCGTGCGGGGTGTTCCCCGCGGCGACATGGACAACAATACCAAGGTTTCGGAGTGCCTTTCACCTGCGTATCCGCCCGCCGACCGCCGGATGCGCGGTGACCGCCGCCACCCCGCCTAGAGTCGCACCATGAGTGACGGTTCGATTACCGGTACGACTGGGATGCTCGGCGACGTGCGGGTTCGTCGGCCCCGGATGCTCTCCCCCCTGCGCGAGCACCTGCGGGACACCATGTGGTTCGCGCCGACCGCCGGGCTTCTGGGCGTCATGATCCTGTGGCTGGTCGCGGCGGAGCTGGACACACAGATCGTCTCGGCGCTGCGGGACGGAGGGGAGTACGACCGGATCGAGGAGCTGATGGGCATCGCCGATGACGCCAAGGCGGTGATCAGCACCATCGGCAGCGCCATGATGACGTTCATCGGTGTCGTCTTCAGCATCTCGCTCGTGGCCGTCCAGATGGCCAGCGGCCAGTTCAGTCCCCGGGTGGTGCGGTTGTACGTACGGTCCCGCATCACCAAGATCACGCTGACCGTGTTCATGACGACGTTCCTGTTCTCCCTGCTGACGCTCACCTCGTTCGACAGCGAACAGGACCCCCGGCTCCTGACGAGCGTGCCTCTCGTCGAGTCGGTGCTTGCGATGGTGATGGTGCTGCTCAGCCTGCTGCTGTTCGTGGCGTACGTGAACGGGACGGTCCGGATGATGCGGATCGGTTTCGTGATCGACAGGATCGCCCGCGAGTCGTTCCGGGTCGCCGTGAAGCAGCCCACGGAGCTCCCGGTGGACACGGAGCAACTCGGTCCGGAGACCGCCCGTGTCACGCATCACGGCAGGGCGGGCGTGCTGCGGGACGTGAACATCGCACGGGCGGTGCGGGCGGCCCGGCGCCAGGGGGTCGTGCTGCGGCTGATCCCCAGGATCGGCGACTTCGTGGTGCCGGGCACCCCCGTGTTCACGGTGCACGGCGGGCCGGCGCCCTCGCGGCGGGCGCTCGGGTACACCGTGTCCGTCGGGGTGGAGCGCACCTTCCACCAAGACCTCGGTTTCGGTCTGCGACAGCTGTCCGACATCGCACTGCGGGCCCTGTCACCCGCCGTGAACGATCCGACGACCGCCGTACAGGCCCTGGACCGCATCGTGCAGTTCCTGGCGTCGATCGCCCCGTACCCGCTGGGGGCGCTCGGGCACCGCGACCGGCGCGGGGCGGTGCGCCTCGTCCAGTCGGTACCGGACTGGACCGCTCTGGTCGACCTGGGGTTCGCCGAGATCAGGGGGAACGCGGTCGGTAACCCCCAGGTGACCCGGCGCATGCTGGCCGGACTCGACGATCTGCTGCTGCTCGTCCCCGAGGAGCGGCGCGAACCGCTGCTGCGGCACCGAGAGCTCCTCGCGCAGGCCGTGGAACGCTCGGTACCGGAAGCGGCGGACCGCATGTTCGCCCTGCTGCCGGACCGGCAGGGCATCGGCTGAGCCAAGCACCCTCCCGCCGGCCGGCGGGAGGGCCCCCTCCGTGTCGTCGTACGGTCGGTCTCCGCGTCGTCGTACGGTCAGTCTCCGCGTCGTCGTACGGTCAGTCTCCGCAGCGGCCGGTACGCAGCGAGTGCAGGTGCTCACTGGACTTGCGGGCGAAGGCATAGGACTCGACGGGGTTGTCGTGCTCGGTCTGCCAGTGGTGATAGCGCTTGCCGTGGTGGGTGCGCGCGGTCACCTTCGACAGGAACTTCTTGTAGTCGATGTCGCCGTCTCCGACGTCCGTCATGCGGTAGCCGTCGCGGGTGGTCTCGTCACGGATGCCGTCCTTGACGTGGAACAGCGGGTATCGGTGGGGCTGCTTCAGTACGTAGTCGAGCGGTTCGAACGGGGCGGGGGTGCCGTCGGGCCGTTTGCCGTACCGGAACTGGGCGCTGTACGCCCAGTAGATGTCCATTTCCAGATACACGAAGTCGGGGTCGGTCTCGGCAAGGAGGACGTCGTAGAGCCGGACCTTCGGCTTGTCGGTGGCGAAGGAGAACTCCTCGGCGTGGTTGTGCTGGTAGAACTTCATGCCGCGCTTGCGGGCCGCTTCGCCGTACGTGTTGAAGTCCTCCGCAGCACGCTTCCAGGCGTCGACGGTGGTTCCGTAGCGGAACGGGCCCGAGGCTGTGCCGATGTGCTTCAGACCGAGGGCCTCGGCGTCGTCGAGGACCTTGGTGAGGTTCTGCGCGAACGTGTACGCGTTGGGGTTGTTGTCGTCGTAGTAACCGACGTGGGACCCGATGGGGTGCAGGCCGTGGTCGCGCGCCAGCGCTTTGAGCTGGGCAAGCGTGATGGCACCCGCCGAACCCTGGGTGTAGCCGGCGAATTCGATCTCGTCGTACCCGTATTTCTCCAACTCGGCGAAGACCGCGGAGAATCCGAGGGTGGAGACCTTGTCGCGGAGGCTGTAGAGCTGGATGCCGAGCCGGCCGGGTGGCAGGACGGGACGCCCGCGGCCCTTGCCGGAGGCGGCCGACGCGGCGGAACCGGCCGGAGCGGTGGAACCGGCCGATGCGGCGGAACCGGCCGGGGCGGTGGACGCCGAAGCAGTCGGGGCGGCCGCACCGACGAGGGCCGCGGCGGTGGTACCGGCGGCCACCCCGAGCATGCCGCGCCGGCTGAGTCTGCGGGCGAGTTCAGGATCGGTGGAGGATGGCTTGTGGCTCATGCGGTTCTCCTCGGCTGCATCAGGGGCGCATCAGGGATGGGTTCGAAGAACGGATCAGGGATCACTGGGGGCCGGACCCTGATGGCAGGGTCCGAGCCGTCTGGTTCAGTGGAGATCAAGCAGATTCAGCGGCGCGGGCAAGCGGTCGTCACCGCAGGCCCGCGAGGTCGAGCAGGAGCGATTTCACATCGGTGGCCGCGACGCGGCCGGTGACGGCGCGGGGGGTGGAGCACAGAATGAGCGGACTTTCGTCCTCGCTCGTGGGGAGGCGGCCATGGCTGCCGCGAATAGGTGACGGATCCAGGGGCACGACCGCCATGCGGTAGCGCATGCCGAGCTTCTTGCGGGCCAGCGCGCCCGCGGCCTTGACACGGACGTACGGGTCCTCCGGGTCCATGAAGAGCTCGACGGGGTCGTAGCCGGGTTTGCGGTGGATCTCGACGAGCTGCGCGAAGTCGGGCGCGCGGGCATCGTCGAGCCAGTAGTAGTACGTGAACCAGGCATCCGGCTCGGCGACGGCGACGAGTTCGCCGGAGCGCGGGTGGTCCAGGTGGTGTGCCTTCTTGCCTTCGTCGTCGAGGAGCTGCTCGATGCCGGGGACGTCCTTGAGGGCGGCGCGGGCGGCCTCGAGGTCTTCCGGGCGGCGGACGTACACGTGGGCGATCTGGTGATCGGCGACGGCGAAGGCACGCGAGGCCATCGGGTCGAGGTACTCCATGCCGTCCTGGGTGTGCACTTCCAGCAGGCCCGCGCGGCGCAGCACTCGGTTGATGTCGACGGGCCGGTTCACCCTGGTAATGCCGTATTCGGAGAGGGCGACGACGGTCCGGCCCTCCGCTCGCGCGTCGTCCAGGAGCGGGGCGAGGGCCGCGTCCAGGTCGGCGGCGGCCTGGAAGGAGCGGGGGTCGTCGGGGCCGAAGCGCTGCAGGTCGTAGTCAAGGTGAGGGAGGTAGCAGAGGGCCAGGTCGGGGTGGCGGGTGTCGATGATGTGCCGGGTGGCGTCCACGATCCAGCGGCTGGACACGATGTCGGCGCCGGGCCCCCAGAAGTGGAAGAGGGGGAACGTGCCGAGTTTCTCGGTCAGTTCATCGTGGAGGTCCGGGGGCCGGGTGTAGCAGTCGGGTTCTTTGCGGCCGTCGGCGTAGTAGACGGGGCGGGGTGTGACGGTGAAGTCGGTGTCGGCGCCCATGGCGTACCACCAGCAGATGTTGGCGACGGTGTAGCCGGGGTGCGCGCGACGGGCGGCGTCCCACAGCTTGTCGCCGGAGACGAGGCCGTTGTGCTGGCGCCACAGGAGTACGTCACCGAGCTCTCGGAAGTACCAGCCGTTGCCGACGATGCCGTGTTCGGCGGGGGTGGTGCCGGTGAGGAAGGTGGACTGGGCGGCGCAGGTGACGGCGGGCAGGACGGTGCCGAGCGGCGCCCTGGACCCGGACTGGCCGAGCGTTTTCAGGTGGGGCATGTGATCGAGGAGGCGCGGGGTGAGGCCGACGACGTCGAGAACCAGCAAGGGGGTCGGAGTCATGGGAGTTCCTTGAGGCCGAGGTCGGTCAGGAGGTCGCGGGCGAGGGCGAGTTCGGCGGCGATGCCTTCGGCGAGCTGGGGGCGGCCGCGTGGGCGCAGTGCGGGTGGGAGGGCCTGCCAGGTGTAGGTCTCGACTTCGAGGTGGCGGGTGAGTGGGGTGGGCCCGCCGACGAGCCGGGTCAGTACGTCCTGGAGCACGGGGAGCGTGGAGGTGAGCGGCGCGGCGGGGGCCGCGTGCAGGGGGACGTGGAAGTGGGCGCGCCAGGGCGCCGTGTCGGGCAGGACGTCGGTGGCCAGTGCCTCGCCGAGGTCGTCGGTGCCGCGCAGGCCGGTGCGGGTGAGAGTCCGGGTCTGGTGGAGGAAGCGGGGCTCGTCGAAGGCGGCGAGGGCCTCGCGTACATCGGGAAGGTGGGGGTGTTCGGCATGGAGCGCGGCGGACAGCTGCGACTTGACGACGGGGACGCCGGCGGCGCCGAGAGCGTCGAGGGCGGCCCCCGGTTCCTCGAAGGAGGTGGCGAGGTGGCAGGTGTCGACGCAGACACCGATGCGGTCGTGGCCGACGGCGGTGAGTGGGGCGATGGCGTCGGCGGTGGTCTCGACGGTGCAGCCGGGTTCCGGTTCGAGGCCGATGCGGATGGAGCGCCCGGTCAGTTCGGCGAGGGCGTCGAGGCGTTGGGCGAGCGCCGTGAGGGCGGTGCGGGCGGCCTCGGCGCGGAGTGCGTCGAAGGGGGTGCGCCAGGCGAGCGGAAGGGTGGAGATGGTGCCTTCGGTGACGTCGTCCGGGAGCAGGGTGGCGAGCAGCCGGGCCAGTTCGGTGGTGTGGGTGAGGCGCTCCGGGTCGGTCCAGTCGGGCTTGTAGACGCGGTACTTGACCTGTTCTGCGCCGAAGCCCTCATAGGGAAAGCCGTTGAGGGTGACGACTTCGAGGCCGCGCCGGTCGAGTTCGGTGCGCAGCCCGCGCAGTGCGGCAGGGTCGGTGACGAGGGCGTGGGCGGCGTCCTTGGCGAGCCACAGGCCGATGCCCAGGCGGTCCCGGCCGAGCCGTTTGCGCACGGGCTCGCAGTGGTCGCGGAGCTGCGCGAGAACGCCGTCGAGGGCCTCGGCCGGGTGGACGTTGGTGCAGTAGGCCAGGTGGACGGTCGAGCCGTCGGGATGCCGGAAGCGCATGGCTCACGCACCGCCGCGCAGGATGGAGTTGCCCTCGTGGGTCACCGTGTCCGGTTGCCGCACGTCGAGCTGGAGCCGGCCGCTGAGACCGTAGAAAGCCACGGGGTTGCGCCACAGCACGAGGTCGACGTCGTCCTCGTCGAACCCGCTCGCCAGCATGGCGTCGGCGACCTTACGGGTCTTGAGGGGGTCGCTCTTTCCCCAGTCGGCCGCGGAGTTGACCAGCACGTGGTCGGGTCCGAACTCACGCAGGATGGCGACCATCCGTTCCTCGTCCATCTTGGTGTCGGGATAGACGGAGAAGCCCAGCCAGCAGCCGCTGTCCTTGGCCTCCTTGACGGTGGTCTCGTTGAGGTGGTCGATCAGGACGCGGTCCAGGGGCAGAGCGGACTCACGGACGGCATCGATGGTGCGGCGCAGGCCCGCGAGCTTGTCGCGGTGCGGGGTGTGCACAAGAGCGGGCAGCTCGTGGGTGGCGGCGAGCTCCAACTGGACGGAGAGTGCGGCGTCCTCGGCCGGTGTCATGGAGTCGTAGCCGATCTCTCCGACGGCGACGACGTTGTCCTTGACGAGATAGCGGGGCAGTTCGTCGAGGACGGGCGTGCAGCGGGGGTCGTTCGCCTCCTTGGGGTTGAGGGCGATCGTGCAGTGGTGGGCGATGCCGTACTGGGCCGCGCGGAAGGGTTCCCAGCCGAGGAGGGAGTCGAAGTAGTCGAAGAAGGAGGCGGGCGAGGTGCGGGGCTGACCGAGCCAGAAGGCGGGTTCCACGACCGCGCGGACACCGGCGGCGTACATCGCCTGGTAGTCGTCGGTGGTGCGGGAGGTCATGTGGATGTGGGGGTCGAAGATGCGCATCAGGGCTCCTACTCCTCGCCGGTGGGCGGGCCCGCGGGGGCCGAGGGGGGCTCGGGGGACTCGGGTGCGGTCAGACGCAGGACGCGATGCAGATCGCCGGGGACGGTGCGGCCTGCGGCGGTCCGCTCACTCGCGTAGTCGCCGAGCATGCGGGCGAGTTCACCGTCTCCGCGGGCGCGCCTCGGGAGGTCGGCGACGGCGTCCACGGGGACTCCGGTGAACAGGCACTTGAGGACGGCGTGGCGCCAGTCGTGCGGGGCGAGGTGGGCGGCGGCGTAGGGGCCGACGGCTGCGGCGACGAGCGTCGTGTCGTTGGTGCGCAGGGCGTCCTCCACCAGGGGCAGGGCTTCGGGGCCGGGCACCAGGTGGGGCAGGGACCGCAGGACGGCGCGGCGTTCTGCGGCGGTGCCCCGGGCGTAGACGCGGGCGAGGGTCGCCGGGGTGGCGTTGGCCGCGTGCAGGAGCAGGATGCGGGCCGCGTCGGCGTGGTCGGGGCCACAGCGGCGTCCGGCTTCGGCGAACCTCAGCTCCCATGTGGGGAGGGGTCCCTGCGCCTCCTGCTCCGGGCGCCCTCCGTGGGCGGCGGCCTCGGCGGTGGCCTGGTCGAGCCAGGCGCGGGCGGCTCCACCGAGGTCGGCTTCGAGACGGGTGCGGAGGGTGACGATCCCGGGGGCGTCCGTCACGGGGTACCTCCTTCGGCACGAACAGGAAGGGGAACTGCGGTGGTGGCCGCCGCCGAGGCAACGGCTTCCGCTCGGCGCAGGAAGTCGATGGAGCGGGCGGCGAGGTCGGGGCCCGCGTGGGAGTGGCGGGGCAGTTCGACGACGGTCAGGCCCCGGTAGCCGACGGCGGCCAGTGCTTCGAGGACGGGCGGGAAGTCGATCTCTCCGTCTCCGAAGGGCAGGTGTTCGTGGACTCCGCGGCGCATGTCCTCGATCTGGACGTGTCGAAGCCAAGGGGCGGCGGCGCGTACGCAGTCGGCGGGAGGGAGTGGTTCGAGGCACTGGCAGTGGCCGATGTCGAGGGTGAGGCCGAGGAGTTCGGGGTCGGGGTCGTCGAGCGCGTGGCGCAGTCGTTGGAAGTCGGTGAGGGAGGAGAGGAGGTGGCCGGGTTCGGGCTCGACCGCGAGCGGGACGCCGGCACCGGAAGCGGCGTCGAGCACGGGGCCGAGCGCATCGGCGAGCCGGGTCCACGCGATGTCGTCCGAGGTGCCGTCGGGGGTGATGCCGCTGAAACAGTGCACGGCATGGGCGCCCAGGTCGGAGGCGACCTGTACGGCGCGGGTCAGTAGGCGGACACGGTCGGCCCGTCGTTCCGGATCGGGGTCGAGGAGGGAGGGGCCGTGCTTGCGGCGCGGGTCGAGGACATAGCGGGCGCCCGTTTCGACGGTGGCGGTCAAGCCGAGGCGGTCGAGTCTGCGGGCCACCTGTCGGGTTCGGGCGGCAAGGTCGGGGGCGAGGGGGTCGAGGTGCATGTGGTCGAGGGTCAGGCCGACGCCCGCGTAGCCGAGGTCGGCGAGGAGGCCGAGGGCGTCGTCGAGCCGGAGGTCGGTGAGGCCGTTGGTGCCGTACCCGAAACGGAGACCGGCGACCGGGTGGGGGTGTCGTGGAGCCGTATCCGTCATGTGACGCTCACCTTCCGTGCGAACTTGCGGGCAGCGGGGGCGAGAGCCACGGTCAGCAGCGCGGTGCCGGCGGCGCCCGCGCGGGCGGCCAGCGCGGCCTGGAGCGGGATCATGGCGCGGATACCGCCGCCGACGGCACGCTGTGTGAGGGGTGGTGACGGGTTGAGGGCGGCGTGGAAGAGGGGCTTGGCGGTGGTGCCGATGTAGGCGAGGGCGAACGCGCCACGAAGGGCCTGTCGGCCGGTGTCGAGCGCGGCGCCGATGTTCTGGCCTCCCCGAAGACCTCCCGGCCCGAGCCCGAGCCGGAACCGGCTCTGCCCGCCCGTCTGACCTCCCCGGGGACGGAGCTCCCCGCCCAGCGGACTGCCCGGCCGCCCGCCCCGAGGCCCACCCCGGTTGCCCCAACGGCCACCGCCCACCCACCACGCCAGGGCTGTCATGGCTGCCAGGGCGGCCAAGGGGGCGGCCGAGGAGCCGCCCTGGGCCTCGCGGCGGGAGACCACCGTGACGGCGAGGGTGTGGGCGGCGAGGGCACCGGCGGAGGGCGCGGCGGCCTTGGCGCTCGGGCCATGGCCGAGACCAGCGGTGGCGGTCGCGCCCAGGAGCAGGTCGAGGCCGCGCGCGGCGGCCATGGCTGCGGGCCCCGCGGGTGTGCGCTTCAGACCGAGGTCGTAGGCCCACACGGTCCCGGCCAGGGCGCCCGCCATCGCGAGGGACGGGCGGCCGGCGCGAGAGGCGAGGGCCAGACCGGTCGCGGTAAGGACGGTCGCCGCGGCGAGAGCGGCAGGGGCGGAGATACGGCCGGACGGCAGAGGACGCTCGGGGCGCTCGACGGCGTCTTCGGCACGGTCCGCCCAATCGTTGAGGGCCATACCGGCCTCGTACAGACAGAGGGAGGAGCCGATGGCGAGGAGGGTGCGATGGTTGGGGCGAAGTCCGGTCGCCGCTGCCCCGGCGAGGGAGTCACCGGGGACGGTGAACAGGGCAGGGACACGAAGCAGTTCGACCCAGGCCCGAGTGACGGCGCGTCCGGTGCTCATGCGACGTCACCCACCGACGGGGCGCCCGCGAAGGCGACGCGGCGGGACGCACCCGCCAAGCAGTGGTTCGCAAACGCCGGGCGACAACACCCGAACCCGGGACTACGCCCCCCGACCACCACACGCCGGTGCACACCCGCCAGCCGACGGCACCCGATCCCCCGGCCGCACCACCCCACCACCACGCGCCGGCGCGCACCCGCCAGCCGGCGGCGCCCGAACCCCAGGCCGCGCCACCCCACCACCAGGCGTCCATGTCGCTCGCCTTCCGCCGCCCGGGCCCCGTGCCCGTCCCCGCGTCCGGGGCCTCCGGCCGCCCCGAGTCGCCCGAGTCGCCCGAGCTGCCCGAATCCCTCGTGTCCCCCAAGGCTCTCGTACCCGAGAGCACGACCACAGCCCCCGTCCCCAACTTCCGTGCCGCCCATGCCGCTCATCGCCCTCCCCCCAGCTGCTCCGCGAACTCGACCAGTGCCGCGAATTGCTCGCCCAGGGCTGCGGGGGCTGCGGTGTCCGGGTCCTTGAAGTAGAAGGCGAGGGCGGGGAGGGGGCCGGAGAGGCCTTGCTCGTGGGCGCGGGAGGTGAGGCGGGCGAGGTCGAGGATCAGGGGGGCGGCGAGGGAGGAGTCGCAGCCCTGCCAGGTGGTCTGCAGGACCATGCGCGTGCCGAGGAAGCCGTCGAAGGCGATGTGGTCCCAGGCCGTCTTCCAGTCGCCGAGGGAGGGCACGTCGTCTATGTGGACCTCGCCCTCGGGGGCGGCGCCCAGCGTGTCGGCGAGGACGCGTTCCTTACCGGCGTTCTTCGCGGCGGCGGCCGCCGGGTCGGCCAGGGCGGCGCCGTCCCCGCCGCCGAGGAGGTTCGTGCCGGACCAGGCCCGGACGGCGAGTGCACGTTGCGCGAACATCGGGCCGAGTACCGAGCGCAGCAGGGTCTGGCCCGTCTTGCCGTCGCGGCCTGCGTGCGGCAGTCCGGAAGAGCGTGCCGCTTCGGCGAGGCGGGGGTGGTGGAGGCCCGTGGAGGGGGTGAAGTTGACGTAGGGGCAGCCGGCGCGCAGGGCCGCCGCGGCGTAGAGGGAGCTGGCGGGGAGTCGTTCGTCGTCGTCCGCGGGGCGCGGTTCGGTGGAGGCGACGTTCACCACCACCGCGCGGGCCAGTCCCCGGCGGCGTACGAAATCGCGTAGGTCGGCGGCGAAGGCGTCGATCAGTTCCTCGTCGCCGCGGGTGTCGCCCGGCTGGGGGCCGCCCGGCCGTATCTCGGCGTCGGCGGCGGCGAGTTCGGCGCGTACCGCCGAGGGGAGGCCGTGCGGCAGGACGCCACCGGCGGCGAGTTCCTCGGCGCGTTTGGGCAGGGGGCAGCTCGTGGTGTCGTGGCCGCCGAAGACGAGGGAGGACAACGTTGGCAGGCCGCGGTCCATGAAGGGCTGGGTCTCGGTGACCATGCCGGTGGGCGCGTGCAGTCCGGCGGCCACCGCCGCGCAGCCCGCGACGGCCGTGGTGGCGACCGAGCCGCGTGCCCCGATCAGCCATACGCCGACAGGTCCGACAGGTCCGACAGGTCCGACGGGTCCGACGGGTCCGACGGGCGACGTCCCGAGGGGGGAAGTAGAGGGCGCAGATGTAGAGGTCGCGGATGTGGACACGGCTGCCTCCTGCCATGACTCAAGAGCTCGGGACACGACTCGGGAACTCGATCGGGGGTTCCCGGGGTCGAGGAACACGCGTGCGGATGCCGAGGGATACGGTGATGCGTGCGGATCGTGCGGATCGTGCGGGTGCGTGTGGGTGCGTGTGGGGCAAGACGGCGGGCGGAGGTCCGGCGTCCTCCGCCCGCCGTCGTCTAGCGGCCCGCTTCCGAGCCGGTCGGTGCGGGCGTCCCGGAGCGGCGGGCCGGGAGGTCCTTCACCCGGATGTTCCGGAAGGAGACCTCGTCGGCGTCGCCGTGGTTCTGGATGCCGATGTGCCCTTGGCGCAGGCTCCGCGCCGGGTCGGTGTTGGTGAAGTCGTTGATCTTGATGCCGTTGAGGTAGAGGCGAAGGCGTTCGCCCTCGACGCGGATCTCGTAGGTGTTCCACTCCCCCGGCGGGTTCAGCGCCTTGTCGCGCTTCTTCAGGTCGGCGGACCGGAAGCCGTAGACGGAGCCCGTGGTCTTCTCGGGGACGTCCGTGGCGTCGATCTGGATCTCGTAGCCGTTGTTCACGGCGGACCAGGGGTCGTCGGAGGGCGGGAAGCCCACGAAGATCCCGGAGTTGTCGTCGCCCCGCATCCGCCAGTCGAGCTTCAGGGAGTAGGAGCCGAGTTCGCGCCGGTCGTACCAGAGCATGCCCATGCCGCCGGTGGTCGTGAGCGTTCCGTCGTTCTCGTCCAGTTCGAACGAGCCGGGGCCCGCCTGTTTCCAGTTCTCCAGCGAGGCCGCCGTTCCGTCGAAGAGGGGCGTGTAGCCCTTCTCGGGCCGGCAGTCGGCCTGGGCGGCGCCGACCGCCCAGCGGATGCCGCCCAACAGGTGGCTGCGGAACGCCGGTTCGGCGTAGGACTCCTTGGTGTGGCCGCCGCCGGTGTAGAAGGAGCGGCCGCCCTGGTAGTCGTTCTGGCACCAGGCGATGGGGTGGTCGCCCGACATCGTGCCGCCTGTGTACGACGACTCGTCGAGCGAGGCGAGGACGCGGGCCTTGTCCCGGGGGTTGGGGCGGTAGTTGTACCACTCGTCGGTGCGGTCCCAGGTTCCGGTGCCCAGGTGGGCCGTCGCCGGGTGGGCGTGGTCCTCGACGTGGATCTTCGCGGGCTGGATCGCGGGGTGCGACTGGAAGTAGGCGCCCGTGAGCCCGCCGTAGAAGGGCCAGTCGTACTCGGTGTCGGCTGCGGCGTGCACGCCGACGTAGGCACCGCCGTCGCGGATGTACTGCTCGAAGGCTCCCTGCTGTGTGGTGTTGAGGACGTCTCCGGTGGTCGACAGCCAGACCACGGCGTCGTACTTGGCCAGGTTGTCGGCGGTGAAGGCGGCCGCGTCCTCAGTGGCGTCGACGGCGAAGCCGTTCGCGGCGCCGAGTTCCTTGACGGTCGCGATGCCGGTGGGGATCGAGTCGTGCCGGAAGCCGGCGGTCTTGGAGAAGACCAGGACCCGTTCGCCCGCGCGGTCCGGTCCTGGCTTGGACGCCGCGGGCCCCGAGACGCACCCGAGGAGCAGTGCGGCGGCCGCGGTCGCGGTCATGAGCCGTGCGCGTCTGCGCATGGTGCTCGCCCCTTCCTCAGCCGGAGCTGGAGCTGGTGGTGAAGGTGAAGTCGTCCAGGTCGTAGAGCGAGCCGCTGCCCTTGCCCTTGAAGACGAGGTAGAGCGTGGTGGTCTTCGTCGGCGGCCGCTGGATGGCGGTGGTCACGTCGTTGTACGTCTCCCACGAGCCGGTCGGTGTCACCTTCGCGCTGCCCAGCAGCCTGCCGCCGGCCGATCCGCTGCGCACCTCCAGGGTGCCGCCTGATCCGGCGGAGGCGACCCGTGCGGTCAGCTTGGTGGCGTTGCCGAGGATGTACGGCTTGAAGGAGACCCAGTCACCGTTGTGGATGTCGCCGACGGTCTTGCCGCCGTGGGCCGGGGTGTGGTTGACGACGGAGACGCCCTTGGAGCCGTTGTAGTGCTCGCCCTGGCGGTGCTTGGGCTGGACGACGTTCTGGTCGTGGGTGGTCAGCGCGGGCTGGCCGCCCGCGCCCTTGTCGGTGTACTCGGCGTCGAAGACTCCGAAGATGTTGGCGTTCGGGTCGTGCTCGCCGTCCGCGGAGGTCTGGAGGGTGCCCTCGCAGCCGTTCGCCGAGGTGACGGGGTGGCCGTGGCTGTCATGGCCGAGGATGTGGGTGACCTTGACCTTGGCGCAGTCGATCGGACCGTCCTCCGGGTCGGTCACCTTGACCTTGAAGGGCACCTTGTCGCCGAAGGTGAACAGCCGGCCGTCGCCGGGGAGTTCCAGGGTGACCTTGGGCGCGGTGTTGCCGACGGTGATGTGCGCGCTGGCCGAGCCGGTGCGGCCGGTGGAGTCCTTCACGGTCACGGTCGCGGTGTAGACACCGTTCTTCTTGTACGTGTGCGTGGGGTTCTGCTGCGTCGACTTGCCGCCGTCGCCGAAGTTCCAGGAGTAGGTCAGCGTGCCGCCGTCGGCGTCCGTCGCCTTGGCCGTGAACTTCGTGCGCAGCGGGGCCTGGCCACTGGTCACCGACGCGCTCGCCTCGACGACCGGGGAGTGGCCGTCCGTGGCGTTCTCGATGCGGTAGAGGCCGGAGTTCTCGTCGCCGCCGAACCAGGCGGTGCCGTAGTCGAGGACGTAGAGGGCGCCGTCGGGCCCGAACTCCATGTCCATCACCTGTGTGCCGGTCCAGGGGAAGGGGTTGATGGACTGCACCGTGCCGTCCGAGCCGTGCTCGATGCGCTTGATCCAGCGCCGGCCGAACTCGCCGGCGAAGAAGTCGCCGTCGTACGCCTCCGGGAACTTCACCGGGGAGGTGTTCGCCGCGTCGTAGCGGTAGACGGGGCCGCCCATCGGGGATTCCGAGCCGGAGCCGAACTCGGGGACGGAGCCGCCGTCGTAGGGAATCCAGGCTTCCTGGGCGGGCGGCAGGTCGGTGAGGCCGGTGTTGTGCGGCGAGTCGTTCTTGGGGGCCCCGCAGTCGAAGGCCGAGCCGGAGGTGCCGGTGGCGAAGTCGTAGTCGACGTAGGGCTCGTTCTTGCCGACGCAGAAGGGCCAGCCGAAGTTGCCGGGCTTGGTGACGCGGGCGAACTCCACCTGTCCTGCCGGGCCGCGCTTGGGGTCGGCCGCGCCCGCGTCGGGGCCGTAGTCACCCACGTACACGATGCCGGTCGGCTTGTCGACGCTCATGCGGAAGGGGTTGCGGAAGCCCATCGCGTAGATCTCGGGGCGCGTCTTCTCGGTGCCCTTGGCGAAGAGGTTGCCGTCGGGGACCGTGTAGCTGCCGTCGGCGGCGACCTTGATACGCAGGATCTTGCCGCGCAGGTCGTTGGTGTTGCCGGCGCTGCGGCGGGCGTCGAAGGCGGGGTTGCGGTTCGCCCGCTCGTCGATGGGGGTGAAGCCGTCCGAGGCGAACGGGTTGGAGTCGTCGCCCGTCGACAGGTAGAGGTTGCCGCCCTTGTCGAAGTCGATGTCGCCGCCGACGTGACAGCAGATGCCGCGGTTCGCGGGGACGTCGAGGATCTTCTTCTCGCTGGCGTTGTCCAGGGTGCCGTCGGCCTTCAGGACGAAGCGGGAGAGGCGGTTCACGCCGTCGAACTTCTTGAAGTCCTCGGCCGTGCCGCTCTCCGGGGCGTCGCCCGCGGGGGTGTCCAGCGGCGGTGCGTAGTAGAGGTAGATCGCGCGGTTCTCGCTGAACTTCGGGTCGATACCGACGCCCTGGAGGCCCTCTTCGTCGTGCGTGTAGACGGGTATCTTCCCGGCGATCCTGGTGTTGCCCGCCGCGTCGGTGAGGCGGAGCGTGCCGTCGCGGGAGGTGTGCAGGACCGATCGGTCGGGCAGCACGGAGAGTGTCATCGGCTCGCCGGTCTCGGCGGCGCCCTTGGCGAGGGTGACCTGCTGGAAGTCCTCGGCGACGGGGGCGGCGGTCGAGGGCGGGTCCGCGGGGACGGCGCCGGCCTGCGGTACGGCGAGAGTGAGGGTGGCGCCGGTGAGCACGGTGCCGGTGAGCAGGGCGAGCGTTCTGCGGAGTCTCGGGCGTTTCCTGTGCACGGGGTTCCTCCGAAGGGGACGGTCGTACGGGGTGTGTGCGCCGTGCTCCGGGGTGCGCCGTCACCCCGGACCGTTCATGTCCTGTACACCTCAAGGACGGTAGCCACGTTTGTCCCGCGCGGAAAGCCCTTGCGCGGCAATTAAGTTGAACTTTTTCCTGTCAATGGACAAACGTGGCGCGCAGCCGGACAGGTCGGTCGAAGAGGCCGGCCGGAGACGCCGACCGGAGTGGTCGCCCGGTGAGGTCAGCCCGACTGGTCGGAGCCGCCGAACGCCGCGTCGAAGGAGGCGGTCGGAGCCTCGAAGTCGAACGCCTTCAAGTGCGCCAGCGCCTCCGGCGCACCCTGGAGGCGGTCCATGCCCGCGTCCTCCCACTCCACGGAGATCGGCCCGTCGTACGCGATGGAGCGCAGCATCCGGAAGACGTCCTCCCAGGGCACGTCCCCGTGGCCCGCCGACACGAAGTCCCAGCCGCGGCGCGGGTCGCCCCACGGCAGGTGCGAGCCCAGGCGGCCGTTGCGGCCGTCCAGGCGGCGCCGGGCCTCCTTGCAGTCGACGTGGTAGATGCGGTCGCGGAAGTCGTACAGGAAGCCGACCGGGTCGAGGTCCTGCCACACGAAGTGCGACGGGTCGAAGTTCAGCCCGAACGCGGGGCGGTGGCCGACGGCCTCCAGGGCCTTGTGCGTGGTCCAGTAGTCGTACGCGATCTCGGACGGATGCACCTCGTGGGCGAACCGCACGCCTTGCGCGTCGAAGACGTCCAGGATCGGGTTCCAGCGCTCGGCGAAGTCCTCGTAGCCGCGCTCGATCATCGACTCGGGAGCCGGCGGGAACATCGCGACCAGGTGCCAGATCGACGAGCCTGTGAAGCCGACGACGGTGTCGACACCGAAGGCGGCGGCCGCCCGCGCCGTGTTCTCGATCTCGGCGGCGGCCCGCTGCCGCACCCCCTCCGCCTCGCCGTCGCCCCAGATGCGGGCGGGCAGGATCGCCCGGTGCCGCTCGTCGATGATCGCGTCGCAGACGGCCTGGCCGACGAGGTGGTTGGAGATCGCCCAGCACTTGAGCCCGTACTTGTCGAGCAGCGCGTGGCGCCCGTCCAGGTAGGACGGGTCGGCGAGCGCCTTGTCGACCTCGAAGTGGTCGCCCCAGCAGGCGAGTTCGAGGCCGTCGTAGCCGAAGTCGCGGGCGAGCGCGCAGACCTCTTCGAGCGGCAGGTCGGCCCACTGGCCGGTGAAGAGCGTGAACCTACGGGGCATGGCGGGGCCTCCTCAGGCGGGGATCAGCGTGTACACGGAGTTCTTCGCCGCGCTCTCCTCCACGGCGGCCAGCACCCGCTGCACGGACAGGCCGTCGGCGAAGGAGGGCGCGGGCCGCTCCCCGGTGGCGATGGCGTGCAGCAGGTCGCGGGCCTGGTGGACGAAGGTGTGCTCGTAACCGAGGCCGTGGCCCGGCGGCCACCATGCCGCCACGTACGGGTGCTCGGGCTCGGTCACGAGGATACGGCGGAAGCCGGACGACGCGGCGGGCTCGGTGTGGTCATGGAACGACAGCTCGTTCAGGCGCTCCAGGTCGAAGGCCAACGAGCCGTCGGAGCCGTTGAGTTCGAGCCGCAGCGCGTTCTTGCGGCCCGCCGCGAACCGCGACACCTCGAAGGAGGCGAGGGCGCCGGACGGGAACCGCCCCGTGAAGACGGCCGCGTCGTCGACCGTGACCGGCCCGAGCCGGTTGCCGCCCGCCGCCGTGAGCCCGCTCGACGCGCCCTCCAGGACGGGCCGTTCGCGTACGAAGGTCTCGGTGAGCGCCGACACTCCGGCCACCGGCTCCCCCACCAGGTACTGCGCGAGGTCCACGATGTGCGCCCCGAGGTCACCGAGCGCCCCGGAGCCCGCACGGTCCTTGCGCAGCCGCCAGGTGAGCGGGAACTCGGCGTCCACCAGCCAGTCCTGAAGGTACGTCAGGCGTACGTGGCGCAGAGCGCCAAGGCGACCTTCGGCGACCATCCGCCGGGCGAGCGCGAGGGCCGGCACCCGGCGGTAGTTGAAGCCGACCATGGCCACCTGGCCGCGTGCGCGGGCCAGTTCGGCGGCCTCGGCCATCGCCTCGGCCTCCTCGACCGTGTTGGCGAGAGGCTTCTCGCACAGCACGTGCTTGCCCGCCTCCAGGGCGGCGAGGGCGATCTCCGCGTGGCTGTCGCCCGGCGTGCAGATGTCGACGATGTCGACGTCGTCCCGGGCGATCAGGGCGCGCCAGTCCGTTTCGGCGGCGGCCCAGCCGAGCCGGTCGGCGGCGGCGCGCACGGCCCCGCCGTCGCGACCGCAGACGGCCGAGAGCACCGGCCGCACCGGCAGGTCGAAGACGCGCCCCACGGTGCGCCAGCCCTGCGAGTGGGCGGCGCCCATGAAGGCGTAGCCGACCATGCCCACTCCCAGTGGCCGCTTCCCGACGCCTGCTCCCAGTGGCCGCTTCCCGGCCTCGGGGTCCGTCTCACGCATGCGGTAATCCTCCTCGTCGACGCTCGGTGGGGGTGCGGGCGTGCGCATCACTTGAAGCCGGTGGACATGTACTGGCCGACGTTCTCTTTGTCGACCACGGCGGAGTAGCAGGTGACGAAGGACGGGATCTCGAACTCCGCCATGCCGCTGACGCCCTTGCCCTGTCCGAGGGCGCGCGCCAGGTCGATCGCCGACGCGGCCATGGTGGGCGGGTAGAGGACGGTGGCCTTCAGGACACTGTTGTCCGCCTCGATGGCCTGCATGGCGGAGAGCGCGCCCGCGCCTCCCACCATCAGGAAGTCGTCGCGGCCGGCCTGCTTGATGGCGCGCAGGGCGCCCACGCCCTGATCGTCGTCGTGGTTCCACAGGGCGTCGAAGTTCTTCTGGGCCTGGAGGAGTTGGGACATCTTCGACTGTCCCGACTCGACGGTGAAGTCGGCGGCCTGGCGGGCGACCTTCTTGATGTTCGGGTAGTTCTTGAGGGCGTCGTCGAACCCCTTCGATCGCTGCTTCGTCAGTTCGAGGTTGTCGAGTCCCGCCAGCTCCACGACGCGTGCGTTCTTCTTGTCCTTGAGCTTCTCGCCGATGTAGTGCCCGGCGCTCAGGCCCATGCCGTAGTTGTCGCCGCCGATCCAGCAGCGGTAGGCCTGCGGGGAGGCGAAGACACGGTCGAGGTTGACGACGGGGATGCCCGCCTTCATGGCCTTCAGGCCGACCTGGGTGAGCGCCTTGCCGTCGGCGGGCAGGACGACGAGGACGTCGACCTTCTTGTTGATCAGAGTCTCGACCTGGCCGATCTGGGCCGCGGTGTCGTTCGATCCCTCGGTGGCCTCCAGCGTGACGTCCGCGTACTTCTCGGCCCGCTTCTTGGCGTTGTCGTTGATGGCGTTGAGCCAGCCGTGGTCGGCCTGGGGCCCGGCGAAGCCGATGGTGACCTTCTTGCCCGGCTTGTCGTCGGCGACCTGCTGTGAGCTGTCCTCGGACTCGTCGTCCTTGGACTCGTTGCTGGTGCACCCCGTGATCAGGGCTCCGGTGGACAGGGCTGCGGCTCCGAAGAGGAGCCCTCTGCGGCTCGTGTGGGATGGCATGAGTGAACCCCTCAGCTCAGGAAGTGTGGGCCGTACGTCGTTGGACGAGCACCGCGGCGACGATGATCGCGCCCTTGGCGATCTGCTGGGTCGCGGTCTCCAGGTTGTTGAGCGCGAAGATGTTCTGGATCGTGGTGAAGATCAGCACGCCGAGCACGGAGCCGGTGATGGTGCCGCGGCCGCCGCTGAGCAAGGTGCCGCCGATGATCACCGCGGCGATGGCGTCGAGTTCGTACAGGTTGCCGTTGGTGTTCTGGCCCGAACCGGCCAGGACGATCAGCAGGAAGGCCGCGATGCCGCAGCACAGTCCGGAGAGCAGATAGAGATAGAGCCGCTGCCTGCGGACGTCGATGCCGGCCAGGCGGGCCGCTTCCGGGTTGCCGCCGACCGCGACCGAGCGCCGTCCGAAGGTCGTGCGGTTCAGCAGCAGCCAGCCGATGACGGTGACGGCGGCGAAGACGAGGACCAGCGGCGGGATGCCGAGGATGTACGAGTCGCGCTCGCCGAGCTTCAACACCCCGTCGACGGTGACCATTTGCGTCTTGCCGTCGGTGATCTGCAGGGCGAGACCACGGCCCGAGGCGAGCATGGCGAGGGTGGCGATGAACGGCACGATCGCGCCGTACGCGATGAGCACGCCGTTCACCAGACCGCACGCCATGCCGACGATCACGGCAGTGAAGAGGATGCCCGCGAAGCCGTAATCCTGGGTGGCGACCGTCGTCGCCCACACCGAGGCGAGCGCGACGATCGCGCCGACCGACAGGTCGATGCCGCCGGAGATGATCACGAATGTCATGCCGACGGTGACCACGCCGATGACCGAGGCCTGGGTGAGGATCAGCTGGACGTTGTCGGTGTCGAGGAACGAGTCGGGCTGGGTGATGCCGCCGATCAGCACCAGTACGGCGAGCACGCCGAGCAGAGAGAGCGTGCGCACGTCGGCGCGGGCCACCGTGGCGCGCCACGGCTTGCCGCCTTCGGTGGGGGCGGTCTTGCGGGTGGCGGCCTCGGCCGCCGGGGCTGGCTGGGTCATGCCGCCGGGCTCCCTTCAAGGACGAGGTCGAGTACGCGGTGTTCATCGAGGTCACGGGCGGGTGCGGCGTGGACGACGCGGCCCTCGCGGAGCACCAGGACGCGGTCGGCGAGACCGAGCACCTCGGGCACTTCACTGGAGACGAGGAGCACGGCCAGGCCCTCGTCGGCGAGCCGGCGGATCACCGCGTACAGCTCGGCGCGGGCGCCGACGTCGACGCCGCGGGTCGGTTCGTCGAGCAGCAGCACGCGGCAGCCGCGCAACAGCCAGCGGGCGAGGACGGCCTTCTGCTGGTTGCCGCCGGACAGGGTGCGCACGGGCACGGACGGGTCGTCGGGGCGCAGCGACAGTTCGCGTGTCGCGGTGCGCGCGGCTTCGCGTTCGCCTCCCCGGTCGAGCCATCCGCCGTGCGAGAAGCGGGACATGGAGGAGACCGACACGTTGCGGGTGACGGACTCCAGCATGAGGAGGGCCTGCGCCTTGCGCTCCTCGGGGGCGAGGCCCAGACCGGCGCGGACGGCGGCCCGGACACTGCCCGGCCGCAACACCTTCCCCTCCACGGCGACTTGGCCGGAGCTCGGCTTTCGCGCGCCGTAGATCGTCTCCAGGATCTCGGAGCGGCCCGAGCCGACGAGTCCGGCGAGGCCCACGATCTCGCCGGGCCGCAGATCGAGGTCGAGGGGCTCGAACTCACCGGGCCGGGAGAGCCCTCGTACGGTCAACACCGGTGATGCGGACGGGGGTTCGACCGGGCGGTCGGGGAAGACGTACTCGACGTTGCGGCCGGTCATCAGCGCCACGACGTCCTTGGTCGGGGTGGATTCCGCGGGGAGTCCGCCCGCGACGGCGCGTCCGTCCTTGAGGACGGTGACGCGGTCGCCGATGCGGCGTATCTCCTCCAGGCGGTGGGAGATGTAGACGACGGCGACGCCGTCCGCCGTGAGGTCGCTTACTATGCGGAAGAGGTTGTCGACCTCGTCGGGGTCGAGGGCGGCGGACGGTTCGTCCATGACGATGAGCCGCACCTCGTGGGAGAGCGCGCGGGCCATGGAGACGATCTGCTGCTGGGCGGCGGAGAGGTCTCCGACGAGCCGCCCCGGGTCGATCTCCCCGTGTCCAAGCCGCTTGAGCAGCGCGGCCGTTGACGCTTTCGCCTCCCGGCCGCGCACCACGAACCCGGCGGCGGTCGGCTCGTGTCCGAGGTGGACGTTCTCGGCGACGGAGAGCCCCTCCACCAGGTCGAGTTCCTGGTAGATGGTGGCGATGCCGAGCCGCATGGCGGCGATCGGCGAGCGGAGCGTGATGCGCTCGCCGCGCCAGGTGATCTCACCGCCGTCGGGCTGATGAGCGCCCGCGAGGACCTTGATGAGGGTGGACTTCCCGGCACCGTTCTGGCCGAGAAGGCAGTGCACTTCCCCGGCCTGCACCTGGAGGTCGACGCCGTCGAGGGCGCGGACTCCGGGGAACGACTTGGTGATGCCGGACATGGTGAGCAGCGGTGGTTCGGATGCCATGACGGTTCCCCTCGGCGGCGGCCGCAGCAGGGCAGGACGGATTCAGGGCAGGGCTGAGCAGGGTGGGGCCGGACGGCCGGACAGATGGAGCTGGGCAGGGTGGAGCGGGGCAGGGCGGAGCGGGGCACGGCAGGGCGCTGTGCCGGATGAGGTGGCGCTACGTTCCGTACATGTCCGGCCTGTCCGGTGCGGGACCGGGCAGACCGATCAGGCCGATCAGACCGATCAGGCCGGTCAGGCCGGTGAGAACAGGTGGTCGCTGATGAGCCGGGCGCCGCCGATGACTCCGGCGGTGGGGCCCAGCTCACCCAGCACGATGGGGAGGTTGCCGGTCGCCAGGGGGAGCGACTGACGGTAGACCTGGGTGCGGATCGCGGCGAGCAGCGTGTGGCCGAGGCCGGTCACTCCGCCGCCGATCACCACGAGGCCGGGGTTGAAGAAGCTGACGAGACCGGCGATGACCTGGCCGGTGCGGTTGCCGCCCTCGCGGATGAGGTCGAGCGCGGTGGCGTCCCCCGCCGCGGCGGCCGCCGCGACGTCGACGGCGCTGAGCCGTCCCGCCTCGTCGAGCCGCGTGGCGAGCTCCGCCGAACGCCCCTGCGCGGCCGCCTCCTCGGCGTCGCGGGCGAGCGCCGCGCCGCTGAAGTAGGCCTCCAGGCAGCCTTTGTTGCCGCAGGCGCAGGGACGCCCGTCCGGTTCGGACTGGATGTGGCCGATGTCGCCTGCGCTGCCCGTCGTACCGCGGTAGACCTCACCGCCGACGACGATGCCGCACCCGATGCCCGTGCCGATCTTGACGCAGAGGAAGTCGCCCACGGAGCGTGCGACGCCCGCGTGCTGCTCCCCCATCGCCATGAGGTTCACGTCGTTGTCGACCATGACGGGGCAGCCGAGGTCCTGGCTGAGGGCCTCCCTGACGGGGAAACCGTCCCACCCGGGCATGATCGGCGGGGCGACCGGCACGCCTTCGGGGAAGCGGACGGGCCCGGGGACGCCGATGCCGGCGCCGTCGAACCCTTCCGCGAGCCCGGAGGCCTTCAGCTTGGCCGCCATGGCGAGGACCTGCTCGAAGACCGCGACCGGGCCCTCGCGCACGTCCATGGGCTGGTTGATGTGGCCGAGGACCTCCAGCTCGGCGTTGGTGACCGCGACGTCGACCGAGGTCGCGCCGATGTCCACACCGAGGAAGCGGAGGGCCGGGGCCAGGCGGATGTTGTGGGAGCGGCGGCCGCCGCGCGAGGCGGCGAGTCCGTCGGCGACCACGAGTCCGGTCTCCAGGAGCCGGTCGACCTCCACGGCCAGTTTGGACCGCGAGAGGTCGACCTGATCGCCCAGCTGGGCGCGGGAGTTGGGTCCTCCGTCACGCAACAGGCGCAACAGGCGTGCCTGGTGTGTGTTGGCGGGTCGAGCCGTCATACGTCTCACGCGCCCCTCCCCGCCTCTTCGGGCTTCCCATGCCGTTGCCTTCGGGCCACCTATGCGGCTGCCTTCGGGCTTCCTTCAAGCTTTCGAGGGGAACGTAGCAGTGCCTGCCGGGACTGGGAAGAAGTTAAGCGCGAATTACCCATGACTTTCTCCAGTCACAGGACAAAGGAGGGTGAGCCTGTACCCGCGCCGTCACCTCACCCCGTCATCGGAGCACCGGGTTCCGGAGCATGCACCACGTGCGGGGACCGTTGTCCGGCAGCGTGATGTCGGCCGTGACGGTGAAGCCGAGCCGCTCGTAGAAGGCCACGTTCTGCTCGGTCGACGTCTCCAGGAAGCACGGGAAGCCCGCGCGGTCGGCTGCCTCGAGGCCGGGCCGGAGCACCGCGCCGCCGAGGCCCTTGCCCTGCTCGTCCGGGTGGACGCCGACCGTGGCGAGGAACCACGCGGGGTACTGGGGGCGGTGGGGCCGCAGCGCGCGGTCCGCCGAGTCGAAGCAGGGCGCGCGGTCACCCGCGAGTTCGCCGATGAGCGGCCCGATCGCCGCGAAGCCCGGCTGCGGGTCCCGGTCGGGCGTGGTCCACACGGCGACGGCGCGTCCGGCGTCGGCGACCCAGACCCGCCCGTACACCATCCCGATGCGGGTCAGGAACAGTTCCTGGAAGCGGCGGACCCGCTCCTCGTGGCCGTCGGCGGCGACGACGTGCCGCGTGAAGGGGTAGTCGGCGAAGGCACGGGCGAGGGTGTGCACGGCCGCCGGCACGTCCTCATCGATCACGGGGCGTATGCGGTGGTGCGTATTCATGTTCTCTTCTCCCGGTTCCGGTGACACGCCGCTCCGACGGCATGTGCATGGCCTGGTGACACGTGCCCTACCTCTGAGGTAATCGACGTCTCCGGAGCCGCGCCGCACGATGGTGATCCGCCGCGGCCCCGAGGGGAAAGGTCACCCCATGTCGGACACCCTGCCTCAGGACGAACTGCACGCCCAACTGCTTAACTTGGTCCCCTTCGCCGCACACCTCGGCGTCACCTTCGCGGAGGCCGGGCCCGACCGCGTCGAGAGCACCCTGGAGTGGTCGCCGGAGCTGTGCACGGCGGGCGGTGTGCTGCACGGCGGGGCGATGATGTCGCTCGCCGACACGGCGGGCGCGGTGTGCGCGTTCCTCAATCTGCCGCCGGGCGCGACCACTTCGACGGTCGAGTCGAAGACGAACTTCCTCCGGGCCGTACGCTCCGGGACGGCCCGCGCGGTGGCCCGCCCGCTGCACGTGGGCGGCTCCTTCGTCGTCGTACAGACGGACGTGTACGACGACGAGGGGCGCCTCGTGGGACAGACGACGCAGACGCAGGCCGTGCTCAGGGGGAGTTGAGCCTTACGGGCAGCGCATGACTTACGGGCAGGACACGGCTTACGGGCAGGACACGCTTACGGGCAGCGCACGACCTGTCCCGCGTACGAGAGGTTCCCGCCGAAGCCGAAGAGCAGGACCGGGTCTCCGGAACTGATCTCGCCGCGCTCCACCAGCTTGGACAGCGCCATCGGGATGCTCGCCGCCGAGGTGTTCCCGGAGTGGACGACATCGCGTGCCACGACGGCGTTCACGGCGCCGATGCGCTCGGCGAGCGGCTCGATGATCCGGAGGTTGGCCTGGTGCAGGACGACCGCGGCGAGGTCGGCCGGGGTGAGCCCCGCGCGCTCGCAGGCGGACCGGGCGAGCGGGGGCAGCTGGGTCGTCGCCCAGCGGTAGACGCTCTGGCCCTCCTGGGCGAAGCGGGGCGGCGTGCCCTCGATGCGGACGGCGTTGCCCATCTCGGGCACCGAGCCCCACAGGACGGGGCCGATGCCGGGCTCCTCGCCGGGCCCGCACGCCTCGACGACGGCCGCGCCCGCGCCGTCGCCGGTCAGCACGCAGGTGGTGCGGTCCGTCCAGTCGGTGACCTCGGACATCTTGTCCGCGCCGATGACCAGGGCACGGGTCGCGGCCCCGGCTCGTACGGTGTGGTCGGCGGTGGCCAGCGCGTGCGTGAAGCCGGCGCACACGACGTTGAGGTCCAGGGCGGCCGGTCCTGGCACGCCGAGGCGCGCGGCGACCCTGGCGGCCATGTTCGGCGAGCGGTCGATGGCCGTGGAGGTGGCGACCAGGACCAGGTCGATCGCGTCGGGGGTGAGGCCCGCGGCGGCCAGCGCCTTGCCGCCGGCGTGCGCGGCCAGCTCGTCGACCGGCTCCTCCGGGCCCGCGATGTGGCGGGTGCGGATGCCCACCCGGGACCGGATCCACTCGTCGCTGGTGTCGACCATGCCCGCCAGCTCCTCGTTGCCGAGGATCCTTGCGGGCTGGTAGTGGCCGACAGCGGCGATGCGCGAGCCGTGCATGTACGGGTCCCCCTTGTTGCCGAAGATGCGGGACCCTCCAGTTTGGTCAGCGACTCATGAGTAACGGTGCACGTAATGCGACAGGAAAGGAGCGCAGGGTTTGGATGCTTCTCATGATGTGGTCACCCTCTGAAGAGCTGTGTGACCTTGTGTACGAGTTCGTACAGGCCGTACACCAGAGGGAGTCCCACCCAGAGCCAGGCGAACACGGTCAGTGCGCGGCGGTCACGGGGCGGTGTGCTCGGCGGCGTGGTCATCCGCGGCCTCCCTGGGGGCTGGTATGTGGTGGCGGGGGTGGACGGGACGGACGAGCTCGTTCGCCACGAAGCCCACGACGAGCAGTCCGATCATGATCGTGAAGGAGAGGCCGTAGAGCCCCGAGCCGTGCTTGCCCGCCTCCTCCTGGTGGTCGGCGACCCGGTTGACGATCAGCGGGCCGAGCACGCCCGCCGTGGACCAGGCGGTGAGCAGCCTGCCGTGGATGGCGCCGACCTGGTACGTGCCGAAGAGGTCCTTCAGGTACGCGGGAATCGTCGCGAAGCCTCCTCCGTAGAAGGACAGGATCACCAGCGCGCAGCAGATGAACAGCGGCTTCGAGGTGTCTCCGAAGCGGGCGATCAGCAGGTACATGAGGGCGCCCGCGCCGAGGTAGAGGCGGTAGACGTTCTTGCGGCCGATCAGGTCGGAGGCCGACGACCAGCCGATGCGGCCTGCCATGTTGGCGGCGGAGAGCAGGGCGACGAAGCCGGCCGCGGCGGAGACCGAGACGGGTGTCGCGGTGTCCGCGAAGAAGTCCGTGATCATCGGGGCCGCCTTCTCCAGGATGCCGATCCCGGCGGTCACGTTCATGCACAGGACGACCCAGAGGCACCAGAACTGCGGAGTGCGGACGGCCTGCCGGGCCGAGACCTGTGGCCCGTCGAGCACACCGGGGCCGCCCGGCCGGGGCGCGGCTTCCGTGCGCGGCACGCGCACCAGGACCACGCCGAGTGCCATGAAGACGGCGTACGTGAGGCCGTGCACGAGGAACGCGAGGGCGATGCCGTCCGCGTCGGAGCCGAAGGAGTCCAGCATCTGCGCGCTCCAGGGCGAGGCGATGAGCGCGCCGCCGCCGAAGCCCATGATCGCGATGCCGGTGGCCATGCCGGGGCGATCGGGGAACC
The DNA here is from genome assembly GCF_040683555.1 of Streptomyces sp. NPDC093510. Taxonomy (NCBI): domain Bacteria; kingdom Bacillati; phylum Actinomycetota; class Actinomycetes; order Kitasatosporales; family Streptomycetaceae; genus Streptomyces; species Streptomyces sp. NPDC093510. Next base: position 96,583 of record NZ_JBFBEE010000014.1, read on the forward strand.
ACTTGATGAGCGTGGACACGGGTGAGATGTAGCCGATGCCCAGACCGATCCCGCCGACGAAGCCGTAGCCGAACACGATCAGCCAGTACTGGCCGATCGCGGCGCCGAGTGCGGCGATCAGGAAACCGGAGGAGAAGCAGGTGAGGGCGACGGCCATCGCCCAGCGCGGGCCGTTGCGTTCGACGAGCGTGCCGCCGAACGCGGCGGACAGGCCGAGCATGACGATGCCGAGCTGGAAGGGCAGCGCACTCTGGGTGCCGCTGAGATCCAGGGCGGATTCGAGGGGCGGTTTGAAGACGCTCCAGGCGTAGGCCTGGCCGATGGAGAGGTGGACCGACAGGGCGGCGGGCGGCACGAGCCACCGGCTCCAGCCGGGCGGTGCGACGGGGGGCCTCATGATCCCGAACGGTAGAAAGCGGGAGGGGCGTTGGGAAGAGGGCGTTCGCTCCCTCTCGTCGGCTCGGCGTGCGTGTACCGCGGGAACCGCGTCGAGGTGGGCGCCTACTGCGGAGTCGGCTGTGACCCGCCGTCGCGCGTGCAGGACAATGACATCGTGAGGGTCACCTCTTCGCACGACAGCCCGGTGGCCCACGGCCCACGGCAACCTCCGCGCCAAGGGCCGCTTCGGCCACCAGCACGTACAGAACCGGGACTGATCAACACATGGGACGAGTCACTGAGCGACGCAAGGTGATCCGGGTCCGGGACGGCTCCGTCTCGGAGCGGCCCGACACCCTCGTCGCCGAGGAGCCCCTGGAGATCCGGCTGAACGGCAGGCCGATCGCCATCACCATGCGCACGCCGGGCGACGACTTCGCGCTGGCGGCGGGGTTCCTGGTGAGCGAGGGGGTCCTCGGGAGCGCGGAGGAGCTCCAGAGCATCGTCTACTGCGCGGGCGCCACACAGGACGGCTCGAACACGTACAACGTGGTCGACGTGCGGACCGCGCCCGGCGTCGTCCTGCCCGACATCACCCTCGAACGCAACGTCTACACCACCTCGTCCTGCGGACTGTGCGGCAAGGCGAGCCTGGACGCCGTCCGGACCACGGCGCGCTTCCCGATCGCCGACGCTCCACCGGTCCGGCTCGGGACCGGCCTGCTCGCGAGCCTTCCCGACCGGCTGCGCGCCTCGCAGCGGGTCTTCGACCGGACCGGTGGCCTGCACGCCGCGGCGCTCTTCGACGAGCAGGGCGAGTTGCTCGACGTGCGCGAGGACGTGGGGCGGCACAACGCCGTCGACAAGCTGATCGGCCGCGCCCTGCAGAGCGGGGACCTGCCGCTGTCCCGCGCCGTCCTGCTCGTCTCGGGCCGCGCGTCCTTCGAGCTGGCCCAGAAGGCTGTCATGGCGGGCGTTCCGGTTCTTGCCGCGGTCTCCGCGCCGTCCTCGCTCGCCGTCGACCTGGCCGCCGAGACGGGGCTCACGCTGATCGGGTTCCTGCGGGGCTCCTCCATGAATGTGTACGCGGGCGAGCACCGCGTCGCCCTGGGGGCCGCGGCCGCCCAGGGCTGACCCGGGCCGCCCCGGCCGACGGGGAGCGCCCCCTGCGCCGGCCGGGCCCCTGCTGCCCGCTGTCACGACTTCAGTCGTCTCGCGTCTCGACCCCCGAGATCCGGACCAGCATGCCCAGGAACAGCTCACGCTCGTCGGCCGTGAGGGGCGCGAGGAGTTCGGCGTTGGCGTGCGCGGCCGCTTCCGCGCAGCGTTTGACGGTGCGTCTGCCGCGTGCCGTGATCGTGATGGCGTTCTTGCGGCGGTCGCGCGGGTCGGGCGCGCGCTCGACGAGCCCGTCGGCCTGGAGGTCGTTCAGGACGCCGACCATGTCCTTCGGGTCGAGCGTGACGCTGCGGCCGAGCTCCGCCTGGGCGACCGGGCCGTGGTCGGCGACGGCGGAGAGCACCACGTGGTGCCACATCTTCAGCCCTTCGCGGGCCAGCGCCTCGGCGACAAGGCCGCGTCCTCGGGCGGCCGCGCGGCCGAGCAGCCAGCTGGGGAGGGTGCGGATGGTGCTGGGGGCGGGCGGTGTCGTGGCCATGGGAGAAGCGTAGCCAGTAATCGTTGGACTCCCCAATGAGTACATGACTATCGTTGGGGCCCCCAACGGTTTCTCATCTCTGGAGGTGGTGCGGATGCGTCGCGTCCGGTACGAACACGGCGGCGGCCCCGAAGTGCTTTTCCTGGAGGACGCCCCCGTTCCCGAACCCGGCCCCGGCGAACTCCTCGTGCGCGTCGAGGCCGTCGGCGTGACCCTCCCCGTCGTGCGCAAGGTCGGCGAGGCCCGCGGCCCGGTTCCCCTCGGCGGCGAGATCGCCGGGGAGGTCGTCTCACTCGGCGAGGGCGTCACCGGTCACGCCCCGGGCGACCGCGTGACCGGACTGGCCTTCGGGCACGGCTACGCCGACTACGCCCTCCTCCGCTCCGCGATGGCCTCCCCCGTCCCCGACGGGGCGAGCGCCGTCGACGCGGTCGCCCTGGTCCGCTCCGGCTGCGTCGCCTACGGCGCTCTGGAGGCGGCCCGCCCGGCGCCCGGCGAATCCGCGCTCGTCACGGCAGCGGCGAGCGGGGTCGGCCATCTCGCCCTGCAACTGGCCCGGCTGAAGGGCGCCTCGCGCGTCGTCGCGGCCGTGTCCGACGGCGGCAAGGCGGATTTCGTGCGCGGGCTCGGCGCCGACGACGTCATCACGTACGACCGCGAGGAGTGGGGCGAGCCCGTCGACTACGTACTGGACGCGGTCGGCGGCGACCTCCTCACGCCCGCCGTCGCGTCCCTCGCCCCGCACGGCCGGCTGGTGGCCTACAGCTCGGGCGGCGGCACCGTGGCGGCGTACGACCTGCTCGTCGGGGCCAAGTCCGTCATCGGGTTCCAGATGGGCCTGATCGCCCGGGAGCGGCCCGAGCTGTGGGAGGCGTGGCGGCGGGAGCTGTGGCAGTTGCACGGGGAGGGCCGGCTGCGGGTCTCGGTGCACGCCGAGTTCGCTCTGGAGGACGCGGCGAAAGCGCATGAGGTGATCGGGGCGCGGAGCAATCTGGGGAAGGTCGTGCTGATCCCCTGACGCACGCTTCTTGTGGGGTGTCGAAGCCCGCAAGTAGCGTCTGGGACGCGTACGTTGGACGTGGGATGTCTGGATGTCCGGATCACCGGCCGCCACGGCATCCCCGTACCCGGCCGCTGCCACCACCACGAGCCTCCGTCCGTCCCGGTCGCCATCCGTCCCGGTCGCCCCTCCGTCCCGGTCGCCCTCCGTCCCCGGTCGTCATCGCCATGAGTCGCCGTCGCCATGAAAGGCGGGCCGCACCATGCCAGCAAACCTCCGAGTACGCCTCAGATCGCTCCGCGCCGCCACCGCCGCCGTGACCGCGGTGGCCGTCGGCGCCCTGCTGCCCGCGCCCGCCGCGCAGGCCGCGCCGACGCCGCCGTTCGAGCAGCAGGTGCTGTTCAAGGCGGACCAGGACCCCGGATACGCCTGCTTCCGCATCCCCGCCGTCGTGCGGACGACCAAGGGGACGCTGCTCGCCTTCGCCGAGGGCCGGGTCAACGACTGCAGCGACGCGGGCGACATAGACCTCGTGCTCAAGCGGTCGCACGACGGCGGCCGGACCTGGGGGCCGCTCCAGGTCATCAACGAGGGCGCGGGCGACACCCACGGCAATCCGGCGCCGGTCGTGGACCGCGAGAGCGGCCGGATTCTGCTGGCGGAGACGTACAACACCGGCCGTACGGACGGCAAGAACTGCGACGTGCCGTGCGACCGCACCCCCCATCTGCAGTACAGCGACGACGACGGGCGCAGCTGGTCCGCGCCGCGCGACCTGAGCGACCAGATCCTGCCGAAGGACTGGAACTCCTGGTACGCGACCGGCCCCGTGCACGGACTCCAGCTCACCCGTGGCCGGCACGCGGGGCGGCTCGTCTTCACCGCCAACACCGAGACGTGGGACGGCTCTCGGGTCACCGCCAACCACGCCGCGCTGATCGTCAGCGACGACGGCGGCGACCACTGGAAGATCGGCGCCACGGACTCGTACCCGATACCGGCCGACGGCACGTTCCGTCAGAAGCCGTCCGAGATGACCATCACCGAACGGCCCGACGGGGCGATCCACGTCAGCGGCCGCGAGCAGGACGGCACCGACCTGGGCCACCGCACCCAGACCGTGAGCCGGGACGGCGGCGACTCCTTCGCCGCGCCCTTCCGCGCGATCCCCGACCTCTACACGCCCCAAGTACAGGGCGCCACCCTGCAGTTCGGCAAGCGGATGCTGCTCGCCTGCCCCGGTGACCCGGACCGCCGCCGCACGATGCAGATCCGCTCCTCCTACGACGGCGGCCGCACCTGGGACAGCGTCGACCGAGGCACCACGGTGACCACGGACTGGTCCGGCTACTCCGACCTGGTGCGGGCCGACAGGGCACACGTGGGGCTGCTGTACGAGGGCGGCGCGGTGGACGCGCGGGACGAGATCCGCTTCGCCCGGTTCACCGAGGACTGGCTGAAGCCGCGCCGGGGCCCGGACCCGACCACCCGTGACCACGCGCCGGGCGCCCGGCCCGCGGCCGTGCTCGGCGGGGCCGCACCGACCCCGGGCCGCTTCGGCGGCGCGCTCTCCTTCGACGGCAGGGACGACGCCGTACGGCTTCCGTACCGGAGGACACTGCCGCTCGGCGCCAAGGACTTCACCGCGTCCCTCTGGTTCCGCTACTCCGCGACGACCGGCGAGCAGCCCCTGCTGTGGATGGGCGGCATCGGCACCAACCAGCCGCAGGTGTGGCTGCGCGGCGAACCGGCGAGCAACCGCCTCACCGGCCTGATCACCACGCGGGACGGCGCCGCGCCCCCGAAGTCCGCGTCGGTGCGCACGGCGGGCGCGTACAACGACGGCGCGTGGCACCACGTCGCGCTGCGCCGCGGCGCGGGCCGCCTGACGCTGTTCCTCGACGGTACGCAGATCACCGCCGCTGACGTGCCGGGCTCGGTCAGCCGCAACTCGCCCTTCGGCGTGCACGTCGGCCAACGGATGGACAGCCGCGCCCACTTCACCGGCGCCATCGACGAAGTACGGGTGTACGACCGTGCGTTGAGCGACGGCGATGTGGGCGCCCTGCGCACTGCCGATGCTCCTGTGACACGGGACACCGTCGTACGGCTCCCCATGGACCGGGTGCGCGACAGCAACTAACGTCCCGGGCGTGTCCGCCCGTGAACGTCCCGCGACCGGGGCGCGCAGCGTATGGCTCGTCCTGCTGCTCGCCCTGGCCTGCGCGGCCGTGCTGCTCATCGCCCTCCCGGAAGACGACCGGGAGGGCGATGCGGCATGCCGGCCCCGCACCGTCGCCTCCTGGGGCGCCGACGACGGGACCACCGGCAAGTTCGCGCGCTACGGCGACGACATGACGCGCACCGACGACTGGACCGGCGGCGACGGCACCCACTCGGTGCGGCTGCCGGACGGGCGCGTGCTGTGGCTGTTCTCCGACACCTTCCTCGGCCAGGTCCACGCTCCCCCGAACCAGGCCGGTCAGCCGCACAGCTGGCGCGACACGAACACGCCCATGGTCCGCAACTCGGCCGTGGTGATGTCCCGTTCGGGCGCCCTGGAGCGCACCCTCGCCGCGCCGCTCTTCCCCGATCCGGCGCCCCAGCAGTGGCGCTGGCCGGTGGCGGCCCGGGTGGAGCCCCGCTCCCCCGGCTCGGACGAGCAGGTCGTGCGGGTCCTGCTGTGGACCCGTACGGCGAGCCAGGGGCCCTGGATCTACGGCGTCCCGGTCGCCACGGAGGTCGCCACGCTCTCGCTGCCCGACCTGCGCGTCGAGGGCATCGTCGAGGTCTCGGACCAGCGGCCGGTCGGTGATCCGGAGAAGCGGGTCCTGTACGGCACGACGACGGCCGACGAGGACGGCTGGACGTACGTCTTCGGCGGCACGGACGCCCAGGCTGCCTCCCGCCCCTCCTCGGACGCCCATGTCGCGCGCGTCCCGCACGGCGCTCTCGCCGACGCCTCGGCGTGGGAGTACTGGGACGGTGAGGCGTGGGGGCACGACGTCACGTCCCGGCCCGTGCTCGGGGACGGGAAACGCAAGGGGGTGGGGAGCGCGTTCACGGTGGTGCGGGACGAGGGGACGTACGTGTTGTTCACCATGGCGGCGGGCGCCGAGGGCCTGACCACCGTCACGTCGTACTGGTCCTGCTCCCCCACCGGCCCCTGGCACGGCCCCGCCAGGGCCTTCGAGGCGCCCCTGCCCGAGGACAGCGCGGTCCAGAAGGACGCCGCCGCCTACAACCCGCAGGCCCACCCGGCGCTCGGCGGCGACGGCCGCGTCGTGCTCAGCTACGACGTCAACTGGCTGGACGCGACGCCCGCGACCGCGCAGGCGAACGTCAGCCGGAACGTGTCGCTGTACCGGCCGCGGTTCGTGTCGCTGCGGCTCGCGGCGGCCCGCTGACGGACTCCTCCGGGTCCCGCGAGCGGCGCTTCGCGATGACCGCGCAGACCATCAGCTGCATCTGGTGGAAGAGCATCAGCGGCAGCACGGCCAGCGAGGCGTCCGCCCCGAACAGGACGCTCGCCATGGGCAGTCCGGACGCCAGGGACTTCTTCGAGCCGGCGAACTGGATCGCGACGCGGTCGGCCCGGCCGAAGCCGAGGCGCTTGGCGCCGTACCAGGTCAGCGTCAGCATGACCGCGAGCAGTACCGCCTCGACGCCGAGCAGCGCGAGCAGCCGCAGCGGATGCACCTGGTGCCAGATGCCCTGCACCATGCCCTCACTGAACGCGGTGTAGACGACGAGGAGGATCGAGCCGCGGTCGACGTAGCCGAGGATCTTCTTGTGGCGGGTGATGAAGCCGCCCACCCACCGGCGCAGGAGCTGCCCTGCGAGGAACGGCACGAGCAGTTGCAGCACGATCCTGAGGAGCGAGTCCGCCGAGAATCCGCCCCCGCTGTCGCCGAGCAGGGCGGCCGCGAGCAGGGGCGTGAGCAGGATGCCGGCCAGCGAGGAGAAGGAGCCGGCGCATATCGCCGCCGGGACGTTGCCGCGCGCCATCGATGTGAAGGCGATGGACGACTGGATCGTCGAGGGCACCAGCGTGAGGAAGAGGAAGCCGCTGAAGAGGGCGGGCGTCAGGACGTAGGGGACGAGGCCCTTCGCCGCGAGCCCGAGCAGCGGGAAGACGACGAACGTGCAGGCCAGGACGGTGACGTGGAGCCGCCAGTGCTTGAGCCCGTCGAGCGCCTCGCGGGTGGACAGGCGTGCTCCGTAGAGGAAGAAGAGCAGGGAGACGGCCGCGGTGGAGGCGCCGGACGCGACGTCGGCGGCGGTGTCGCGGGCGGGCAGCAGGGCCGCGAGGCCCACGGTCGCGAGCAACGCCACTATGTACGGGTCGACCGGCATCCACGACGGCCACTTCAGGCGTTTCACGGTGCTCCATGCTCTCGGTGCGGACAGCGGATATGTGCTCCAGCCACTCCTCTCCATGATCCTCCCGGCGCGGGTGATCGGGAATCCCGTACACCGCTCTGACTGTCATCACGTTCCGCGATGGGCGGCTAGGCTGGTGCGTGTGTACGACCCCGCGCAGCTCCGTACGTTCCTCGCGGTCGCCCAGACGCTGAGCTTCACGCGGGCCGCCCGCCGGCTCGGCCTGCGCCAGTCGACCGTCAGCCAGCACGTGCGCCGCCTGGAGGACGCCACCGGGCGGCAGCTGTTCACGCGCGACACCCACAGCGTGGAGCTGACCGAGGACGGCGAGGCGATGCTCGGCTTCGCCCGCCGGATTCTGGCGGCGCACGAGCAGGCGGCGGCGTTCTTCGCAGGAAAACGCCTCGGCGGGCGGCTGCGGTTCGGGGCGTCGGAGGACTTCGTCCTGACGCGGCTCACCGACATCCTGAAGACGTTCCGGCACGACCACCCCGACGTCGACCTGGAGCTGACCGTCGAGCTGTCCGGCACGCTCCACCAGCGTCTCGACGCGGGCAAGCTCGACCTGGTGCTCGCCAAGCGGCGCCCGGAGGACCCGCGCGGCGAGCTGGTGTGGCAGGACGACCTGGTCTGGATCGGCGCCGAGCGGCTGCGCCTCGACCCCGAGAAGCCGGTGCCGCTGATCGTCTATCCGCCGCCCGGCATCACCCGCGCCCTGGCCTTCGAGGCGCTGGAGCGGCGGGGCCGTGCCTGGCGCGTGGCCTGCACGAGCGGCAGCCTCAACGGCCTCGTGGCGGCGGCCCGCGCGGGCCTCGGCGTGATGGCGCACTCGCGGGGCCTGGTCCCGCCGGGTCTGGTCCGCGTCCCCGACCGGGCGGGCCTGCCGGAGCTCGGCCCGGTCGACTTCGTGCTGCTGCACGGCGAGCGGCGCGCCCCCGCGCAGGACGCCGCGGACGCCCTGGCGGCGGCGATCCTGGCGGGCGGTGACCGGTTGCACCGGGGCGGACGCTAACGCAGCGGCCGCGGGTACGTGAGTTCCTTGAAGCGGCGCAGATAGGGCGCCGACTCGACGTGCCGCACACCGTCGAGCGAGCCGAGGCTGCCGCTCAGGTAGGCGTAGAGCTCCTCGGTGTCGCGGGTCAGGACGCTCGCCATCAGATTGGCGGGCCCGGTGACGGCGGAGACGTGGGCGACCTCGGGGTGCCGGGCCATCGCCCGCCCGACCTCGTCGAGGGCCCCGGGGGCGACGGTGACCCAGAGCATCGCGGCGGTGGTGAAGCCGAAGCGCGCGGTGTCGTACTCGGTGTCGATGTAGAGCGCTCCCGAGCCGAACAGCGCGGCGACGCGGCGCTTGACGGAGGACTCGGAGCGGCCGGTGAGCCGCTGCAGTTCGGGGTAGGTGACGCGGCCGTCGGCCTTCAGTGCGGCGACCAGCGGCTCGTCGGCGGCGGCGACACGGGCGGGCCCGGACGCGGCCGGCGGCTCGGCGGGTTTCAGCGCGGCGACCTGCTCGTCGGAGAGCGGGCGGTGCTTGCCGATCCAGCCGGTGCTGCCGCCGTAGAAGCGGTGCAACAGCTGGTGTGCGGTGATCTCGATGAGCTTGCGGGTGCGCAGGAGCTTGCCGAAGAGCAGGTCCTCGTAGTCACCGGGGTTGCGTGGCAGCGAAAGGCAGACCACTTCGGTGCCGGCCGACGTGAGGTGGACCCACGCCGTGTCGGGGCGGCGGGCCAGCGCGGCCGCGATGGCCTCGGCACCGTCGGGCGTGCAGCGCAGCCGCAGCATCCACTCGTCGCGGCCGAGCCGCCGGGTGTCACGGACCCCGACGATGCGCAGGCCCGCCTCGGCGCGCAGCCGGCGGAAGCGGCGGGCGACGGTCTGGTCGGAGACGCCGAGGACGCCCGCGATACGGCTGAAGGGTGCCCTGCCGTCGACTTCCAGGGCGTGCAGCAGCTTGAGGTCCAGTTCATCGAAGACACCAGGGGCATCGGATTCCACCACCAGGCCCGCCTCACATGTCGAGTTCGTGCGCGATCGTTCCTGTCGGCACCGGGATCGTTCGCCGCCGCCTCATCGTACGAGAAGACGCACACGCGTCGGACGACGAGTCGGAGGAACAAGGAAATGCGCTCCACGCACACCATGCGCACCTGGGGGCCGCTCACCGCGGTGTCCCTGGGGACGTTCATGCTCTTGCTGGACGTGACGATCGTGATCGTGGCGTTGCCCGACATGGCGCGGGCGCTGGACGCCTCGCTGAGCGACTTGCAGTGGGTCATCGACGGCTACGCGCTCGCGCTGGCCGCGCTGCTGCTCGGTGTGGGCGCCGCGGCCGATGTGCTCGGCAGGCGTCGGCTCAACGTCATCGGCACCGCGCTGTTCGCGGTGGCCTCGCTGGGCTGCGGGCTGGCCTCGGACGCGGACCTGCTGGTGGCGGCGCGCGCCGTGCAGGGCCTGGGCGCCGCCGCGATGCTCGCGACGACACTGCCGCTGCTCGGCGCCGCCTATCAGGGCCGCGACCGGTCGGCCGCGCTCGGCGTGTGGGGCGCGGTGAGCGGGGCGTCGGCCGCGCTCGGCCCGATCGTGGGCGGGCTGCTCACGGAGGGGCCCGGCTGGCGCTGGATCTTCTTCGTGAACCTGCCGGTGAGCGTGGCGTCGATCTGGCTGACCCTGCGCGTCGTGCCGGAGTCGAGGGGCCCCGCCGGGCGCCGGGTCGACTGGGCGGGCACGGCGGCGTTCGCGGGCTTCGCGGGCGCGGGGACGTACGGGGTGCTGCGCGGCGGGGCGGACGGCTGGGCCTCGGCGGCCGCCGTGACGTCCTTCGCGGTCTCGGCGCTCGCGCTGCTCTGCTTCGTCCTGGCCGAACGGCGCGTCGCGCAGCCGCTCCTCGACCTGCGGCTGCTGCGCAAGCCCGCCTTCACCGGCGTACTGATCGGCGCGATCGGCTACAACGGGGCCGCCTTCGGCGTCGTCCCCTACCTCTCCATCTGGCTGCAGACCGTGCTCGGCATGAGCCCGGTGCGCGGCAGCCTGGTGCTGCTGCCGCTCGCCGGGACGGCGTTCGTGGTGGCGCTGGTCGCCGGACGGCTGCTGCACGGGGTGGCGCCGCGCGTCGTCATCGGCGGCGGGCTGCTGCTGATCGGCGCGGGCGGGCTGTGCCTGGCGGTGCTCGACGCCGGATCGTCGTGGGGCGCGCTCGCGCCGGGGCTCACCCTCACGGGCATCGGTGCCGGGCTGGTCTCGCCGGGCCTCGCGGGGGCGGCGCTCGCCGCGGTGCCGCCCGCGAACGCCGGGATGGCGGGCGGTGCGGTCAACACGTTCCGGCAGCTCGGGTACGCGGTCGGCGTCGCCCTGTTCGGAACGGTGCTCACCGCGCGCATGCAGGACTCGATCGGCCGCGAAGCGGCACACACCGTGGCAGGCGGCGGCGCCTCGGCCCTGCACGGCACGGTGCCGGAGCACGCGGTGCGGGAGGCCTTCGCGTCGGGCCTCAACGGGGCGTCGCTGGCGGCAGGCGTGGCGGGGCTGGTCTCCGGTGTCCTGGTGCTCGTGATGGTGCGGGGGACGGGAGTGGCGGCCTCGGGCGCTCCGGACGACGCCACGTCGGCGGCGGGCTCGTCGTCGGCCTCGCCGGCCTCGTCGGCCACAACCTCGTCGGCCACGGCCTCGCCGACCGCGAGGTAACCGCTGAACGGCCACGCGGGCTCGGCGGCTCCGGTCGTCGGCCCCGCCGACGTTCGCCTTCACAACCTCCCCGGCCGGCGCCGACGAAGCACCCGTCCACGAGGCGGAACGACACAACACGGACTGATGTGCACCGGGCGCAGAGCTGAGGCGGAAGCAGCGCTTTGCCTGTGGTGTGATTCCGGCCCCCGCCAGTGCATTCCGCGTCGTTCCGCCTTAAGGCGATTCGCTTTATCAGCCATTCACGGACAAGAGCCCATTACCCTCGCATTCGTCTTCCGAGGGATATCACTGCGGCGCTACCGTCACCTTCCCGGCCAATCGGCCGCGGAGAAGGACCAACCGGGGCAGAGGAGATCTGCGCATGTCGAAGGTCGACACGTCAGGCACCTGGACCGCGATCAGCATCAGCCCGCCCGACCTGGAGGGCCTGAACACCGACAACGTCAAGTGGGGAATTCCCGCGGGCGGGGGCAAGAGCGGCTATCTGTTCGCCGGCGGAACGGTCGACGTACTGCTGGACGGCACAGAGTTCACGCTGGGCACTTTCACCCACCAGAACTTCCCGATCCAGGGAATGCCGCAGAACCAGTTCGAGGTCGATCTCTCGGCGCGCGTCGTGTTCGAGGACCAGGTCCCGCACGACTTCAGCTTCCGTTTCCAGCACAACGAGACGCCCAACGTCGGCCCGAACCCCGAGGACATCGTCGAACTGCCCACCAGGGTGTCGCCGGAGACGGTGACGATCGACAACACCGAGTACGCGGTGGTCATCACGGGCTTCAAGCAGGGCGGTCAGATCGTCACCCGGTTCATCAGCCCCGAGAACGGCGCCAACAGCGCGGATCTCGTCGCGGTCCTCGCCCGCACCGGGCTCCCGGACGTCCGCATCAGCACCGTGCGGTTCAAGGGCGAGGTCAAGCGCACCCAGGCCGACGAGTTCGTCGAGGTCGTCAACCGCGGCACCGCGCCCGCCGACATCTCCGGCTGGGTCCTCGGCGCCGACGACGCCGGGCAGAACTTCACCTTCCCGCCGGGCACGGTACTGCTGCCCGGCGCGCGCATCCGCGTCTACACGAACCAGGTCCACGCGGAGTGGGGTGGCTACGCCTACGGCAGCGGCCGCCCGATCTGGAACGACCGGGGCGACGCCGCGAGGCTCCGCGACACCGACGGCGGCCTTGTCTCCGAGTACGCCTACGGCTCCGCCGCGACCGCTCCGTAGAACCGACGGAGAAGGTGGCCCGGCGGGCCGGGCGGGTGCATGATCTTGGGGCGTGCACCCGTCCCGGCCCGCTGTCCGGCGGGCAGCCGGCTGTGCGCCGCGTAGACCGCGTACAGATTCGGTGGAGATTACGCCACCGAAACTTACTCCACCGTAAGTAAGTTGTCCCGCCCTTCCCCTTGTGGCCGCATTTCCACCGGCTGACCAGTGCCGATGGACCGTATCGACCGCGCTTGAACCCCCTCCCGGAGGCGCGCGGCGTGGGGTACGGTCACGGCGCTGTGCGGAGCGCCACAAGGAGCATCATTGCGCGAGTTCACGAATCCTCCGATGGCGTCGGTGCCGCTGGTGGGCGGCCTTGCCGACGCCGTGTTCGACCATGCCGCCGAGGACCCGCTGCGCATCGCGTTCGGCCGCAAGACCGACGGGCGCTGGTCCGACGTCACCTCGGGGGAGTTCCGCGACGAGGTGCTCGCCCTGGCGAAGGGGCTCATCGCCCACGGCGTACGGTTCGGCGACCGCGTCGCCATCATGTCCCGCACCCGCTACGAGTGGACGCTCTTCGACTTCGCGCTGTGGGCCATCGGCGCCCAGGTCGTGCCGATCTACCCCACGTCCTCGGCCGACCAGGTCTTCTGGATGCTGCACGACGCGCAGGTGTCGGCCGCGATGGTCGAGCACGAGGACCACGCGATGACGATCGGCTCGGTCATCGACCGGCTGCCGCAGCTGCGCCGGCTGTGGCAGCTGGACGCCGACGCGGTCGGTGAGCTGACCCGGGCGGGGCGGGACATCGACGACGACGTGGTGCACCGCCACCGCCGCGCGGTGACGCCCGACTCCGTCGCCACGATCATCTACACCTCGGGCACCACGGGCCGCCCCAAGGGCTGTCTGATCTCGCACGCGAACTTCATGTTCGAGGCGGACGTGATGGTGGGGCGCTGGGAGCCGGTGTTCCACTCCAGGCGCGGCGACGAGGCCACCACGCTGCTCTTCCTGCCGCTGGCGCACGTCTTCGGCCGCATGGTGCAGATCGCGGCGGTGCGCGGCCGCGTCAAGATGGGCCACCAGCCGAACCTCAACGCGGCGGCGCTGCTGCCCGACCTGGCCGCGTTCCGGCCCTCGTTCATCCTGGCCGTGCCGTACATCTTCGAGAAGGTCTTCAACGCGGCGCGGCGCAAGGCGGAGAAGGACGGCAGGGCGGGCCCGTTCGACAAGGCCGTCGAGTGCGCCGTGCGGTACGCGGACGCGCTGGAGGCCAAGGCCTTCGGGACGGGCCCCGGGCCGTCCGCGGGGCTGCGCATGCAGCACCAGCTCTTCGACAAGCTCGTCTACTCCAAGGTGCGCGAGGCGATGGGCGGCCGGGTGCGGCACGCGATGTCGGGCGGCTCCGGCATGGACCGGCGGCTCGGCCTGTTCTTCGCGGGCGCGGGTGTGACGATCTACGAGGGGTACGGCCTGACGGAGTCGACGGCCGCCGCGACCGCCAACCCGCCCGAACGCACGCGCTACGGCACGGTCGGCCAGGCCATCCCCGGCACGACGGTGCGCATCGCGGAGGACGGCGAGGTCTGGCTGCGCGGCGGCAACGTCTTCCAGGGCTATCTCAACGATCCCAAGGCGACCGACGCGACCCTCAACGACGGCTGGCTGGCCACCGGCGACCTGGGCGCGCTCGACGAGGACGGCTATCTGACGATCACCGGGCGCAAGAAGGAGATCCTGGTGACGTCCGGCGGCAAGAGCGTCTCGCCGGCCCAGTTGGAGGAGCGGGTGCGCGACCATCCGCTGGTCGCGCAGTGCGTCGTCGTCGGCAACGACCGCCCCTACATCGCCGCGCTGGTCACGCTGGACTCGGAGGCCGTCGAGCACTGGCTGACCATGCGCCGCAAACCGATGATGGCGCCGGCTGACCTGGTGCGCGACCCGGATCTGGAGACCGAGGTGCGGCGGGCCGTCGTCGCCGCCAACACCCTTGTCTCACAGGCCGAATCGATCCGTACGTTCCGCATACTGGCGCATCAGTTCACCGAGGAGCACGGCCTTCTCACGCCGTCGCTGAAGCTGAAGCGGAAGGCGATCGAGACGGTGTACTCGGCGGAGGTCGAGGCGCTGTACCGCAGCTAGTTATTGACGGTTCGTCAGGTCACGCACAGAATCAGCCCCACTTCGACTTCAGGGGGCTCGACCGTGTCGCGATCGAACCGCACCATCACCGCCGCCGTTGCGGCCCTGCTGCTCGCCACCGCCTGCAACTCCGCCTCCGACAGCGGCAGTTCCAAGGGGGAGGACGGCGGCTCCGTGCGGGGCGTGACCGAGGACTCCATCAAGGTCGGCGGCATCGTCTCCATGACGACCGCAAGCGGATACAGCAAGAAGGACACCGACCTGGGCGCGAAGGCCCGCTTCGACCGCGCCTACGCCGAGGGCGGTGTGCACGGCCGGAAGATCGACTACCTGGGCGCGGAGGACGACGGGCAGGACCCCGGCAAGAACCTCGCGGCGGCCCGCAAACTCGTGCAGCGGGACAAGGTGTTCGCCATCTCCCCGATGAGTTCGGTCACCTTCTCCGGAGCGGACTTCCTGCAGAAACAGAAGGTGCCCACGTTCGGCTGGGGCACCGTCCCGCCGTTCTGCGGGCCAACCTACATGTACGGCTTCGGCGGCTGCATGGTGCCGATGCCCGGCGGCACCATCACGCAGAGCTGGCCGGAGGGCCTCAAGAAGGTCATGGGCGGCTCCCGGGGCAGATCGGTGGCGATCCTCGCCAACGACAACGACGCCGGCACCTTCGCCATCCGCACCTACAAGCAGAGCTTCGCGGCCGCCGGGTACAAGGTGACGTACGCCAAGCCGACGGTGCCCGCGACCTCGGTGCCGAGCGACTGGTCGGCGTACACGAAGGAGATCCTGCGCTCCGACGGCGGCAAGGCGCCGGACGCCGTCGTCTCCGTCATGCAGACCCCGTACAACATCGGCCTGTTCACGGCCGTCAAGCGCGCGGGCTTCAAGGGCGTCATCACCGATCCCACCGACTACGACCCGGGCCTGCTCGCCAAGAGCGCGACGAGGAAGGCCCTGGACGGCGTCCACATCCTCCTGTCCTTCCAGCCGTTCGAGCAGGACACCGCGGACATGCGTCGATTCAAGGCGGACATCAGGAAGGCGGCGGGCGAGGAGGTACCTCTCAACATGCACATGATGACCGGCTACATGTCCGCCGACCTGTTCCTCGCCATCGCCGAGAAGGCGGGCAGGGACCTCACCGTCGAATCCTTCCAGAAGGCCGCGGACGGCTACTCCGACAGCGGCACCATGGTCGGCGACCGCCGGCTTCCCGACGGGCGGAAGGAGTCGTTCGGCTGCGGCGCCCTCGTCCAGCTCAAGGGCGGCAAGTACACGGTGTCGTCGCCGTTCGAGTGCTACGAACCGATCCCCTTCAAGTAGGGGCGGGCCGCCATGTCGGACCTGCTGGGATTCGTGCTGAGCGGACTCGTCTCGGGTGCCCTGTACGCCCTCCTCGCCACGGGCCTCGTCCTGTCCTACTCGGCGTCGGGCCTCTTCAACTTCGCACACGGCGCGACCGCCTACCTGTGCGCCCTGGCCTTCTACGAACTGCACTCCGGCTTCGGCTGGCCCGCCGTGCCGACGGCGCTGCTGCTGGTCCTCGTGGCGGCACCGGCGCTCGGCTGGGGCCTGGACCGGCTGATGTTCCGCAAACTGGCGCGGGTCGGCGAGAGCGCGCAGATCGTCGCGACCATCGGCCTGCTCGTCGCGCTGCCCGCGCTCGGCCTGTGGACCGTGGAGCTCCTGGAGGACGCGGGGGCCCCGGTGAAACCGGCCGAGAACCAGTTCGGACTGCCGGGCGTCGGGCCGAGCCCGGCCAGGAGCTGGCAGCTCATGGACGGCGTCGGCATCGACTCCGACCAGCTGATCACATGGGTGGCCACGGCGGTGGTCGCCGTCGGCCTGTGGATCCTGATGCGGCACACGCCGCTCGGCCTCAGACTGCGGGCCGCGGTCGACAACCGCTCCCTCGTGGAGCTGCGCGGCATGAGCGCGGACCGGCTCTCCTCGGTGGCGTGGATGCTCTCGTCGGCCCTCGCGGGCCTCGCCGGGGTGCTCGCCACGCCCCTGCTCGGACTCTCCGCCCACGACTTCACGCTGTTCCTCTTCGTGTCGGCGACGGCTGCCGTGCTCGGCCGCTTCCTGTCGATCCCGCTGGCGTTCGCGGGCGGCCTCGGGCTCGGCGTGCTCCAGAACCTCGTCGCGGGGTACGCCGACTTCGCCGAGAACATCACCGGCTTCCGTACGGCCGTGCCCTTCCTCATCCTGTTCGCCGGGCTGCTCCTGCTCACGCGGCGGCAGCGCACGGCGGGCACGGCGGCGGTGGACGCGCCGCCCGTCGACTACCTCGCCGGGCGGTCGTGGGCCCGCAGGTGGGGGCCGTGGGCGGTGGCGGCGATGCTCCTCGCCCTCGCGTTCTACACGGTCACGACGCCCTTCTGGAGCGGCCTCCTCGCGCAGGGGCTCGCCATCTCGCTGGTCTTCATCTCCTTCACCGTGGTGACGGGGCTCGGCGCGATGGTGTCCCTCGCACAGGCCACCTTCGTCACGGGGGCCGCGCTGGTCGCCGGGCTCCTGATGAGCCACGGCTGGCCGTTCTTCGCGGCGGCGCTGGTGGGAACGGGTGCGGCGGCGGTCCTCGGCGCACTCGTGGCGCTGCCCGCGCTGCGGCTCGGCGGGCGCTCGCTGGCCCTCGCGACCCTCGCGCTCGCCTTCCTCGCCGACCAAGTCCTCTTCCAGATGGGCTGGTTGAGGAACGGCGACACGGGCTGGGAGATCCCCCGCCCCGTCTTCGGCCCCGTCGACCTCTCGGACGACCGCGCCATGGGCGTCGCGATGGTCGTCCTCGTCACGGCGGCCGTCGCCGCGCTCGGCGCGCTGCGGGACTCGCCGTCGGGACGGGCCATGCTGGCGGTACGGTCCGCCCCGGCGGCGGCGATGGCCTCCGGCATCTCCGTGCTGCGCACGAAACTGCTCCTGTTCACACTGTCGGCGGGCCTCGCGGGATTCGGCGGCGTGATGTACGCGTCCTTCAACACCCGTGTCACCGCGACCGACTTCACCGCGATGACCGGCCTGATCTGGCTGGCGGTGGTGGTCGCGGCGGGGGTGCGCAGGCCCCAGTTCGCGGTGGTGGCGGGCCTGGTCTTCACGCTCGCCCCACACCTGCTGTCGGACTACGTCACGGACTCCCCCCACCTCCCGGTCATCCTGTTCGGCCTCGCGGGACTGGCCTTGGCGAACGACCCGGACGGATACTGCGCGGCGCTATCGGTCCGGCTGCACCGGCGGCGGGCGGGTTCGGCTACGTCGGTGCCCGGTGGGCGGGCTTCTTGGCGGGGCCGCGGCGCGGCCGAGCCGCAGAAGGCACGCGACACGGGCGGGTATGGGGCGGTGGCATCCGTTCAGCCGCGCCGCCGGCGAGCGGCTTCAGCCACTCCGGCGCCCGAGGAGCGGGACCCGGAGCAGAGCCCGGGCGCGGCCGAGCCGCAGAAGGCACGCGACACGGGCGGGTGCGGGGCGGTGGCATCCGTTCGGTCGCACCGGTGGCGGGTGGGGTCGGTCCCTGCGGCATCCGACGAGCTGGGCCCTGGGCGGAGGCGTCGCGCGGCTGAGCCGCAGAAGGGACAGTCAGGGAGGGGGCGGGGCGGGGTAGAAGCGTTCGGTGCCCTCGGGCTCCGTCAGCTGCACGCCGGATACGACGGCAGCCCCGTCCTCCACGGCGTGGACCTCACCGTCCGCCCGGGCGAGATCGTCGCGCTCCTCGGCCCCAACGGTGCCGGGAAGTCCACCACGTGCCTCGCGGCTGCCGGACTGCTCGCCCCCACGCAGGGCCACGTGTACGTCGCCGGACACGACGCCACCCGCGCGGGCGCCGCCCGACGCTCCCGCGCCGGTGTCGTCCTCGCCCCCGAGGGCCGCGGCATCTTCCCCTCCCTCACCATCGACGAGAACCTCGCCCTGTACCTCGGGGATCGGGACGAACGCGACGCCGTGTACGAGCGGTTCGCGGGGCTCGCGGCGCGCCGCAAAGTGACCGCGGGCTCCCTCTCCGGCGGCGAGCAGCAACTTCTCGCCCTCGCCCCGCTGCTCCAGCGCCCGCCGAAGGTGCTGATCGCGGACGAACCATCGCTCGGCCTCGCACCACGCGTGGTCGACGACGTCTTCCGGCTGCTGGTCGAACTCCGGGACGCGGGCGCCGGGTTGCTGCTCGTCGAGGAGAAGGCCGCCGAGATCCTCGGGGTCGCGGACACGGTCGCGTACCTGGCGCAGGGCCGCGTCTCCTGGTGCGGCCCGCGCTCCGAGGTGCGGGCCGACCGGCTCACGGAGGCCTATCTGGGCATGGCGGCGGACGGACAGACGGCCGAGGAAGTGGGCAAGCCATGAGGGATTACGTCCTCGAGGCCGAAGGGGTCGGCGTCCGCTTCGGCGGCATCCGCGCCCTGGACGGGGTGGGACTCGCCGTCCGCCGGGGCGAGGTCTGCGGACTCATCGGCCCCAATGGCGCGGGAAAGACCACGCTGTTCGACGTACTGTCGGGCATCCGCGGGCCCGACCGGGGGCGGGTGCTGCTCGACGGCCGCGACGTCACACGCCGCTCCCCCGTGTGGCGCGCCCGGCACGGAATGCGCCGCACGTTCCAGCGACAGCAGCTCTTCGGTCAGCTCACCGTCGCCGACAACCTCGTCGTCGCGCAGGAGTGGCGGGGCGGTGGCGGCGGGTTCGCCGCCGATCTGCTGGCCTCGCCGACCCGGCGCGCGCACGAGAGGGCACGGCGGGAGCGGGCCGCGGCCGTGCTGCGCTCATGCGGCCTCGACGCGCTCGCCGGGCAGTACGCGGGCGCGCTCCCGGTCGGGCAGGCCCGCATGGTGGAACTGGCCCGCGCGGTCGCGGACCCGCCCAGGGTGCTGCTCCTGGACGAGCCCGCTTCCGGGATGACGGCCGACGAGCGACGTCATCTCGCTGCGGTCGTCCGCCGCCTCGCGGACGAGGAGGGCTGCGCGGTGCTCCTCGTCGAGCACAACGTCGCCTTCGTGATGGAACTCTGCGCCCGTGTCGTCGTCCTCGACCTGGGCCGGGTCCTGGCGCACGGCACGGCGGCCGAGGTACGCGCGGACCCGAAGGTGCGGGACGCCTACCTCGGGACGACGGACGCCGAGGACGGAGGCGGCACTGCCGGCAAGGGTGGCGCCGATGCTCCCGGTGGCGCGGTGCCGAGGTAAGTGGAAACCAGGGACCGGGCGCGGGGGTCGCGGTGGTCGCGGTGGTCACTCGGACCCCTTGCGGTCGTGGTCGGCGATCTGCTCGACGAAGTCGCGCTGGTGGGCGAGGAATCCGGCGGCGTACAGGCGCCGGGGGGCGAAGACCGCGGTGAGAGTGAGGCGCGGCCCGGAGTTCTCGACGGCGCTGTCGACCAGCGAGTGGGTGGCGTCGGGGTAGTGCCGCACCGTCAGGGACGCGGGCGGCAGGATCCGACGGTAGGCGGCCTCGGTGTCGGCGACGTCGACGTTGATGTCCTGCCCGGCCAGCACCAGGAGCGTGGGAGTGCCGCGCATGGCGCGCAGGTCCCCGCTCGCGTCGGAGCGGTAATTCTTGGCGATGAACCGCCAGCGTTCGGCGGTCATGCCGTCGGTGTCGGCGACCGCGGTGCGGTACTGCTCGAAGGTCGCGCCCTGCCTCAGCAGGCGCAGGGTCGTCTCGCGCCGTCGCAGCGCCGTTCGTGTCTCGTCCCTGGTGGCGCCGTCCCTGCGCAGTTCGGCGAGGAGGTTGTAGCGCCCTTGCCGGCCCCAGTCGACGGCCGGTGAGACCGCGATGACGAACTGGACAGCGCGGTCGCGGGCCGCGACTTTGGGCAGCACCCACCCGGCCTGGCTGGCCCCCCACAGGCCGACGCGCCGGCCGTCGATGTCGGGACGCTTGCGCGCCCAGGCGATCGCGGCGAGGGTCTCCTCCGCGCGGTCGTCCATGCTCTGGTCCTGCCAGTTCCCCTCGGAGGCGCCGACGCCGGGCTTGCTCAGGGAGAGCGAGGCGTAGCCGGCCTTCGCGAACGACTCCCACAGGGGCCGGTAGAAGGTGTCGTGCGTGGCGTCGACCGGCCCGTCGCCGTGGACGAACACCACCAGCCCGAAGGGACCGTCGCCGTCCTGCGGGCGCGCCAGGACGCCGTCCAGCAGCCGCCCGTCGTGACGCACGGTGATGCGTTCCTCCCGTAACGCGTAGGTGTTCTGCCAGACCGCGACGCCGCCCGCCCCCGCGCCCACCAACAGCACGGCGACCAGCGACCACGCGAGGACACGCCATCGGCGCCGCACGAACGGCGCCATCAGTCGCCTCATCGCTCCCCCTCTTCAACCGAAAACTATCTTTCACAATACGTTCGTATGCAGAATGAGCGTAGTAGGGTCGATAGCACAAGAGCGGGCACCCGCCCTGCCGCACGGAAGGGACGCCGATGAAGCCGATAGAGCCGACGGAGCCGATGGAGCCGATGGAGCCGGTGGACATACGCAGGGGCGTACCCGAAGGCAGCGAGACGCGCGTGGCCGCGCTGTACTGGGAGGCTTTCGGGCGGAAGCTCGGCGCCGCCCTCAACCCGCCGGACAAGGCCCGCGCCTTCCTCGCGGCTCATCTCCACCACGACCGGGGCGTGGTCGCCGTAGTCGACGGCGAGGTGGCGGGGGTGGCCGGCTACCAACTCGACGAACGCGGCCTGACGGGAGGCGGCGCGGGCGACGTCCTGTCCACGTACGGGACCTTGCGCGGACTACCCCGCCTTGCTCTTCTCCTCCTGATGGAACGGCGGCCCGCCGACAGCGAACTCGTGATGGACGGCATCGCCGTCGCCCCCGAACACCGCGGCAAAGGCATCGGCGGCCTCCTGCTGCGCGAGATCGCGGCCGTGGCCGCCGATCACTCCTGCCGGCGCGTCCGCCTCGACGTCATCGACGTCAACCCACGCGCCCGCGCCCTGTACGAACGGCACGGCTTCGTCGCCGTACGCACCGAGAAGACCCCCTACCTGCGCGACCTGATGGGCTTCGGCGCCGTCACGACCATGCACCGGCCCGTCGCACCGGCCGTCTCGACGAACCGCCGGGAGGCTTGATGAGCACGCAACCGAACCTCCCGACGGACACGCAGCCGAACACCTCGACGGACACGCAGGCCGCCGACGCGGACGGCACCGCTCCCGTGCCCGTCCCCACCCGGCTGCTCGTCCACGCCCTGGTCCGCGAGGACGGCACCGTCGACTCCGGTGAGCTCTACGCCGTCGCCGGCCTTCTGGGCATGACCGACCAACAGGTCCGCCTCTGCATCAAGCGGCTCGTCGCCGAGGGCCGCTTCACCCACGAAGGCCGCGGACGCAAGGCGCTGTTGAAGGCGGTCGCCGACTTCACCGGCTCGATCACCCCCGACGTCGCCTACGTCCGCCACGCCTACCGCCAGGACCACGGGCTGGCGCCCTGGGACGGTGTCTGGCACCTCTTCGCCTTCGCCATCCCCGAGTCGAGCAGGACCTCCCGCGACACCCTCCGCGACACCTTGCGCCATCTCGGCGCGGCCCCGGTCCAAAGCGGCCTCTACGTCAGCGCGAATCCCATCGGGGAACTCGTCGAAGCCCAGGCCCGCCACCTCGACGTCGCCCACGCGGTCACCTGCCTCACCAGCACCGACCTGCGCATCGGGGGTCTGGATCACCCGCCCGGCCTGGCCGCCGCCCTCTGGCCCCTGGACGACATCGCCGCGCGCCACGACCGCCTCGCCGGCCTCGCCCAGGTGTACCTCGACCGGCTCACGCAGCCGGACGGCCCCACCGGGCCCGAGCGGTTGGCCATGGCCATCCAGCTCGCCGCGGCCTTCACCCACGCCATGGAACCGGACCCCCTCCTGCCCCCCGAGCTCCTCCCCCAGCCCTGGCCCGGGGCCCACGCCCGCCGACTGACGGCCGCCTGCTGGACCGCACTCGCCGGGGCGGACACCCACGCCCCGGCCGGGACGCCTGTCCCACGCTTGTTCGTCCAGTACGAGGACCTGCTCGCGTCCGTCCCCGAGGGTCTTGCCTGACATTGGGCCCTACCGACATTGCGTCTTACCCGGCATACGGCCGCCCCGGCGGACAGGCACCACCGCCCGAGTCAGCCGTGTGCGTGCGGTACACGTAGTGGGGCGGGGCTTTCGCACGGGAGCGGTCGCGAGGATCTCGACGCCGTCGCGGGCTTACCGCAGCCGGGCGACACCCAGGGTGTGGTCGAGCTCGGCGTCGATGAGGACGACCCCGGCGACGGGGGTGTGCCGCGTGTCGGGGCACGCGCAGTTCCATTGGGGCAGCCCACCGGTCGGCGGGACTTCCTGAGCTTCCGGAAGAAGTGAGGTTTCAGGAACAGATCACCGGGACACGAGGTGGCCCGTGTGCTTGTAGCGTTCGTATAGGTGCCTCAGGCCGACCAGGAATCCGGCACTCCAGGAATGCGGCACTCCAGGAATGCGGCACTGCCGCTGATCGTTGACCATGGGCGTAACACCCGACGACTTAAGGACCGAGAGCTCGTGAGCAAGGTTCCCCCGATCACCCTCAACAACGGCGTCGAGATGCCGCAGCTCGGTTTCGGCGTCTGGCAGGTTCCGGACGACGAGGCCGAGACGGCCGTCGTGACGGCGCTGGAGGCCGGGTACCGCAGCATCGACACCGCCGCCATCTACGGCAACGAAGAAGGCACGGGCAAGGCGATCGCCGCTTCCGGCGTGGCCCGTGAGGACCTGTTCGTCACGACGAAGCTCTGGAACGCCGACCAGGGCTACGACACGACACTGCGGGCCTTCGACACCTCGCTGGAGAAGCTGGGCCTCGACTACGTGGATCTGTACCTGATCCACTGGCCGCTGCCCTCCAAGGACGCGTACGTCGACACGTACAAGGCCTTCGAGAAGATCCACGCCGACGGCCGCGCCAAGTCCATCGGCGTCTCGAACTTCCTGCCCGAGCACCTGGAGCGGCTGATCGGCGAGACGTCGATCATCCCCGCCGTCAACCAGATCGAGCTGCACCCCCACCTGCAGCAGCGCGCCACCCGTGAGTACCACGCCGAGCAGGGCATCGCCACCGAGGCGTGGTCGCCGCTCGGCCAGGGCAAGGGGCTCCTGGAGGTTCCGGCGATCGTCGCCATCGCCCGCAAGCACGGGCGCTCCCCCGCGCAGGTCGTGCTGCGCTGGCACATCCAGCTGGGCAACGTCGTGATCCCCAAGTCCGTGACGCCGTCGCGGATCAAGGAGAACATCGACGTCTTCGGCTTCGAGCTCGACCCCGAGGACATGGCGGCGATCTCCGCGCTGAACGAGGACCGGCGGATCGGCCCGGACCCGGCGACGTTCGACGTGGCCTGAGCCTGCTGCGCCCTCGCGGGGCGACCCGGCAGAGCGCCTCCGCCGCACCTTTCAGGGTCGGCGGAGGCGTTCCAACTGCCGCCTGAGTGGGTGGAGTTCACTGCTGTGCATCCCCGGCGTGGGCGAGAGGGTGGTCAGGGCGTCCTGTAGGAGCGCGACCGCGTCCGGTACGCGCCCCTGCTCCTCCAGACACCGGGCGGCCTCGCCGAACATCTCCATCGCCCGCAGATATCGCCCGGCCCCGGCATGCGCCCGCCCGAGCCTCTCGTACAGTGCGCTCGCCTCGCCCGAGGCGCCCTGGAGGGAGTAGGCCGCCGCGAGACTTCCGACGACCGCCAGGGTGTCCGGGTGGTCGCTGCCGCTCACCACGTACCGGTGGCCCAGGGACCGCTCCAGGATCGGTACGGCCCAGTCCGTGTTCCCTTCCGCGAGGCTCACGCGGGCGAGCCCCTCTCGCAGCGTCATGGTCTCCGGATGCGTGTCCCCCAGCGCGCTGCTGCTGCCGGCCAGCGCCGCCTCGTACAGCTCGATCGCCCTGACCGACATGCCGGCGGCCCAGTAGCGCGCGGCGAGATCGGACTGCGCCCGGACCGTCACCGGGTGCCCGGCGCCGAGGGACGTCCTGAAGCCGGTCACCACGAGCTCCCACTCGGCGAGTGCCTCCTGTTCCCGGCCCACCGCCTCGTACGCCAGGGCCAGCCCGCCGCGCAGGGCGAGAGTGCCCCGCGCCGTGTCGCCCCACACCCTCCGGCAGGCGGCCAGCGTGTCCGTGTACGTCTCGATCGCCTCCTCCCAGCGCTCCGCGGTCAGATACGCGCCCGCGAGCTTGATGCGCAGGGTCAGGGTGCACGGATGCTCCTCGCCCAGGGCGCGGGCGGCGCGGTGGCGGACCGCCTCCATCTCCTTGACGGCGCGCGAGGTGGCGCCTGTCGCCAGGTACGCGCCCGCCAGGTCGGCACGCAGTTCCAGCACGTGCGGGTCGTCCGGCCCGCGCGCCATGCTCAGCAGGCCGACGGTGTCCGCGTACAGGGCGATCGACCGGCGCAGGTCGCCCGCCTCCAGGAGCGCGGCCGCGAGCATGGCCGCCGTCGCCAGCGTCTGGGGCTCGTTCGAGCCGGGGTGTCGCGTCCGGGCCGCGAAAGCTCGCTCCAGGGCGTCGACGGCCCGCCGCAACTGGCCCTGCCCTACGAGGAATCGGACGTAGGCGGCGAGCATGGTGGTGACCACGTGGATGTCGTCCCGGTCCGACGAGTGCTCGGCCAGCTCCTCCACGTGCGGGACGAGCCGCCACCACGACGGCCAGGTCGCGGGGTCGTCGGGGTCCTCGGGCAGCGCGTCCGCGATGCAGGCGACGGCTCGTTGCCGGGCGGCCTCGCCGCGATCCGGGTCGCCCTGAACGGTGAGGCGGACCAGGGAGGCGGTCGAAGCGGGCAGCAACACCGTGTCCGCCCCGAGACGCACGAGGCCACGGCCCGACAGGAACTCCAGGGCGCGGGCCGTCTCGGAGGGATCCACGCCCCCTGTCAGTACCTCGCGGGGTACGGGGTCAGGAGCCAACCAGGCGAGACTCGAAAGGAGTTGGCGGGTGACCGTGTCACCGGACGAACGGAGGAACTGCCGGACCCGTCTGGACAGGTAGGCCGCCTCATGCCACCTGCTCTCCACGACGACGCCCTGGCCCTCGTCCTCCACGCCCCAGTTCGATCCGACGCACTTGCCCGCCCGCTCCACGGCGAGCGGCAGCCTGCCCAGATCCTCGCAGAGCGCCGCCGCCCCCTCCGCGTCCCGGCCCCAGTACCGGGTGAACAACTCGACGGCTTCGTCCAGTTCGAGCACGCCGAGTTCGGTCGGTGTGGCGATGCCCTCCCAGCCGGTGGCCGTGCGGCTGGTGATCAGGACGTGACCGCCCGCGCTGAACCGGGACAGCAGGACACGGACATCGGCGGGGTTGCGCACGTCGTCGAGGACCAGCACCCAGTCCTCGTGCGCGCTCAGCCACTGGAGAGCCCACTCCCAGCGCCCCTCCCCGGCGAAGAACTCCGGCACGGCGGGCCTCAGGACCCGCGTGAGCTCCGCGAGTCCTCGGACGATCGAGGCGGGTGAGTCCGCCTGCATCCACCACACCGGGCCGTGGTCCACGGCCATTCTCGTCGCCCACTCCGTCGCCAGGGCGGTCTTCCCCACTCCCTCGACGCCGTGCAGGACGACCGCCCGGGGCGCCGGTCCGAGCCTCGCCGCCTCGCACACGTGGTTCAGGTGGTCCAGTTCGCGTGTGCGGCCGACGAACACCTCCTGCCTCGGCACCACCACCGGCAGGTCGAGGGCCCGGACCGGTGACGCACCGCCCTCCGCGGTTGCGTCAGCCGTGGCAGCGGACTCCCCCGCCTGTTCCGCCACCCGTCCCCGCAGCAGCCCCAGCGCTTCCTCGCTGACCAGCGCGAAGGGCTGGCCCGCCGGACCGAGAGCCCGGCTCCCCGCCCCCTCCGTCACCCGTACGACCGCACGGAACGCCCGGCTCGCCGAGCCCGCCTTCTCCTCGATCTCCTCGCCGAGCCGGGTCAGCAGCTCGGCGACCTCCAGCGACTCCGCGCGGGGCAGCATGCCGAGCAGGGCGTGCCGCGCGCCCGGCACGAAGTCGTACAGGCCGCTGTCCGTACCGACCGGCTCCAGGAGGCCGCTCAGCAGCACCTCGGCCAGGTCGCTGGGGCGCGAGCCCGGGGTGACCCGCTGCTGGATCAGCCGCATCACCGGCAGCGCGGGCACCGCCAGCGCGACATGCGCCGCGAGGTCCACCGCCGTGGGCGACGCCACCGACTGGAAGCGCAGGATGCGTTCGGTGATCGGCAGGTCGCCCTCGGTGGTGAGGGGTTGGAGGTGCGGTGCCGGTGCGGCGCTCACGTACGTGACAGCCGTGTCCCGGCGGCGGTCGCCCGACGCGGTGATCAGGCCCGCCCAGTCGGCCAGCCACTCGGGGGCCAGTTCGAGGACCGGTACGGGAAGCGTGTCCGCCGCTACGGCCGCGGCGCGGCCGTCGTGCGGGGTGAAGCGCAGCGCGGTGTTGGGGGCGCCCGCGCGGGAGGCGATCGCCCGGCCGGGGACCGCGGGGGCGGCGGTGCGGCGCCAGAGGCGTTCGGGGAGCGGCTGCAGGATCGCGGTGGGGCCGCGCCGCGCCCACGGGTACAGGGCGGGGGCCGCGCGGCCGCCCCACCAGTGCGGGCCCGAGCAGTCACTGAGGACGAGGGTGACCTGGCGGCCCGTCGGGTCCACGAGGGCCCCCGGGGGCATCGCGGGGCCGCCGGGCGAGGAGCGGACGCCGACGCGCGAGCCGAGGTCGGCGAGGTGCCAGAGCCGCACGTCGCGGAAGGCGCCGGTGCGTTGCAGCGCCTCGCGCAGCTCGCGGACGAGGGGGCGCCACACGGCCATCGCCGGTCCCGTGTCGGCGACCAGGGCGAGGCTCAGGAAGCGGTCGCTGACGGGGGTCAGGACGGGGACCCATGGGCGCAGGCCGGGGTGGCGGGCGGCGCGCGCGGCCGTGGCCTCCTCGTCCAGGACGCGGCGGCGCCGGTCGGGGACGCGCCGCTTGAGCGGGCGCAGGGCCCGCTGGATCGCCAGTTCGTGGTGGAGGGCCTGCGGGGCGGGGACGAGGACCTCATCGGCGTCGGAGCCGGGCCGCGAGGCGCCGCGCGGGACGTGCAGGACGGCTCGGGGCGAGTCCTCGGTCGGGGACGGGTCTCCCTTAGCGCCGCCGGAAGCAGAGGGTCCGGCCTCCTGGCCGCCGCGTGCCCGCGGCACCCGTCCCGGTCCGGAGAGTCCGGCCCGGATGAGCGCGTCCTCCGCGTCCTCCGCGTTCACGGCGTCCCGGTCCCCCGATCCACCGGAGCCTTCGCCTGCACCCGCCCCCGCCCCGGAAGGCAGCCGCTCCGCCAGCCACAGCATCTCCGCGAGCTCCAGCGGAGTGACCGGCGGGCCGAGCGCGTCGAGCGTGTCCCGGAGGCGGTCAATCGTCATCGGGGCCGGCCGCCTCGCCGCTCAGGAACGGCATGACCTGGTCGGCCAACTCCCGCACGGTCTCCGGGTGTTCGCTGAGCGCCGCGTGGTGGCACATGTAGATGGCGTTCAGGAGCTGGTCGTTGGCGAGCAGTCCGCCGCTGCGCCGCTCGAAGAAGCGGTCGATGATCTCCCGGGTGCCCGCGGGGAGTTCACCGTCCGCGTCGCCGACCACAGGGCCCAGGTGCTCCTTGACGATCGCGGTCAGCTCCGCCACGGTCGCGGGCTGCTTCAGGTTCACGGTCACGCAGCGCCGCAGGAACGCCGGCGGGAACTCGCGCTCTCCGTTGCTCGTCATGACGACGAGTGGGAAGGCGCGGCAGGTGACGGTGCCGTCGCGGATCTCCACGCGGTCGGTGGTGCTGTCGGCCGTCATGACCCTGGCCGTGGCGTCCGCGCGCCGGGCCAGTTCGACGATCTCGTACCACCCCTTCTCGAAGACGGTCAGGAGGTCGTTGGGCAGGTCGATGTCGCTCTTGTCGATCTCGTCGACGAGGAGGACGCGCGGGCGCTCGTACGGCAGGAGGGCCGTGCCGAGGGGGCCGAGGCGCAGGTAGCCGCCGATGTCGTCGCCCGCGTCCGCCGTCCCGCGCCGGCGGTCGGCGGCCACGGCTCCGCGCCCGCGTGCGCGTTCGGCGGCGTACAGACGGGTCAGCGGGTCGTACTCGTAGAGGCCGTCGCGGAGGGTGACGCGGCTGGTGATCGGCCAGTGCAGGACCTTGCCGAGGTTCAGTTCGTGCGCCACCGCGTACGCGAGAGAGGACTTGCCGGTGCCGGGGGCGCCGGTGACCAGGAGCGGCCTGCGCAGGTACAGGGCCGCGTTGACCTGGCGGACGGCGTCCTCGCCGGGCCGGTAGCTCACGGCCACGTGCGGATTGCCGGAGTCGCCGGGCGGGGTGGGCAGGGGCGGGCCGCCGGTGAAGGTGCGCCATGGCGGCGGGGCGGGGAGGCGGTCGATGCCGTCGTGCGGGACGCGGCTCCCCCGGAAGATCTGCCAGTCGGTCGCTTCGGCCATCTCAGCTCCTCCCCGCCCCAGGTGCCGACAGCGGCGGATCCGCCACGCCCTGCGCACTGTCCCAGAACAGGGTCAGCCGGTGCCCGCAGTGCTCGGCGTCCCTCCTGACCGGGGAACGGGCCTCCCTGCGCAGCCGCATGACCTCGAACGGCAACTGGCGGGGGTCCAGGGTGTCCACCGCGTCCGTGATCCGGTCGAGGAACTTCTCGGGCGAGCAGTGGGCGTGCCCCGCGCTGCCGCAGTCGTGTCGCCGCCACAGCATGATCGGCACACCCGTGTCGAGGGCCGCCTCCAGCCAGTCGCGGGCCGGGGTCGAAGCGTACGCGAGGGCGCACAGCTGGTCGTCGGCGTCCAGCCAGTCGCGGAAGTCGTAGAAGTCGTACGGGAGTCCGCACTCCACGCGCTGCGGCCGGGTCTCGCCGCGGGCC
Organism: Streptomyces sp. NPDC093510; assembly: GCF_040683555.1. Classification (NCBI taxonomy): domain Bacteria; kingdom Bacillati; phylum Actinomycetota; class Actinomycetes; order Kitasatosporales; family Streptomycetaceae; genus Streptomyces; species Streptomyces sp. NPDC093510. Next base: position 125,848 of record NZ_JBFBEE010000014.1, read on the forward strand.
CGCACGGTGTCCCAGCGGCGCCCGGCCCGGTCGGCGGCGCGCACCGGCTTCAGCCGGCCCAGGTCACGGACCACGACGGGCACCGTACGCATGGGCCAGGGCCGCTCCACGCCCGGCTCCCGGATCTGCCACTCGTCGAACGGTTCGTTCATCAGTCCCTGCGGCACCACGACCTCCAGCATCCAGTCGCAGCCGTGGACCTTGCCGACCTGCCCGGCGAGGAGCGCCTCCGTCTTGGCGCGCAGCTGCTGGCGGCGGACCCTGACGGGCCCCGCGCGGCCGACCTCCACGCCGCCGATCACCGTCCGCACGTACAGGTCGAAGCCCGCGCCGCGGGTCATCGGCTCCGCCCGGAACACGATCGAGCCGGTGGGTGCGGCGGGCGGCCCCGGGGCGGCACCGCGGGGCGCCTCGTCGTCGTACTTCTCCAGCCCGTGCCGCCGCAGCCAGCCGTCGGCGTCCGCGCTCACCGTCCCGGCCCCGACCAGTCGGCGCAGCAGCCGCACCACCGCTCTCTCCCGTACTTCCCTGTCGCCCACGACCACCTCGGCGGTGTAGCGGACGGCGTGCCACACGGACCGGAAGACCGGCGGGTCCCTGCGCAGCGTCGGGCAGAGCTGCCGCACCATCAGGTGCAGGGCGTTCTGGTCGAGGGGTGCTCCGTGGACCAGCGTGCGCAGTTCGCGGCGGGCGGCGGGCTCCAGCCAGTCCAGGGGCAGGAGGTCGTCGATCTCCTCCCAGTGGCCGCGGATGGTGTCGAGCGGCAGCATCTTGCCGATGGTGCCCTCTTGGTCGCCGCCGAGGTCGGCGTCCGTGATGATGCCGACGACGCGGACGGACCCGCCGTCCGGGTAGTAGACCGCGGCTCCGCTGAACCCCTCGTCGAGCCGGCGCAGATGGGCGTGCTCGACGTAGACTTCCAGCCACTCCTGGCCGAGCAGCCGGTCCGCACTGGTGCGCAGCGTGACGTGCGTGCCGTCCTTGTCGAAGTGGGGCGGGAAGCCCTGGGCACGCAGTTCGCGGGCGGTACGTCCCTGGCGCGGGCGCAGCGCGTCGAGCCGGGCGAACTCGCACGGCGGCACCCGCAACGGCTCGTCCAGCCGGACGACGGCCAGGTCGCCCCGGTCGCCCTGGCACCGCCAGCCGCCGGTCCACGTCACGGCCGCGGGGAGGGCGTCGGCGACGCCGGGCAGGGACACGGAGACCCTGTCCCGGCCCCCGACGACGTGCGCGCAGGTGATCAGGCGGGCGTCGTCGACGAGGACGCCCGCCCCCAGGGTGGCGCCGCCCACGGTGTCGATCCGGGCACGCCAGTGCATGTCCGTCACTATTCGCCCTGCGTGTCCTGCCGGCCCCCCTCCGGCGGGAGGGGACGCGACCAGGTGAGCTTCACCGTCAGGTGCCCCTCCGCGGCCGTCTTGGCGATGACGGCGCCCGCCACGGCACTGAGCTTGACGCCGAACTCCAGCTCGATCGTCTCGGGGTCGAGGGCCCGGTCGCGGAAGGTCCGCAGCGCCGACATCGCGGCGCCGCGCACGTTGTTCAACGCCGACTCGAAGCGCCCCTCGACGTCGTGGATCTCACCGCCCTCACCCCGCCGGGACACCGACCTGAACCCGGGATCCCTGGTGTCCACCTCGACCACGACGGGCCCCTCGTCGGACTCCCACCGCATCAGTTCGTTCACGGGCGGCCCCCTCGCTCGCTCCCCCGGTCCCCGACGCCCGGCGCTTCCCAAAAGGTACGTCAACCAGCCTTGCCGGGCAGGCCGGTTGACATAACGTCACCCTTACGCGTCCTTGACCGCCACATGCACCGTCTGCGCCGTCAGCAGGAACAGGTCCGGGCGTCGGTGCAGGCTCTGTGGGTCGTTCGGGTCCAGGAGGCGGTCGAAGGTGGCGATGTCGTCCGGGGCGAGGCGTTCCGACTGCATCTCGCGTCGGCGGGTGAACTCCTGCACCACGTGGGCGCGGGCGTCCTCCGGGAGCGGGGCGGGCAGGTCGAGGAGGAAGCTGCGGGTGGCCTCGTACCGCAGGCCCGCGGCGGTGAGCAGCGCCGGCCAGTCCTCCGTCGCACCCTTCGAGCCGTCGAGGCCGTCGCGCATCCCGGCGAACCACTCCTCGTCGGCCGCCTCCAGGCGGGAGAGGAGGCCGGGGCGGCCGAAGCCGATGTCGCGGGGGAGGTAGCGGGGGCTGAGGCCGCCTTCCAGGAGGGCGACGGCGCCGCCGGGTGCCAGCCGGCCGGCGAGGGCGGCGAGGGCGGCGCCCTGGTCGCCGACGTGGTGCAGGGACTTGCACAGCCACAGGAGGTCGGCTTCGGGCACGTCGTCGATGGCGTCGGGGAGCGTGGCGCGGACGGTGTCGAAGCGGTCGGTCAGGCCTTCGTCCGTGGCGCGGTCGCGGGCCCGCCGCAGGAGTGCCTCCTCGGGGTCGGCCGCGACGATCCGCGCTTTGGGGAACGCCTCGGCCAGCAGGAAGGAGACGGCGCCGGGGCCGCTGCCGACGTCGACGACGGTGCCGGGCTCCGGTACCCAGCGGCTGAGCCAGGCCGCCACCTCGCCGTACATCGGTGCGGCGACGCGGGCGTAGCGCTCCAGCATGACGCCCATGGCCGACCAGTCCATGTCACCGTCGTGATCGTGCCCGTGGCCGTGGCCGTGGCCCCCGCCGTGCCCTTGGTGATGCCCCATTGTCTGTGCCGCCTTCCGGTTCGCTGCCCTCGTGGGGGGACACGACCAGCCTGCGCCCGATTCCCGGTTCTCGACGAGTGACATTGCCGGTATGGCAAAAATGGGCGGGACGAGAGCCGTCCCGGGCGGGTCCGGGTCGCGCGTTCAGTCCCGAGGCCGGGTCGCTTTCAGTCCCGAGGCCGGGTCACGTTCAGTCCCGTTTCCGGTAGGCGTTCAGGCTGAACTGGGGGTCGGGGCGTGGGGCCTCCTGGTCCGGGAGGTCCGCGAGCCGGGCGGCGAGCTTCGCGGCCAGCGGGCCGTCGGGCGGGATCGATGTGAACCAGCCGCGCCGCAGATCGTCGACCGTGGAGCGGGGCGAGCGGCCCTGCCCGTGGCCGCGGAACCGCGCCCGCCCCGCCGGCGCGAGACCGTGCTCGGCGGCGTACGCGTCGACGGCCTCGACACGGTCGACCGCGAGCCGCACGGGGCGCGGCGCGAGCACGGCGTCGATGTCGCTGCGCACGTCGTGCGAGGCGGCCTTGTCCACGGTGGTGACGTAGACGCCGCCGGGCCGCAGCACCCTCGCGCACTCGGCGACGACGGACGCCGTCTCCTCGGGCCCGGACAGCAGGTGCAGCAGCCACACGGTGCTGACCGCGTCGAACGACTCGTCGGGGAAGGGAAGTTGGCGGCTGTCGCCGAGGACGACGGTGCCCGGCACCCGGCCCGCCGCCATCCGGGCCATGCGGTACGCGGCGTCCACCCCGGTCACCCGCAGTCCCGGCCGCGCGGCGAGACACCGGGTGACCAGGCCGGTTCCGCAGGCGACGTCGAGGAGCGTGCGGGTGTCGGCGGGCAGCAGGCCGAGGACCGCATCGGCGGCGGCCGCTGCGCGGGGTTCACCGCCGCGCGAGGCGTCGTACCGGTCGGCCTCCTTGCTGTAATCCAGCATCAGCGGTCATCCCGCCCCGTGTGCGGGCGCCAAATCATGGACCCTGCGGGCCAGTTCGAAGTCGAGTTCGGTGACAGCGCCGCCCGCGCTGTGTGTGTTCACGGCGAGGGTTACGGTGTTGTAGCCGAGGGTCAGCTCGGAGTGGTGGCCGAGCTCCTCCTGGGTCCGCGCGATGTGGACGACCATGCCGGTGGCCGCGAAGTGCGAGCCGAGCCGGTAGGAGCGGGTGATCCTGTCACCGCTGAGGGACCAGCCGGGCAGCTCGGTGAGGCGGTCCTCGATCTCCTTCTGCGAGAGCGGTTCGGGGGTCATGGCCACGCTCCTTCCGGGAAGGTCGGTCTTGGGCTCACCCTGCCACAAAGTCTTTCGATTACCGTCTACGTATGACAACCGCCGCGCCCGTCAAGGGGAGCACCAGAGGCAAGGCCAAGGGGACCACCGACAACACGGGCGGGCGCGCCTCCGGAGTGGGGCCGCTGCTGCGCGGCTGGCGCGAGCGGCGCCGGGTGAGCCAGCTGGAGCTGGCGCTGCGCGCCGACTCCTCCGCGCGGCACATCAGCTTCGTCGAGACGGGCAGGTCGCGCCCGAGCGAGGAGTTCCTGCTGCGCATCGCCGACCATCTCGACGTGCCGGTGCGGGACCGCAACTCCCTTCTCCTCGCGGCAGGTTACGCGCCCCGCTTCCGGGAGACCTCGCTGGACGACCCGGCCATGGGCACCTTGCGCGAGGGACTCGAACAGCTGCTGGCAGGCTACGAGCCCTATCCGGCCCTGGTCGTCGACGCGAGGTACGACGTGGTCGCGGCCAACCGCGGCATCACGATGATGCTCGGCGGCATCCCGGACCATCTGCTCGCGCCGCCCCTGAACGCGATGCGGCTGACGCTACACCCGGAGGGCCTGGCCCCGCGGATCCGCAATCTGCGCGAGTGGCGGGGGCATCTGCTGCATCAGATGGAGCGGCAGATCGCGCTGCAGCGCTCGGACGCGCTGCGGGCGGTGTACGAGGAGGTGGCGGCGTATCCGGTGGCGGATCCAGGGGTGGACGCCTTCGAGGCGGGGGCGGAGGTGCCCTATTTCGCGCTGCCGCTGCGGATCGAGCACGACGGACACGTCCTGTCCTTCATCTCCTCGATCTCGACGTTCAACACGCCGATGGACGTGACGGTCGCCGAGCTGGCCATCGAGACTCTGCTCCCGGCCGACCCGGCGACGTCCAAGTACCTCCAGGAGTACGTCTCCTAGCGACGGACCTTCAGCGCCCGCAGCGCCGCGTACTGCAGCGCGGCGAAGCCGCCCACGGTCACGGCCTGGAGCGGGATCCACACCGCTCCGGCCGTGCTGGGCGAGAGCCAGGCGACGAGGGCGACGACACTGGCGAGCGCCCAGACGGCGTTGGCCTCGACGACCGCCTGCACGGCGGCCTTCGGCGGGCTCTTGCGCGAGGCGAGGTAGCCGACGCCCGCCCCGAACAGGGTGAGGAAGACACCGAGGCCGAGGAGCAGCCCGGAGTCGACGCCGAGGAAGTCGCCGAGGGGGCCGGAGGCGGCGGCGTACGCGATGCCGTTGCCGGCGGTCACGACGGCGTCCAGGGCGAGGAAGCGGCGCAGCATCGCCGTCGGGTCGGTGGTGCGGGCGAGCGTGGCGAGCGGGTACGTGGACGTGGCCATGGCGGATGCCTCCCAGGGGGACGGTTCGAGGTGCCGGGTCCGGTCCGGAGTGCGCCGGACCGGACCCGGTGACAGCACTCTGTCGCGCCCGCGCCGACCGGTCGATTACGTCACGGGTAATGCCGCGCGGGCCGCCCCGCAACCCGTACGGCGGCAGCCGAAAGGTGCCACGCGGTTCCCGCGCCTACGTTCGGTGGGAGGCACACCTAGGGAGCTGCACGGTGACAGAGACGACCGAGCCCGCCGCCGCCCTGCTGCGGGCGGGGAAGTTCTTCCGGCGCGGCACCGCCGCCCCCGACCTGCACAGCGTCCGGCTGACCGGCGGCCGGGACGCGGACGCCTTCTACCGGGACCGCTGGAGCCACGACAAGGTCGTGAACTCCACGCACGGCGTGAACTGCACCGGCTCGTGCCGCTGGAAGGTGTACGTCAAGGACGGCATCATCACGTGGGAGACGCAGGCCACGGACTATCCGAGCGTCGGCCCCGACCGGCCCGAGTACGAGCCGCGCGGCTGCCCGCGGGGCGCCGCGTTCTCCTGGTACACGTACTCCCCCACGCGCGTCCGCTACCCGTATCTGCGCGGCGTCCTCCTGGAGATGTACCGGGAGGCGAAGGCGCGCCTGCGGGACCCGGTGCTGGCGTGGGCGGACATCCAGGGCGATCCCGAGCGCCGCCGGACGTATCAACAGGCGCGCGGTAAGGGCGGGTTGGTGCGGGCGTCCTGGGACGAGGCCGTCGAGATCATCGCGGCCGCGCACGTGCACACCATCAAGACGCACGGCCCCGACCGTGTCGCGGGCTTCTCGCCCATCCCGGCGATGTCGATGGTGTCGCACGCGGCCGGCGCCCGGTTCATGTCGCTGATCGGCGCGCCGATGCTCTCCTTCTACGACTGGTACGCGGACCTGCCGGTCGCCTCGCCGCAGGTCTTCGGCGACCAGACCGACGTACCGGAGTCGGGTGACTGGTGGGACGCCGCGTATCTGATGATGTGGGGCTCGAACGTCCCCGTGACGCGGACGCCCGACGCGCACTGGATGGCCGAGGCCCGCTACCGCGGCCAGAAGGTCGTCGTGGTGGCGCCCGACTACGCCGACAACGCCAAGTTCGCCGACGAGTGGCTGCACCCGCACCCCGGCACGGACGGGGCGCTGGCCATCGCGATGGGGCAGGTGATCCTCAAGGAGTTCTTCGTCGAGCGGTCGACGGACTTCTTCACCGACTACGTCCGAAGGTTCACCGACCTTCCCTTCCTGGTGACGCTCACCGAGCGCGACGGCGCGTATGTGCCCTCGAAGTTCCTGCGCGCCACCGACCTCGGCCAGGACACGGGGGACGGCGAGGGCGGCGACTGGAAGACGGCCGTGCTCGACGAGAACACCGGGCGGCCCGCCGTCCCGAACGGCTCGCTGGGCTTCCGCTGGACCGACTCCGGCAAGGGCAAGTGGAATCTGGAGCTCGGCGACATCAAGCCGCTCCTGACCCTCCAGGGCTCGGCGGTCGCGGCGGGCGTCGAGGTGCTGCTGCCCCGTTTCGACACCGAGGGCGGCACGCACGGGCAGGGCCGCGGCGAGGTCGTGCGGCGCGGGGTGCCCGCCACCCGGCTCGGCGGGCAGGACGGGCCGCTGGTCACCACGGTCTTCGATCTACTGCTCGCGCAGTACGGCGTCGGGCGCGAGGGACTGCCGGGCACGTGGCCCACGTCGTACGAGGACGCCTCCCAGCCCGGTACACCCGCCTGGCAGGAGGCCCACACCTCCGTCCCCGCCGCCAAGTGCGTGAAAATCGCGCGGGAGTTCGCCGCGACGGCCGAGAAGTCGCGGGGCCGCTGCATGATCCTCATGGGCGCCGGGACGAACCACTGGTTCCACTCCGAGACGATCTACCGGTCCTTCCTCGCGCTGCTCCAGCTCACCGGCTGCCAGGGCCGCAACGGCGGCGGCTGGGCGCACTACGTCGGCCAGGAGAAGTGCCGCCCGAACACCGGCTGGGCGACCCTCGCGAGCGCCAACGACTGGAGCAGGCCGCCGCGGCAGATGATCGGCACCGCGTACTGGTTCCTCAACACCGATCAGTGGCGTTACGACAAGTTCGCGGCGGACGTGCTCGCCTCACCGCTGGGCGAGGGCAGGTTCGCCGGGATGACGGGCGCCGACTGCCTCGCCCTGTCCGCCCGTACCGGCTGGATGCCGTCGTATCCGACGTTCGACCGCAACTCCCTCGACCTGGGCGAGACCGCGGGCGACCCGGTGGCGAACGTGGTGGCCGAACTCAGGGCGGGCACACTCAAGTTCGCCTGCGAGGACCCCGACGCCCCCGAGAACTGGCCGCGCGTCCTGACCCTGTGGCGCGCCAATCTGCTCGGCTCGTCCGCGAAGGGCGCCGAGTACTTCACCAAGCACCTGCTCGGCACGCACTCGTCCCTGCGGGCCGACGAGGCGGACCCGGACCAGCGTCCCTCCACGGTCACCTGGCGCGACGAGGCGCCCGAGGGGAAGCTCGACCTGCTCGTCTCCCTCGACTTCCGGCAGACGTCGTCAACGCTGCTCTCCGACGTCGTACTGCCCGCCGCCACCTGGTACGAGAAGCACGACCTGTCGACCACGGACATGCACCCCTACGTGCACTCCTTCACCCCGGCCGTCGACCCGCCCTGGCAGGCCCGCACCGACTTCGACACGTTCCGCGCCATCGCCGACCGGCTCAGCGAGCTGGCGGTGGACCACCTGGGCGTGCGCAAGGACGTCGTCGCCACCGCGCTCCAGCACGACACGCCGGGCGAGACCGCGCAGCCCGGCGGGGTCGTCCTGGACTGGCGCAAGGGCGAGTGCGAGCCGGTGCCGGGCAGAACGATGCCGAACCTGGCGGTCGTGGAGCGCGACTACACCGCGATCGGCGCGAAGTTCGCCGCGCTCGGCCCGCTCGCGGAGACGCTCGGGCTGCCCGTGAAGGGCATCACCTTCCACCCCGACCAGGAGGTCGACGAGCTGCGCGAACGCAACGGCGTCGTGCGCGGCGGGCCCGCGGACGGCCGCCCCGCCCTGGACACCGCGGTGAAGGCCGCGAACACCATCCTGGCGCTGTCCGGCACGACGAACGGCCGCCTCGCCACGCAGGGCTTCCACACCCTGGAGGCGCGCACCGGCCAGGAGATGGCGCATTTGGCCGCCGAGCACGAGGGCAAGCGCATCACGTACGCCGACACGCAGGCCGCGCCCGTGCCGGTGATCACGTCACCGGAGTGGAGCGGCAGCGAGTCCGGCGGGCGCAGGTACACGGCGTTCACGCTCAACACCGAGCATCTGAAGCCGTGGCACACGCTCACGGGGCGCCAGCACTTCTTCATCGACCACGACTGGATGCACGAGCTGGGCGAGGCGATGCCCGTCTACCGGCCGCCGCTGGACATGAACCGTCTCTTCGGTGAGCCACGGCTCGGGCCGGACGGCGAACGGGAGGTGACGGTCCGTTACCTCACGCCGCACAACAAGTGGTCGATCCACTCCGAGTACCAGGACAACCTCTTCATGCTGTCCCTCTCGCGCGGCGGTCAGTGCATCTGGATGGCGCCGCAGGACGCGGACGCGATCGGCGTGAAGGACAACGACTGGATCGAAGCCGTCAACCGGAACGGCGTGGTGGTGGCGCGCGCGATCGTCTCGCACCGCATGCCGGCCGGCACGGTCTACATGCACCACGCGCAGGAACGCACCGTGAACGTCCCCAAGGCGGAGACCACCGGCAAGCGCGGCGGCATCCACAACTCGCTGACCCGCCTCATCCTCAAGCCGTCCCATCTCATCGGCGGCTACGCCCAGTTGTCGTGGGCGTTCAACTACCTGGGCCCCACGGGCAATCAGCGCGACGAGGTGACGGTCATCCGCCGCCGCTCGCAGGATGTGGAGTACTGACATGCCCCGTGCCGAAGGCACCATCGGACGCTGTATGGCCCAGATCGCGATGGTGATGAACCTCGACAAGTGCATCGGGTGCCACACCTGCTCCGTCACCTGCAAGCAGGCGTGGACCAACCGCGACGGCATGGAGTACGTCTGGTTCAACAACGTCGAGACCCGCCCCGGCCAGGGCTATCCGCGTCGCTACGAGGACCAGGAGAAGTGGCGCGGCGGCTGGGAGCTGAACAGGCGCGGCGCCCTGAAGCTGAAGAACGGCGGGCGGATCAAGTCGCTCCTGGAGATCTTCTCCAACCCCAAGCTCCCAGAGATCAAGGACTACTACGAGCCCTGGACGTACGAGTACCGGAACCTCACTGACGCCCCGCTGGGCGACGACTACCCGGTGGCCGAACCCCGCTCGCTGATCAGCGGCAAGCCCATGAAGATCGAGTGGTCGTCGAACTGGGACGACAACCTCGGCGGCGCCACCGAGCACGGCGACCTCGACCCGATGGTCGCCAAGACCCGGCAACAGGTCGCGGACAAGGTGAAGTTCACCTTCGAGCAGACCTTCATGTTCTATCTGCCCCGCATCTGCGAGCACTGCCTCAACCCGTCGTGCGTGGCGTCCTGTCCGTCCGGCGCGATGTACAAGCGGTCGGAGGACGGCATCGTCCTCGTCGACCAGGACCACTGCCGGGGCTGGCGCAAGTGCGTGACCGGCTGTCCGTACAAGAAGGTCTACTTCAACCACCGCACCGGCAAGGCCGAGAAGTGCACGCTCTGCTATCCACGCGTCGAGGTGGGCCTGCCGACCGTCTGCTCGGAGACGTGCGTGGGCCGGCTGCGCTACCTCGGCGTGATCCTCTACGACGCCGACAAGGTGACGGCGGCGGCCACCGAGCCCGACGAAAAGAAGCTCTACGACGCCCAGTTGGATGTCTTCCTCGATCCCGAGGATCCCGAGGTGCGGCGTGCGGCGGAGCGGGACGGCATCTCGTACGACTGGATCGAGGCGGCACGCCGCTCCCCCGTGCACGCGCTGATCAGCAAGTACAAGGTGGCGCTCCCGCTGCACCCGGAGTACCGCACCATGCCGATGGTCTGGTACATCCCGCCGCTCTCCCCGGTGGTGGACGCGCTGGCGGAGACCGGCCACGACGGCGAGGACCTGGGCAATCTCTTCGGCGCCATCGACACGCTGCGCATCCCCCTCGAATACCTCGCGGAGATCTTCACCGCCGGGGACGTGGGGCCCGTGCGGTCCTCGCTGGAGAAGCTGGCGGCGATGCGGGCCCACATGCGGGCCATCAACCTCGGTGACACGCCCGACAGTTCGACCGCGGCGGCGGTGGGCATGTCGGGCCCGGAGATCGAGGAGATGTACCGGCTGCTCGCCATCGCGAAGTACGAGGACCGCTACGTCATCCCGACCGCGGCGGTCGCGGACGCCCAGCGCCTGGAGGAGTCCACGCTGCCCGCGGCCTCGGACTCCTGCAGCCTCGACTACGAGGGCGGCCCCGGAATGGGCGGCGACGGCCCGTTCGGCCAGGACTCGGGCCGCAGGCAGCTGCCGCTCGTCACCATCGAGAACTTCCACACGCTGCGGGCCCGGCAGACCACCGACGAGCAGCCCAGCGCGGTGGAGAAGGCCCATGCGCCCAAGGAGGACGAGACGTGACCCGGCACGCGGTGCTGTACCAGGCGGCGGCACTCTGCCTGGCCTACCCTGACGACGAGTTCGGCGCACGGCTTCCGCTGCTGCGGGAGGCCGCGCCCGCGGGCCTGCACGGCTTCCTGGAGTACGCCACGGCCGCCGAGCCCCGCGAGCTCGCCGCGCACTATGTCCAGGTCTTCGACTTCAAGAACCGCCACAGCCTGTATCTGAGCTGGTGGCGCGAGGGCGACACCCGGCGGCGCGGCATGGCCCTGGTCCGCTTCAAGGAGGTCTACCGCGAGCACGGCATGGAGTTCAGCGGCGAGGAGCTGCCGGACTTCCTGCCCGCGGTCCTGGAGTTCTCGGCGCACGCCGGCCCCGTCCTCCTGGAGGAGCACCGCAGCGGCCTGGAGCTGCTGCGCATCGCGCTCGCCGACCACGGCACCCCGTACGCGTCCGTCGTCGAGGCGGTGTGCGCGACACTGCCCGGCCCCTCGCCGAAGGACCGCGCGGAGGCGCTCGCTCTCGCCCGCTCCGGACCGCCGCGCGAGGACGTCGGGCTCCAGCCCTTCGCACTCATCGGGGAGCCCACCTCATGAAGACGCTGCTGTGGGGCGTGCTCCCCTACCTCGCCGTCGTCCTGCTCGTCGCGGGCACCCTCTGGCGCTACCGCTACGACAAGTTCGGCTGGACGACCCGCTCCTCCCAGGTCTACGAGTCGAAGCTCCTGAACATCGCCTCGCCGATGTTCCACTACGGCATCCTCTTCGTGCTCATGGGCCATCTGGTCGGGCTGTTCCTGCCGGAGTCGTGGACCGAGAAGGCGGGCGTCAGCGAACACACGTACCACCTGTTCTCGCTGTACGGCGGCACGGCGGCCGGTGTGCTCCTCGTCCTCGGCATCCTGCTGCTGCTCTACCGGCGGCGGACCAACACGCCGGTGTTCCGCGCCACGACCGCCAACGACAAGCTGATGTACCTGGTGCTGTTCGCGGCGATCGTGCTCGGCATGGTGGCCAAGCTGACGCACGCGTCCGGCGACGGCTACAACTACCGCGATTCCATCGCCCCTTGGGCGCGCAGCCTGTTCACGCTCCAGCCCGACATCGACCGCATGACGGGCGTGCCGCTGCTGTACGAGATCCACGCGGTGGTCGGCATGGTGCTGTTCGCCCTGGTGCCGTTCACCCGGCTGGTGCACATGTTCAGCGCCCCGCTCCAGTACCTGTTCCGTCCGTACGTGGTCTACCGCGGCCGGGACCCGAAGCGGCTGAGCGCGCGGCCGGACCGGCGGGGCTGGGAGCGGACGGGGTCTTGAGCCCACCCGCTCCCGCGCCACCTTCAGGCCGCCGTGTCGCCTAAGGGGTGCCGTCCTTCTTCTGGTCGTCCTCGTCCACGATCTCGGCGTCGACGACGCTCTCCTCGCCGGTGGCCTCCGGGCCCTTCGGTTCCTGGGCGCCCTCGCCGGGAGCCGCGTACATCGCCTGGCCCATCTTCTGGCTGACCGTGGCCAGCTTCTCCGCGCCGGTGCGCAGGGCCGTGGTGTCGTCGGGCCGGTTCTTGAGGGCGTCCTTCAACTCGGCTGCGGCGGCCTCCACTTCGGCCTTCGTGTCCGCGGGCACCCGCTCCCCGTTGTCGCTCAGGAACCGCTCCGTCTGGTAGACGAGCTGCTCGGCCTGGTTGCGGGTCTCCGCCGCCTCGCGGCGTTTGCGGTCCTCCTCGGCGTGCTCCTCCGCCTCCCGCACCATGCGGTTGATGTCGTCCTTGGGCAGCGCGGAGCCGCCCGTCACGGTCATGCGCTGTTCGCGGCCTGTGGCCTCGTCCTTCGCCGAGACGTGCATGATGCCGTTGGCGTCGATGTCGAAGGTGACCTCGATCTTCGGGACGCCCCGGGGCGCGGGCGGCAGGCCGGTCAGGTCGAAGACGCCGAGCTTCTTGTTGTACGCGGCGATCTCCCGCTCGCCCTGGAAGACCTGGATGCCGACCGAGGGCTGGTTGTCCTCGGCGGTCGAGAAGGTCTCCGAACGGCGGGTGGGAATCGTGGTATTGCGCTCGATGAGCTTGGTCATGATGCCGCCCTTGGTCTCGATGCCGAGGGACAGCGGTGTCACATCGAGCAGGAGCACGTCCTTGACGTCCCCGCGGATCACCCCGGCCTGCAGGGCCGCACCGAGCGCGACCACCTCGTCGGGGTTGACGCCCTTGTGCGGGTCCTTGCCGGTGAGTTCCCTGACGAGATCCGTCACCGCGGGCATCCGTGTGGAGCCGCCCACCAGGATCACGTGGTCCACGGCGGAGAGTTTGACGCCCGCGTCCTTGACCGCCTGGTGGAAGGGCTCCTTGCAGCGGTCGAGCAGGTCCGCGGTGAGCTCCTGGAACTGTGCGCGCGTCAGCTTCTCGGCGAGGTGCAGCGGGCCTTCCGACGAGGCCGTGATGTAGGGCAGGTTGATGTCCGTCTCGCTCGACGAGGACAGCTCGATCTTCGCCTTCTCGGCGCCCTCGCGCAGGCGCTGGAGCGCCATCTTGTCCTTGCCGAGGTCGACGCCGTGCCCGTTCTTGAACTGACGCACCAGGTATTCGACGATCCGCTGGTCCCAGTCGTCGCCGCCGAGCTGTGTGTCGCCGTTGGTGGCCTTCACCTCGATGACGCCCTCGCCCATCTCCAGGAGCGAGACGTCGAAGGTGCCGCCGCCGAGGTCGAAGACGAGGACGGTCTGGTCGTCGCCCTTGTCGAGGCCGTAGGCGAGGGCCGCCGCCGTCGGTTCGTTGATGATGCGCAGGACGTTGAGCCCGGCAATCTCGCCGGCCTCCTTGGTGGCCTGGCGCTGGGTGTCGTCGAAGTACGCGGGCACGGTGACCACCGCGTCGGTGACGTCCTCCCCCAGGTACGACTCGGCGTCGCGCTTGAGTTTCTGCAGGACGCGCGCGGAGAGTTCCTGCGCGGTGTAGCGGGTGTTGTCCACGGAGCCGCTCTCCGGGAACCGCCAGCCGCTGTCGCCCATGTGGCGTTTGACGGAGCGCGCGGTGCGCTCCACGTTGGTGACCGCCTGCCGCTTGGCGACCTCGCCCACAAGGACGTCGCCGTTCTTCGCGAAGGCGACGACGGAGGGTGTGGTGCGTGCGCCCTCCGCGTTGGCGACGACGGTGGGCTCACCGCCCTCCAGCACGGCCACCACTGAGTTCGTCGTCCCGAGATCGATCCCGACCGCACGTGCCATGGTCCAGTCCCTTCCGCCGCGAGCTCACGTCCCCCGTTTCCAGGTCTACTCCGTTCCCCATCACAAAACTTGAGCGGATTCTTGTCAATGCCGCACGTGACAATGCCGCCACCCCGGCAAGGGTGACGGCACGGTCAACAGGGGCCGGGTCAGGCCAGCTTGGCCGAAAGCGTGATGGTCGTGCCCGACAGGGCCTGACTCACCGGGCAGTTGGCCTTGGCGTCCTCGGCGGCCGCGACGAAGGCGTCCTCGTCGAGACCCGGCACGGTGCCCTCGACGGTGAGGTGGATGCCGGTGATGCCGGTGCCGGGCTGGAAGGTCACGTCGGCGGAGGTGGTGAGGCGGCTGGGCGGGGTGCCCGCACCGGTCAGGCCGTGCGACAGCGCCATGGAGAAGCAGCTGGAGTGCGCGGCGGCGATCAGCTCCTCGGGGCTGGTCTTGCCGTTCGCCTCCTCGGCGCGCGACGGCCAGGACACCGGCTGCTCCCCGATGCCGGAGGAGTCGAAGGTGACGGTGCCCGAGCCCTCCGTCAGAGAGCCTTCCCAGACCGTGTGCGCGGAGCGCGTGGTAGCCACGATTGCGTTTCCCTTCAGTGCGGATCCGTGATCGGAAGTTCCGTTGCCACCATCCGATCACACTCCGGGTGAAAAGGGGGCGCGTGGGGCGGCGGCAGCGTCGCGAACACCCTTTCCGGGACGACTTCAGGCTGCCGGTGCGCTCACCCTCGCCCACTCGGTGACCAGACGACTCAGCGGGATGACGAGGACGGCGGAGATGAGCACGAGGGCGCCCGTGAAGATCCAGATGCCCCGTTCCTGGTCGATCGACAAGGCGACCCAGCTACCGATGAGCGCGCCCGAGGGCAGGCCCAGCAGAGGACGCCAGTCCCGGCCCCGCAGGGCGAGGAGGATTCCCGGAAACAGAGCCACGAAGCCGCCGGTCATGAGGAGGATGCTCCTGCCCTCATGCTCTCCTTTTCCCGACTCCGTCGCGCAGTACCGTTTCCCTGGCGTGCAGTCGGCTGCGTCGATCGCGTCTGCCACCCCCCAGGCCAGCGCGACAACAGCACATACGAGCACGACGAAGGACCCCCACCTGGCCAGCATGGGCCGAGCATAGGTCACACGCGGAGTCACGCGTGAACCCTTTCAGAAGGGTCGAAGCCCGTGGCGATCCGCCCCGTCAGGGCTTCCGGGCCACCGCCCCGTACATCGCGATGGCACCGTCGTCGATGCCGTCCTGGAGAGGGCCCGGGCGCCACTTGTGCACCTGGGTGACGCCCGGGGCCAGCAGGTCCAGGCCGTCGAACAAGGAGGTGGCGGTCGGGAGGTCGCGGAGCACCATGGGCATGCCCTGCTGCTCGTACTCCTCGGCGACCCGGCCGACTTCCTCGGGCGCGAAGTCGGCGGTGCCGATCGTCATGGCCAGGAAGCTGCCCGACGGGAGCGGCTCCAGCAGACGCCGCACGAGGCTCCGGTCGTCCGGCGGCAGGATGAAGTGCAGTATGCCGATGATCATCAGGCCGACCGGCTCGTCCAGATCTATCAAGTCACGGAACTCGGGACTCTCCAGGATGGCGTCCGGGTCGTGCATGTCGGCGTCGACGTAGGCGGTCGCCCCCTCCGGCGAGCTCTGCAGCAGGGCGCGGGCGTGGGCCAGGACGATCGGGTCGTTGTCGACGTAGACCACGCGGGACTCCGGCGCCACGCCCTGCACCACCTCGTGCAGGTTGGGGGCGGTCGGCAGGCCGGTGCCGATGTCGAGGAACTGCCTGACCCCCTGTTCCTGGGCGAGGAACCGCCCGGCGCGGTGCATGAACCGCCGGTTCTCCAGCATGTGCACGGGCAGCGCCGGCCAGTGCCGGCACATGGCGTCGCCCGCCTCGACATCGACAAGGTAGTGGTCCTTGCCCCCCAGGATGTAGTCGTACACCCGCGCCGAATGTGCCGTCGAGGTGTCGATCCGATCACCTGCGCTGTGCATGGGCAACTCCGCTCCTCACCAAAGACATTGAACTGCGAACGTTATGTCACACCGGCGGCGCGAAGGACGCGATACCGCCACGGAGACGCCACCGGACACCACTGGGGGACGGCGGGCGCGGGCGTTGCGCGGGGGCTTCTCCAGGATGCGCGGAGAGAGCAACTTCCGATCAAGCGCCGCCATTCGCCAACCTCGGAAGCGGAGTTGGGATGAAGCTCCGTGACAACACCGGCATCCCAGCTGCCTGCCCGCACGCGGTACAGCGGCGCCCGGATGCCCCATGTGCGGCTGGAGCCGCACCGCCGACAACACGGCTCCAGCCCGCGCCCTCCTGAGGGAACTCCCGCGTCCCCATGGAGGACGGTGCGCGAGAGTCCGACGAGAACTCGTCTCTCCTCTTGCTCCGGGCGGCCGCCGTCACCCGAGGGGGCGGCGGCCGCCACGTCTCCACGCTACGCCCGTGCCGCCCGCCTCCCGGCCGTCCGGGCAGAGAATCACGGGCGGGCACGCCGAGCGAAAGATTCGTTCAACTCCTTGACCCAGCAGCCGAGTTCTCGCAGACTTTCCGCCAACCGCTCGTGTTTACGTAAACATGAGTAGGCGATGTTTACGTAAACGTCGGCTCTCCCAGACCGTCGACCCCCCATGCGAGGTATCGCGCCATGCGACTGAAGTTATCCACAACGGCGGCCGTACTCTCCGCCGTTGTCGCCCTCCTGCTCTCCCTGTCGGCCGTCGCGGGGACCGCCCGGGCGGATCCGGCCACCATCCCCAACGGAACGCAGTTCACCGATCCGAACGGCGAGCCCGTGAACGCCCACGGCGGCGGCGTGTTCAAGGTGGAGAACCACTACTACTGGTTCGGCGAGAACCGGAACACCGACAACAGCTTCCGGTACGTATCCGCGTACCGCTCCACCGATCTGAAGACGTGGGAGTTCCGCAACCACGTGCTGACCGAGAAGAGCGATCCGGAGCTGGCGGGTGCCAACATCGAGCGGCCGAAGGTGATTTACAACAAGTCGACCGGCAAGTTCGTGCTGTGGATGCACAAGGAGGCCAGCCCCACCGACTACGGCGAGGCCCGCGCCGCCGTGGCCGTGTCGGACACCGTCGACGGGGACTACGCCTGGAAGGGGAGCTTCCGGCCCGAGGGCCACATGTCCCGTGACATCACCGCCTTCGTCGACACCGACGGCACGGGCTACATGATCTCCGCCGCCAACGAGAACACCGACCTGCACATCTACCGCCTCACGGCCGACTACACCGGGATCGACGCCCAGGTGCAGAAACTCTGGGCCGGGCAGTCGCGGGAGGCGCCCGCGATGTTCAAGCGCGACGGGGTCTACTTCCTGCTCACCTCCGGCTCCACGGGCTGGCCGCCCAACCAGCAGAAGTACGCCACCGCCGACAGCATCACCGGCGAATGGAGCGGCCTCAAGGACGTCGGTGACTCCACGACGTACCGCAGCCAGACCACCTTCGTGTTGCCGATCCAGGGCAAGAAGGGGACCAGCTACATGTACATGGGCGACCGCTGGGCCGGCGCGTGGGGCGGCAAGGTCAACGAGTCGCAGTACGTATGGCTGCCGCTGGAGTTCCCCACCAGCACCACCATGACCATGGGCTACTCCCCCGAGCTCACCATCGACACCGCCGCCGGCACCGTGACCGGCCTCGACGCGAAGTGGGAGGCGCTGTCCGCCCGCAACAGCGGCAAGTGCGCCGATGTCACCGGCTTCGAGACGAAGGACGGCACCCCCGTCAGTCAGTGGAACTGCGGCGGTGAGGTCAACCAGCACTTCTGGCTCAAGGAGCTTGGCACCGGTTACGTCCAGATCATGGCCCGCCACAGCGGCAAGTGTCTCGACGTGAGCGACGCCTCCACCGCCGACGGCGCGCGGGCGGTGCAGAACGCCTGCGACGGCTCGACGTCCCAGCAGTGGAAGGTGCAGGAGTCCGACACCAGCGACTACGTCCACCTCGCCGCGCGGCACAGCGAGAAGTGCCTGGACGTCGCCGAGTGGGGCACCTGGAACGGCGCACACCTTCAGCAGTGGAGCTGCAACGGCGGCGACAACCAGAAGTGGCACCGGATGGCGACGACCCGATGATCAGCATCGTCGTCCCCTGCTACAACGAAGCAGAAGTGCTTCTGCACACGCACGAACGGCTGAGCGCCGCGGCAGACAAGCTCGACGCCGGCCACACCGAGATCGTCTACGTCGACGACGGCAGCGCGGACGACACCTGGAAGATTCTGTTGTCCCTCGCCCAGCAGGACGATCGCGTCCGCGCCATCAGGCTGAGCCGGAACTTCGGCCACCAGGCGGCCTGTCTGGCCGGTCTGCGGTCCGCCGGCGGGGACGCGGTGGTCGTCATCGACGCGGATCTGCAGGACCCGCCCGAACTCATACCGGAGATGGTCGGCCTCTGGCGGGACGGGTGGGCCGTGGTCTCCGCCAAACGCCGTCGGCGCGCGGGCGAGACCGCCTTCAAGAAGGCCAGCGCCTACGTCTTCTACCGGCTCCTCAACGCGCTGTCCGACCACCCGCTCGCCCTGGACACGGGCGACTTCCGCCTGCTGGACCGCGCCGTGGTGCGCGGTCTGGCCGACCTGGACGACAGGAACCTGTTCCTGCGGGGCGCCATCAGCTGGTTCGGCCACCCGGAGACGAGCATCGAGTACGACCGCGACCCCCGGTTCGCCGGCGAGTCGAAGTACACCCTGCGCAAAATGCTCGCCCTGTCCCGGCGCGGCATGCTCGCGGGCTCCGTCGCACCGCTGCGCGTGACCAGTTACGCGGGAGTCTCCGCGCTCGTCGGCGGTCTCGCCCTCTCCTCGGTCCGAAGGACGCCGGGGCCACTGACCCGCTCCTGCGGCTTCGCCATCCAAGCGCTCGCTCTCGGGGTGCTCGGCGAGTATCTGCACGCCGTGCTCCGCCAGGTGCAGAACCGCCCCGACTACATCATCGAAGAACAGTTCACCCGTGCTTCTTGTCCGGTCCCGGTCGTGGAGGGCTGCGCACCATGAACACCCAGATGGAACAGGGCAGCGGGCACGCGCCGGCTCCCGTGGACGTCGTCATCATCGGCGCGGGCTTCACCGGCCTTTCGGCGGCTCTGGAACTGGCCGCGCAGGGGATGCGCTGCCGTGTCATCGAGAGCGAGGACTCCATCGGCGGCCTGGCCGCGAGCTTCGCCGTCGGCAACACCAGGCTGGAACGCTTCTACCACCACTGGTTCGCCTCGGACGGCGAAATGCTGCGCCTGTGCGAGCAGTTGGGCATCTCCCACCTGGTCGAGGCGCACGAGACCCGTACCGGTGTCTACTTCGCCAACTCGGTCTACCGGCTCTCGGCCCCGCTGGACCTGCTGCGGTTCGCCCCCTTGCCGTTCGTGGACCGCATCCGCCTCGGACTGCTGGCGCTGCGCGCCCGCCGCGTCCGCCACTGGCGCGAGCTGGAGGCACGGACCGCCCGTGAGTGGCTGATCTCCCTCGGCGGCCGACGGGTGTACGAGGTGGTCTGGCGCCCCCTGCTGGAAGGGAAGTTCGGCAAATACGCCGACCAGGTCGGTGCCACCTGGATGTGGACCAAGCTCCACCTGCGCGGTGGCAGCCGCACCAAGTCCGGCCGGGAAACGCTCTACTACATCAAGGGCGGCTGCGAGGCGCTGCTGACCGCGTTGCACGAGCGCCTCACGTCCCTGGGCGTGGAGATCGTCACCGGCCAGGCCGCCGAGGCCGTCCACTCGGACGAGCGGGGAGTCACCGGCGTCGCCACCGCCGAGGGCTTCCACCCCGCCCGCCAGGTCCTCGTCACCGCGGCGCCACAGATCGCGGCCGGGCTGCTGCGGCACGGCACGGCGGACCACCCCGCCGTGCCGGAGACCCGCCGTCGCTGGGACGCCGTCGACTACCTCGGCAACGTCTGCCTGGTCCTCGAGAACGACAGGAAGCTGTCCGACACGTACTGGCTGAACGTCAACGACCCCGACTTCCCCTACGTGGGAGTCATCGAGCACACCAACCTCGACCGGCCCGAACGCTACGAGGGCCGGCACGTGGTCTACCTGTCCAAGTACCTGCCGACCGACGCCGAGCTCTACCGCATGAGCGACGAAGAGGTCTTCGACCACAGCCTGCCGCACATCCAGCGCATGTTCCCCGACTTCCGCCGCGAGTGGGTCCGGCGCTACCACGTCTGGCGTGCCCCCTACGCCCAGCCGGTCATCACGCCCCACTACAGCCGCGTCATGCCGCCGGTGGACTCCGCCGTCCCCGGCCTCTACCTCGCGGGCATGGCCCAGGTCTTCCCCGAGGACCGCGGCACCAACTACGCCGTCCGGGACGGGCGCCGGGCCGGACGGCTGATCGGCGACCGCGCCGGGGCACCGGCCCGCTCCTCCTCCGACGCCGCCGGGAGCGCCGATGTCTGAACTCCTCACGCTGGACGACTGCGAGAACATGACCTCCGACCGGGTGCACGAGCTGTACCGCGGGCATGTCAGCCGCAGCCAGGTCTCCCTCATCGGCTCCTTCGGCTTCGGCCGCGACCTCGTCGACCACGCGCAGGGTGCGTGGATCCACCTCCGGGACGGACGCCGCGTCCTGGACTTCACCGGCGGGGTGGGCGTGCTCAACCACGGCCACAACCACCCCCGCATCCTCGCCGCAAGACGCCGCTTCCAGGACGCCCGCCGCATGGAAGTGCACAAGAACTACCTCTCGCCGTACGTCGCGGCCCTCGGCCACAACCTGGCCGAGCTGCTCCCGGGCGACCTCAGCATCAGCTACTTCCCCAACTCCGGGGCGGAAGCCGTGGAAGGGGCCGTGAAGCTGGCGTACAAGTACCACCGCGGCCGGCGGGGCACGATCCTGCACACCGACATCTCCTTCCACGGCAAGCTGCTCGGCGCGGGCACCCTCACGGCCTCCCCCGAGATCCACTTCCCCTACCCGCGAATCCCGGGCGCCGACTCCTTCCGCTACGACGACCTCGACTCCTTCAGGCTCGCCCTGGAGCGGCACACGGGGAGCGCGGGGGACTCGGACGTGTACGCGGTGATCATCGAGCCGTTCAGCGCCTCCAGCCTGCGTGAATGCTCACCGGAGTTCCTCCGGGAGGTGCGGCGGCTGTGCACCGAGCGCGACATCGTGCTCATCTTCGACGAGGTCTACACGGGCTGGGGCAAGACCGGGGAGCTCTTCCACTTCATGCACCACCCGGGCCTCGTCCCCGACATCGTCACCACGTCGAAGTCCTTCGGCGGCGGCAAGGCCTCCATCTCGGGCTACATCAGCCGGGAGCCGGTCTTCCGCGCCGCCTACGACAACCTCTCCGACGCCACCCTGCACAGCACCACGTACTACGGATTCGGCGAGGAGACGGCCACGGCCCTGGAGGCTGTCAACATCGCCGTGGAGGAGGACTTCCCCGGGCGGGCCCGCGCCCTGGGACGGCGGCTCGGCGAGGGCCTGCGCGACATCGCTGCCCGCCATCCGAAGCTCGTCAAGAGGGTCGACGGCCGGGGCGCCCTGCACGGTGTCTTCCTCGATCCCGGTTTCCGGCTCCCCGACCGGCTGCGTTCCGCCCTGCCCATCCCCCTGGCCCGGGACCCGCAGGCGATGGAGAAGCTGCTGACAGGCGCCGTGGTCGGCGCCCTCTACCGCGACCACGACGTCCTGACGTTCTTCGGGTCCAACCGTGCCATCGCCCTGGTCGTGTCCCCGCCGCTGGTGACCGCGGACGACGAGGCGGACATGTTCCTCAAGGCCCTCGACGATGTACTGGCCCGGGGCGCCACCCGGTTGGTCACCACCCTGCTCAAGGAAAAGGTCGGCAAGTGAGCCACACCGACGTCCTGACCGCCTCCGGCCTGCCCGCCTGCTGGGCCGCGGAGTACGCGGCAATCCGGCCGGCGGAGGCCCGCGCCCTCGCGGTCCGGCACACCCGCCACACCGTGGCCCGGATGCCGGCCGTCCACCGGCACTTGGTCGCGCTGGCTCTGCGTTCGTTCCCCGTCGCCTTCTACGCCGTCACGCGCAGACGGCCCCGGAACGCGCCACCGGAAGTCGTCCGTGAGGGCATGACACGGCTGCGGCGCGCGCCCGGGTACGCCCAGCTGCTGCGGGCGACGACCGCTCTCGCCCTCTATGGAGCGCTCGACGGCGCACGCGATGCCGCATCCGACGGCGGCGTTCCCTACCGGCGGAAGGGAGAGGCGTCGTGACCAGGCTGCTCAACCGTTCCGGAGGAGTGCCCGTGACCGAGTGCGACGCGCTGGTGATCGGCTCCGGCGCCGGCGGCAGCGTCGCCGCCCTGGAACTGGCCCTGGCCGGCCGGTCGGTGACGGTTCTGGAGGAAGGGCCGCGTGTCACCACCCGGGAGCTGGTCGCCGCATCGCCCGCCGCGTCGATGCGGCGGCTGTACCGCAACGGAGGGGCCACACCCATCCTTGGTGCCCCGCCGATCGCCTTCGCCGAAGGGCGCTGCGTCGGAGGCACCACGGTCATCAACGGCGGTCTGCTCTGGGAGCCCTCCGCGGCGCTGCTCGACCGCTGGGCCGCCTGGACCGGCTACGACGGATACCGCACCCCGTCCCTGGGCGGGCACTTCGCGGAGATCAGCACCCGGCTCGGCATGATCGTCCAGGAGCACGGCGACGGCAACGCCGACTCCCGCCTCCTGGCCGAGGCCGCGTCGTCCCAGGGGTGGCGCTGGCAGCACCCTCAGCGCGTCGTGACCGGCTGTCTGCACCGCAACCAGTGCGCGACCGGATGCCCCAGCGGCGCGAAACAGAGCATGGCCGCGTCCTACCTCCCGCGCGCGGAGGCGCTGGGCGCCGTCATCAGCCCCCACACGCGGGTCGACCGCCTCACCCACGAGCGCGGCGCCGTACGGACCGTCGAGGCGACCGGGCCCGACGGGCGGCGCCTGCGCTACCGCCCCCGCACCGTCTTCCTGGCCGCGGGCGCCACCGGCTCACCCGCACTGCTCCGCCGTAGCGGCATCCAACGACGGCGCGCGGGGCGGGACATGGCCCTGCACGTCAACCTGCGCACCATCGCCCGCTTCCCCCGGCCCGTCGACGCCCAGCACGGCACGATCTTCACCGCACAGGTCCAGGAGTTCTCGGACCTCGGCATCCTGATCATGCCCGCCAACCAGACGGCGGGCAGCCTCGGCGCCGCGCTCGCCGGCCGCGACCCCCGGCTGGTCGACGCCTGCCTCGACGCGCGGGCCCACCTGGCCACGTACACCACGCAGGTACGTCTGCACGGCACGGTGGCGATGACCACGGGCGTCGGCGGTACGCCGTTCCTCCGGCACCGTATGACGGGCGCCGACCACCACGCGCTGCGCCTCGCGTTCCGGCGCACCGCCCACCTCCTCCTGGCCGCCGGGGCCACCGAGCTGATCCCGCCCACGAGCGGCGTCGGCGCCCTGCGCACCCGGGACGACGTCGAGGCGTACGCGGCGCACGTGCGCCCCGCCGACTGGGAACTCGTGTCCGTCCACGGCATGGCCGGCTGCCGCATGGCCCGCCCGGAGCGCGGCGGCGTCTGCGACGACCGCGGCAGACCGCACGGTTTCACCAACCTGCACGTGTGCGACGCCGGCGTGCTGCCCGGAGCGACCGGCATCAGCCCACAGGGAACGATCATGGCCTACGCCCACGAAATCGTGCGCCGACACCTGGAGTCCGCGTGACCGACAGCGCAACACAAGCGGGCCCGTCCACGGCCTCGGCCGACAGTGGCCCCCTTGCGTTCACGGGGGCGGCCGTCGTGGCGTCCTGCGTCGGCTTCGTCCTGATCGGCGCGCTGCAGGCCCTCTACGGACCGGCCATCCCGGCCCTGCGTGACGAGTACGCCCTCTCGCCGTCCGGCGCCGGTCTCGGCCTGAGCGCGCACTTCGTCGGCGGTGTCGCGGGCGTCCTGGTCTTCGACCGCCTGTACGGCCGTGTCGGCAACCGCGTCCTGCTGGGAAGTTCCTACCTCCTCATGGCACTTGGCGCGGTCGGCTTCGCGCTCGCCCCCGACTGGCCCTTCGCCCTGGTCGCGGCGCTGCTCGCGGGGCTCGGCTTCGGCGGCGTGGACTACGGACTGAACCAGCTCTTCGCCACCGGCTTCGGCCACCGGTCGACGGCCATGCTCAACATCCTCAACGCCCACTTCGGCGTGGGCGCCATCCTCGGCCCCGTCGTGATCGCCGCCGCGGGCGCGGACGAGTACACCACGGTCTTCCTCGTCTTCGCCGCGCTGAACCTGCCGCTCCTGCTGTGCCTGAAGGGGATCCGCGACACGCCCCCGCCCCCGGAGGAACCCTCCGCGGCGAGACCGCGTACCGCGGTCCGCACCCGCAGCCTGGCCGCCCTCCTCACCATGTTCGTCGCCCTGTACGTCCTGCACGTGGCCATCGAAGCGGGCGTGGGCGGCTGGGAGCCCACACATTTGGAGACCGTCGGCTACAGCGCCGGATTCGCCGCCACCGCCACCTCGGTGTACTGGCTGATGATGACGGTGGGCCGGTTCCTGGTGGCCCCGCTGGCCCTGAAGGTCTCCGCCCAGACGATCATCACCGTCTCCTGCGCCGGCATGACCCTCTGTCTGCTGCTCGCCGCGATACCGGACGTCGCCCCCTACGCCTACGCGGGAGTCGGCCTCTTCATCGCCCCGATCTTCCCCACCGCGCTGCCGTGGCTGAACCGGGCCGCGCCGCAGGCCGCACGGGCCGGCGCGCTGGTGATCGCCGCGTCCATGGTGGGCGGCGTCGCCGCGGGACCCGTACTCGGCAAGGCCATCGAATGGTCGGGCGTGCGAGCGGTCCCCCTCCTGCTCGGTGCGGCCTCGGCCCTCTGCCTGGCGGCCACTCTGTGGCTGATTCGCGCGACGGGCCCCGCTACGGCCCGCCCGGTGGAAACGACGGGTCCGCCGTCGAAGGCCCCTGGGTGAAACGGGCCGCGCGAGGGCCGGCCCACATGCGGGAGGTGTTCGAGCCGGGGACGCAGGTGCGGGGCGGGCGATACGAACACGTTGTGTGTGCCACACGATGAATGGGGGCCCGTTCGTCAAGGGTAGGCTCCTGGTACGGATGGCGTGGGGTGAGGGTGAGATAGGCGGGTACGGGGTGGGCGGCCACGTCGCGCAGCCACGCCTCAACGCCCAGGGTGTTTTCCAACTCGGCACCGCCGCCAGTCTGAAGGCCGGGGCTGAGCAGAGCTCGTCGCAGCCCCAACAGGAGGTGTTCGGGCACCAAGCCCCCCATCGCAGCGGCCAGCAGGGGTCTGTAGGACCAGGAGTGACCCGCCTGGTGGGAGCGTACGGACAGGCAGGCATCCAGCACCGTGTCCGCATCTGGTGGATCCAGCCAGCGGGACCGTCTGCTCGGCGGCGGAGCGCAGCAATGTGGCGAACTGGTCGGCGGCCTGTGTGCTCGCCCACTCCGGAAGTGTCGGCCGCGGCCCCCACGTCTCGCATTGGGGCAGGGGAAGCGCGGCTTCGCGGAGCCTGCCTGCCCCTTGCCGTGTTCAGCCAGTCCGGATAGGAGCCGCCCCTCAGCAGCACGCGGGCGGTCGCGCCCAGCGGCCAGCGCCGTTGCGCTTTGAACCCGGCCGCATGCCGGAGCGCCAGTGCGGGATTGCGGCGCAGCAGGGCATGGATGTAGGAGGCGGGCGGCACGACGGCGTGGTCGCCTCCATGCCCCGTGAGGCGCAGCGGGGCTCCCCGGGCGCGCGACGCGCGGGAGATGTGCTGCTGGATCTCCCGGTCTCGCAGTGCGGGGTGGGAGCCGCGGGGGGGGGACCTTCCCTGGCGCACGGCACACCTGTACGCCGGTACGCCGCACCGTCCGGGCAGCGTCCATGAGAGCGTCGGCGGCCCAGAGGAACGTGATCCAAGCTGTGCGCTGCGAGTTCAGCTGTCCTCGCTCACGCTCCAGAGGCGGTGGCGAAGTCACGCAACGAGATCTGAGCCCTAGAGGTCACGTCCATAGACGTGACGCTCACCGTCACTCCTGCCAGTCGAGCCGGCCCACTCCCTCAATGTCTCCTCGGGAAAGCTTGAGGAGGGTAGCGATTACCTCATCCCAGGACTCGAGTGTGATGCGACGAGCGGCGATCGATGAATCCTCGACGTTCTCCCACCACAGCGTCCGGTCGGCGAAGACGCTGAGGCACCATTCCGACTCATGCTGCAGCGATACGTCCGGGTGTTCTTCATCCGCCACCGTTGCCAAGCTCGCTACGATTTCTCGGATTTGCGCCTCACTGGGATCACCAATATCTTCCCCCATGACGTCGCGCATAAAGTAGGACATCTATTCACTTTCTACGGCCGTGACGCGGGCGGAGCACCACGGACAGTGCTTGCCCCCGATGTAGTCGACCATCATTGCAAACTGAGTTTGTGCCCGTGGGACACGTCTGCAGCACACACGAAGACATTCAAGGAACCACCTCGCCCCACGGTCACACGCGTAGGGATGTTTGCGTCCGCCACAGCGATGAGATCACGGTCTTCCAAGGGGACCCAGCTACGCGTACCGCCGTCCCATTCGTAACTGGCGATGGTCAACAAGAGCCGCACGGGGGCGCCACAAGAGCAGACGTCTTCGAATGGTCCGGTCACTCCCCATGAGGCATGGCCCCCGACCTTCCACCCTGGTGCAATGGAAAGGTCATGGTGATAGGTGACGACATCGTCCTCGTCGCCGGATTCCTCAGCCTCTTCCTCTCGCTCTTCTTCCCATTGCTCAATTCGATATTGCAGGTTCTCGCTCAGGAGCTCTTGATATTCGTGCTCCGTCACCCTCTCAGGCGCCACCGTGCAGGGCTCGGGCACATACCCCTCGCTGCCGACGACCTCAGGAACCGGATACGTCTCGAGCACCTCGCCGCACTCGCCCGAGTCCCGCCACCGCAGTTGAATGCCCGGAGTGCGTGGGGTGCCATGCGCGTCGAACGGGCACCACAGCACCTGAAGGAGATCACAACCATCGGGGGGCATGAGGCCGGGGACGTCCTTGGCGAACAGTTGGGCCAACGGGAGGAGGGGGGTCTGGTCGGTCTCCTCCATGCCTGGGACGCGATACTCCTGCCGCAGCGACGACAGTGCGGCCAGATCCTCCGTCGAAGGTCCCGTCTCGGGATGGCGCCGCCATGCCTCATGCAGGATGGAACGTTCCTGATGTACGTCATCAACGCGCCGCCCTTTGTCTCGCACATGCGGCTCTTGGCAGATCGGCCACGGCTCGTGTGCAGGCCACAGGAGGGGGCCGCCGATTGAACTGTCAGTCGGCTTCGGTGTTCCGGGACGCGGGTGGAGCCGCGTGCACATCGTTCGGTGGCCGGCCAGTTCGGGGAACTGTGCCTCGACGTCCACCGGTCGCGGCGGGGTGGTACGCGTCATGATCGTCCTTGGAGTCGCAACAACCTTGCCGGATGCGTCGCCGTCACTACCACCCGAGCTGTGACCCGTCAGCAGCAGTCCGGCACTCGCACTGACGGCGATTGCAACAGACAAGAAATGGCGACGCACGTCCGGGTTCCCGGGTACAGGGCTTCTGAGCAGCTCACGCTACCCGCGAAGACTCATTGACATGTGCACCTCATATCGTACGTACGTGTCTCTCAGAGACCCCCCACCCCCCAGAAACAAGTGCCGGCCCCCCTTCTCCTTCTGACCGGGCCCGGGTTACCCCTAGGGGGAGACGAGAGCCCCCCGCAGAAGGCGAGACCGACGTGAACGACCCCCTCCCCCTGCCCTTGACCACCGGCTGGTCCGTGGACGACCGCTGCACCAACTGCGACGTCGCCCGGCAGCTCGCGCCCGACCTGGTCCACGAGGTCGGGCTCCGTTCGGAGGTCGTGCGTCAGCCCCGCGACGCCGCGGAGGAACGCCTGCTGTACGCCGCCGCGTTCGCCTGCCACACCCGCTCCATCCGGCCCGCCTCCGGGCGCCTGGACGAGACGCGCGACCCCTTCCCCCTGCCCGTGGACGACACCGTCCTGTTCTGCGGGCACAACTCCCCGCACACCGCGGGTGCCAACGCCTATCTGCTGCGCCGCCCCGCGGGGAACCTGCTGATGGTGGACACACCCCGCTGGAGCGCGTCGCTGGCCGCGCGGTACGAGGCGATCGGGCCCGTCACCGACGTGCTCCTCACCCACCGGGACCACGCGGCGCACGGCCGCAGGTACGCGGACCGCTTCGGGGCCCGGCTGTGGATCCACGAGGGCGACCTGGACGCATCGCCCGACGCCGACCGCGTCCTGCGCGGCACGGACGCCGTCGAGGTCGCCGACGGCGTCACCGCCCACCCGCTGCCCGGCCATACCAAGGGCAGCGTCCTGTACGTCGCCGACGAGCGGTACTGCTTCAGCGGGGACAGCTTCTACTGGTCGCGGTCGACGGGTGACGTCGAGGTGGCCGAGAGCGTGACGTGGTACTCCATCGAGGAACTGGCCTCCTCGTTGGCCCGCACGGCCGAACGGCTCCGCTTCACGTGGCTGCTGCCCGGACACGGCGACCGCAAGCACCTGCCCGCCGCCGAAATGGCGCGGCGCATACGGGCGTTGACGGCCAGAACGGCGACGCTGCGGCCCCGCCCTGTGGACTTCACCGCCGTGCACTGGTGAGAGCCTGCGCAGGCTCTGAGTGCCGGCCGGCCCCAGGCCGCGTTCGAGCTCGCGCGCAACGAGGTCGGGCAACGGTCGGGGCAGGCTGCGGTGGCGCGGCCGGGTGCGCGGCCCCGGGCCGCCGTCGTCGGGCCCGTGCGGCGGCTCGGCGGTCGATGGCCGGGCGACCCCCTTGGCCTCGTCGGCCGGGACGTAGGACCAGCCGCGGTCCTGCGGCACGAGCCGGAAGGGGACGCCGCGGCCATATCCGGCGCCGGCCACCAGCACCCGCACCTCCAGTCCCTGCTCGCGTACCTCGTGCCGGAAGATCCACGTTCTCATTGCCGGAGCCCGGGACGAGAACGGGCCGTGTGGGGTGCGTCGGACGTGCGAGGGGTGTTCGAGCGGTGGGTGCAGGTGCGCGTCGGGCGATACGAACACGTTGTGTGGGCTGCCGCGCCACAGGGGCCGTTGAGGTGCGGGAACGGCCCCGTGGCAGGGGGCCTATGGCCGGAATGACAACTGTGCAAGGACCGTCCACGGTGACACTTTGAGGCCCCCTCGCGCACGTCAGCGAGGAGATCCTCTCAGGGGGTATGGCCATGCGCATCAACTACTCGGACCACGGTCCGTCTCCACTCGAGCCGGAGAAGCCCGGAGCGGCGGGTGACCGGGACTCGACCTTCGGCTGGTGGGGTGCCTTCAGCATCCAGAAGTTCGTCAACCAGTCGCCGCTCTACCACACTCATGGTGACGCCACCGGCTGGCTGGCGTACCTCCAGCAGTTCTACGACCGCAACTTCTGGTTCGCCGACGGCGGCGCGCAGGTGTGGGCGTACGAGGAGACGTACGACAACTGGCAGGACCGGTACGGCATGGACGCCGTCGTCGCCGTGTACCACTCCGGTCACGGGGGCATGGACGGCAACGGCGTGTTCTTCGCGCCGCTCGGCGCCGCCTGGGACGGGCGCAGCGACGCCGTCTCCAACCGGATGGCGCTCGGCAACGAGAAGGCGAACTATGTCTTCTGGTCCACCTGTGACTCGCTCAAAGTCACCGGTGGGCACTCGCCTATCCGCACCTGGGCCGGGCCCAACATCGGCTTCCGGATGATCTTCGGGTTCGAGACCGTCAGCATCGACAGTCCGGACTACGGCAAGAAGTTCTGGGAGAAGTGGCGGTCCGGGCAGACGTACTGCGACGCGTGGCTCAACGCGAGCTGGGACATCTACCCCGGGCAGGCGCCCTCGGTCGCCGCGGTCGGCACCACGCAGGCCGATGCCATCAACCGGCTCAACACCGAGCAGAAGTTCTTCCGTGAGCACGTGCCGGACAACTGGTACGCGTGGCGCTGGTACTACGCGCGCGACGGCGTCAGGGAGCTGCTCACCCAGCTCCCCGGGCAGCAGCAGATCGTCCAGCTGGCGCCCCGTGACCCGAGCGCCGAGCTCGGCAAGCTCGGGCAGCTGGCCGACTTCCCGTCGGCGGCGCTGCAGGAGGTGCAGGTCGACCAGCTCGGCGTGCTCAACGCGACCTCCGGGGACCGCATCGTCTCCACCGGCCCGCAGGGCGTCCGCTGGGTCAGGCTCGCCGAGCCCAACCACCGCAACACCCAGCAGTTGCCCACGGAGCGGGCGATCGAGGCGGCCCGCGCGATCGCCGAGCGGTACGCCGAGGGCGCCGAGCTGGTCGTCGACAGCGTGCACGACCTGATGCAGAACTCCGGGACGAAGGACGGCGCCGAGATCGGGCGCCCGGTCTCGTTGCAGACACACGTCACGTTCCGGCAGGTCTTCGACGGCGTGCCCGTCATCACGCCGGGGCTCGGCCTGATCCGCGTCGGTCTCGACAACGACGGCACGGCCGTCCAGGCGCAGATCGCCACCCGCCGGGCCACCGGCATCATGCGCGAGCCGAGCACCGAGGTCTCTCCGCCGCAGCCCAAGGGCGGCAGGGCCACGGCGGCGCCGCTGGAGCGCGACCCGCGCAAGGCGCTCGACGCGGCGCAGCGCAAGCTGCTCGCCGAGCTCGCGACGGTCACCGCCGACGACCCGGAGCACGCCGCGGCCGCGGCGGCGCGCGCGCCGCGCGTCAGCGACGTCCCCGGCACGTTCGAGGTCGGCTACGAGATGGAGGGCAACGAGGCGTATCCCGCCGCCCGCAAGCTGATCGAGATCGGCTCGCAGGACGGCATGTTCAAGACACGCCGCTGGGTCGTCGCGCCGCTGGCGAGGTAACCCGCTCAGTGGTTCACGGTGGCGGCCCGCTGCTTGCGGGCCGCCATCCACGCGTAGACGAGCACCCCCACGAAGAGGAACAGCACGCCCTGGTAGACGGCCGCGTAGCCGGAGCCCGCGACCAGCCACATGGAGAACGCGAACGCGATGCCCGCCAGGATTCCGTCCCGCACCAGGCGGCCCCGGTGGACGCGCTCGCGCTGTCCGGAGACCAGGAAGTAGATCTGCGCGGCGGTGGCGAGGAGGTAGGGCACGGTCGCCGTGAACGTGGTGATCAGGACCAGCGACTCGAAGACGCCGGCGGAGCCCGCCGTGTAGTTGTAGATGGTCAGGAGCGAGGCGAGGACGACGGTGACGAGGACGCCGACGGTCGGCACGCCGCGCTTCTTCCTGCCGAACGCGCTCGGGAACAGGCCGTCCTGGGCGGCCGCGTACGGCGTCTGGGCGCTCAGCAGCGTCCAGCCGTTGAGGGCGCCGACCATCGAGATCAGCGCGGCGACGGCGACCGCGGTGCCGCCCCAGGAGCCGCCGAACATCACGTCGACGGCGTCCGAGAACGGCGCGGTGGAGGAGACCAGCTTGTCGTGCGCGACCGTCCCGAAGACGGCGAGCGTGCCGAGCAGGTAGACGAGGGCGGCGCCGAGGGTGCCGAGGATGGTGGCGCGCCCGACGTTGCGGCGCGGGTCGCGGACCTCGCCGGCGCTGACGGCGGCCGACTCGACGCCCAGGTAGGAGAAGAGCAGGATCGCGGCGGCGGCCGAGACGGCTCCCGTCGGGCTGTCGTCACTCGCCTGGAAGGGCCCGAGGTTGGCGCTGTCGAAGAAGAAGAGGCCGCCGACCGCGACGAGCAGCAGCGGCAGGAACTTCAGTACGGTGGCGACCAGCTGGACGGCCCCGACGTACCGGGTGCCCGCGAAGTTCGCGAGGGCGGGCAGCAGTTGCAGGACGAGCGCGGCCAGGCAGGCGGTCCACTTGTGGTCGTTGACGGGGACGAGGACGTCGAGATAGCCGACGGCGGCGACGGCGAGGGCCGCGTTGCTCACCCATGTGGTGATCCAGTACGACCAGGCGGCCAGGAAGCCCGCGAAGTCGCCGAAGGCGGCGCGGGCGTAGACGTACGGGCCGCCGGTGCGCGGGTCGCGCTCGGCGAGCCGGCCGAAGACCAGCGCGAGGGCGATGGCCCCGGCGGTCAGCACCGCGAAGGCGACGAGGCTGATGGTGCCGAACGGGGCGACGGAGGCCGGGAGCAGGAAGATGCCGCCGCCGATGATGTTGCCCATGACGAGGCAGGTGGCGATCGGAAGCCCGAAGCGCCGGGCGTGCTTGCTCGGTGGCTGCGCCGGTTCTCCCTGGTCGGGGGCCGGATCCGACGGTGCAACGGTTCCGGTGTCGTGCATGGGGTGGTGCGCCTCTCGTCGTGCCCGGCGCCCGGGATCGCCGGGCGCAAGACATGGTCGGGCACGGGAGACGCTGCTCCAAATCAGTGTGTTTTGTCCGGCGCGGCATGGTCGGGGGCCGCAAAAGCTGTGTCGTCCGGGGTGTCGAACAAGGAATCGTTCAGGTCGAGGGCCATCGGGATCTGCGGCCCCTGGGCCTCCCCCAGCCAGCGCCGCAGCACGTCATGGACCCGTTCGGCACCGACCAGCACCTCCCCGTCCGGCACCGGGTCGGACAGCACGAGCGGCGACAGCAGGAAGGGCCGGGACTGTGCCCCGCCGAGTCCGCCGTGCGAGCCGATCTGCTCCTCGAACGCGAGGACTTCGCCGTCGTCCGGGTCGTACCAGGAGTTGACCATGATGTCGGCGGTGTGCGGGAAGCCGTCGGTGCGCCGCACGGCGTCCGCGGCGCCCGGCCCGAAATCGGCGAGCGGCCCGAGATCCGTGGGGTCCGTGGGGTCCTCGTCGAGGTACACCTCGGCGCCGCGCGCCCCGAGCACGAGCGGGCCCCGCTCCGCGCTGCGTACGAGCAGGAAGCCGATGCCCGGGTGGTTGGCGAGGGTGGGGAGCAGCGCAGGGTGGCGGCGGTCGATCTCCTCGCGGGTCATGCGGTGCCGCACGTCGGGGAACGACACGAGCCCGAGGTTGCCGGAGGCGAGCACGATCGGTTCGGCGCGGCGGGCCGGGCGGCGCTCCTCGGCGCCCTCCTCGACGGGCCTGCGCAGCGCCGCCCGCACGGCCGACCGGGCCTCCGCGCCGCTGTGCGTGCGCTGTGCCTTGCGCGGCACGGGCAGCCCGCAGCCGGCCTTGACCAGGTCGCCGAGGGTGAGGCCGTAGCGTGCGCGGAACGTCTCGCCGGGGCTCTGCCCGTGGTCGGAGAGCACCACGATCCGGTAGGCGCGCGGCGCGTGCTCGGCGACCTGGTCGAGCAGCGCGAGCGACCGGTCGAGGCGCCGCAGGACCTTCTCGACGTCCTTGCCGGTCGGCCCGGAGTGGTGCGCCACTTCGTCGTACGCGACGAGGTCGGCGTAGACCGCGCTGCGTCCGGCGAGCATGTCCCCGAGGACGGCGGCGACCACGACGTCGCGTTCGACGACGGTCGCGAAGGCCCGGATGAACGGGTAGAGGCCGCCGCGGCTCACCCGTGGGCGGCACCGCCTGAACCGGGCGCGGGTGGACTCGCCGATCTCACGGAAGACCTCGGCGACGAAGGAGAGGGCGGTGCGGACGGCGTTGGCGGGGTCGGAGAAGTACGCGAAGTACCCGGCCCGCGACCGGTTCTCCTTGCCCCGTCGCGCCGCCACGGACAGGACGAGGGCGAGCTGCTCGGCGCCGCCGCTGAACAGGTTGCCGCGGCTCGCGCCGTCGACGGTGAGGAGCCCGCCGTCGCCGGTGCGCTCGGCGGCCCGCCGCTGCAGTTCGACGGCGGAGGCGGGCCGGTTGCTCACCATGACCTCGCCGGTGTCCTTCTCGTACCACCGGAAGGCGGGGACGTCGTGGTTGGAGCCGTGCAGGATGCCGAGCTGGCTGGCGCCGGTCTGGCTCGACCAGTCGGTGCGCCAGGGGGTGAGCCGGTGGGTGGCGGGCCCCTCGTCGCCGAGCCAGCGGGCGACGGTGGGCATGAGTCCCTTGGCGACGGCGTGGGTGAGGACGTCGTGGCCGACGCCGTCGAGCTGGATGAAGACGGTGCCGGGGCCGGTGGGCCCCGGCATGCTGTCGGGGCGGCGGCGTCTGCGCCGGTCGGCGAGCCGGTACAGCCTGCGGCGGTAGGCGTCGTCGTCGCGTACGGCGAGGGCGCCGCCGGTGGCCGAGGCGACGGCGGACATCACGGCGGCGACGACGACGGCGGTCTCCGCGCCCGCCTCGCCGCGGCCCTCGGGGATGAGGCTCAGGGCGAGCAGGAGCAGGGACCCGTTGAGGAAGAAGGCGAGCAGCCCGAGGACGAGGGCGGGCACGAGCAGCAGGGCGCGGACGAGCAGGGGCCACACCAGCGCCGACAGCAGTCCGAAGGCGCCGGCGCCGAGGGCGGCGGTGATCGCGATGCGGGTGGCGCTGTCGCCGTCGGCGGACTGGAGCTTGAAGTCGGGGAGGATGCCGGCCAGCACGAGCATCGTGAGCGTGCTGACGGCCCACACGGCGACCACGCGCCACAGAGCGCTGCCGACCCGCCGCCATCGCCCTTGCCCCACGCGCAGCCCTTCCACGAACCCCGGATTTCGGCCACCAGCGTGTCACAAACCGCCGCGAAGCGGTGGAGAGGGCCGGGTCGGAGGGGCCCAGGGCTTAGCGGCCGTCGTAGCCCGCCGTCGGCATGGAGAGTCTGCGGTGCACGCTCGCCTTCATCTGGGAGTCGTACGCCGGTTCGGCGAGCCCCGCCGTCTCGATGCGCACCCCCCGCCGCGCGCACTCCGCGGTGAACTCGTCAGCGGATCTGAGCGCCCGCTCCAGGACTCGGCGGCTCGGCACGACGAAGAGGTCGACGAGGCCCGCCTCGATGTCGCCCCACAGCATCGCGTGGTCGGCGCGCAGCCCGCGTACGACGAGCTCCCGGGTGATCACGTACCCCTGTGCGGCGGCCCATCGCGCGCACATCGCGTGCTGGCTGCGCGAGTCGACCAGGAAGGGGTCGGCCTCGAGCTCCTCCAGGGGCGTCAGGCTGGCGATCGCCGCGACGCGTACGACGGCGGTGCCCACGGCATCTCCCACGGCGTCCCCCCTGACCTTCGGTCTCAGCCGCTGACCCTACTCCTGGCCGTAGGCTCGGAGACAGTCGCACGAAGGAGGAACCGGGTGCCCGTCGAGGTCACATGGTGGGGTCACGCCACTTGCACGGTCGAGGACTCGGGCGTCCGCGTACTGACCGACCCCCTCTTCGCCCGCCGCCTCGCGCATCTGCGGCGTCGCAGAGGCGCGCTGCCGCCGCCGCTCGCGGCGGTCGCCGACGTCGTGCTGCTCTCGCATCTGCACGCCGACCATCTGCATGTGCCCTCGCTCGCCCGGCTCGCGCCGGGCACCCGGGCGCTGGTCCCGCGCGGGACGGCGCGGTCGGTGCCGGGTCTGGCCCGCAGACTGCCCCACCTGCGCTTCACCGAGGTCGTGCCGGGCGACGAGGTGCCGGTCGGCGATCTCGTCGTACGGGTGGTGTCCGCGCTGCACGACGGGCGCAGGCTGCCCGTCGGCCCGCACCGTTCGCCCGCCCTCGGCTATGTGGTGGCCGGTGAGGCGCGCACGTACTTCGCCGGGGACACCGGACTGTTCGACGGGATGGCCGAGGAGGTGGGCCCCGTCGACGTGGCGCTGCTGCCCGTCGGCGGCTGGGGTCCCTACCTCGGCCACGGCCACCTGGACGCGGGCCGCGCGGCACAGGCGCTGGCCCACATCGCGCCGCACAGCGCGGTTCCCGTGCACTACGGGACGTACTGGCCGATCGGCATGGACGCCGTCCGTCCGCACGAGTTCCACGCGCCGGGTCACGAGTTCGTCCGGCAGGCGGCCCGGCTCGCTCCCGAGGTGGCCGTGCACCGGCTGGCGCACGGGGAGAGCGTGCGGCCGGAGGTGTCCAGGTGATGCTCGCCGCGGCGGTCCAGGTGACGCCGGAGAGCACACAGCAGGCGGTCGGCTATCCGTCGCTGTTCCTTCTCGTGGTGATCGGCGCGCTGGTCCCGGTGGTGCCGACGGGCGCGCTGGTCAGTTCGGCGGCGGTGGTCGCCGTGCATCAGACGGCGCCGTTCGCGCTGCTCGTCGTCTTCGGCGTCGCGGCGCTCGCCGCGTTCCTCGGGGACGTGGCCCTGTACTGGCTGGGGCGGCGCGGCATGCGTTCCAAGAACGGGTCGCGCTGGCTGGCGGCGATCCGCGACCGGGCGCCGGAGGAGCGTCTCGCGCAGGCGCAGGCGAAGCTGGCGGACCACGGCGTGATGGTCCTCGTGCTGTCCCGGCTCGTCCCCGCGGGCCGCATCCCGGTGATGCTGGCGTGCCTGATGGCGAAGATGCCGCTGCGTCAGTTCGCCCGCGGGGATGCGCCCGCCTGCCTGGCGTGGGCGGTGACGTACCAGCTGATCGGCATTCTCGGCGGGTCCCTCTTCAAGGAGCCGTGGGAGGGCGTCGCGGTGGCGGTCGCGCTGACGGTGCTGATCAGCGTGGCGCCGACGCTGTGGCGCAAGGTGCGCCGCGCCACCGCCTAGACCGGGTCCGGCCGGGGGTGCCCCGGCGGGGAGAGGACCCGTGACGCGCCGATCGGCAGGTCCCAGAGGTTCTCGCGCGGCTGCCCCGTCCTCTCCCAGGCCGCGCGCACCCGGGTGAGGGGTTCGAGCACCGGTTCGGCGGAGAGCAGGAAGGTGCCCCAGTGCATGGGGGCCATGCGGCGGGCCCCGAGGTCGGCGGCCGCGCGCACCGCCTCTTCGGGGTCGCAGTGCACGTCGCTCAGCCACCACCGGGGGTCGTACGCGCCGATCGGCAGGAGCGCGAGGTCGATGCCGGGGTAGCGGGCGCCGATCCGCTCGAACCAGTGGCCGTATCCGGTGTCGCCCGCGAAGTAGACCCGCTGCCCCCGCGCGTCCGTGAGCACCCAGCCGCCCCACAGCGTGCGGCAGGTGTCGAGGAGGCTCCGCTTGGACCAGTGGTGGGCCGGCACGAAGTCCAGGCGCACGCCGCCCAGTTCGGCGCCCTCCCACCAGTCGAGCTCGGTGACGTCGCGGAAGCGGCGGCGGGTGAACCAGCGGCCGAGGCCCGCGGGCACGAAGACGGGGGTGTCCCTGGGGAGTCTCCTGAGGGTCGGCGCGTCCAGGTGGTCGTAGTGGTTGTGGCTGATGACGACGGCGTCGACGCGCGGCAGGGCGCTCCAGGGGACGCCGACGGGCGTGATGCGGGCGGGGGTGCCGAGGATCTTGCGGGACCAGACGGGGTCGGTGAGGACGGTGAGGCCGCCGATGCGGATGATCCAGCTGGCGTGTCCGGCCCAGGTGACGGCGACGGTGCGGGCGTCGACGTGCGGCAGGGGGCCGGGTTCGAAGGGCAGCCGCCGGATGTCGGCGAGTCCTTCGGGGCGCGGTCGCAGGGCGCTCTCGCGGGCGAACCGGGCGAGTCCGCGCAGGCCGGGCAGCGGGGCGGTCAGCCGGTCGGCGAACGACTGCGGCCACGTCCGGGTCCCGCCGGGCGGGCGCGGCGGGGCGAGGGTGTCCGGTGCCGGGCCGGTGGCGGGACGTGGCCGTGTCGCCTGCGGCCGGTACCGGCCGTGGTCCTGCTGCGGTGCCTGCTGGGTCATCGAGGCGGCTCCCTTCGCCGGTCTGCTGCGCGGAGGTCTTCGAAGGCCGATCCGAAGGTGTGCAACGCCCTTTTCACGTGCGGGAGTTCCAGGGGGTCGGACGCGGTGAGCGAGGCGAGGCGTTCTGCCGGGGTGGAGCCGAGGAGCGGCCCGGTGGACAGGCGTACGCGCAGGGCGTCGATGTCGTCGCCGAAGCGGTGGCCGCCCGGTGCGGGCATGCCGAGCCGTTCGGTGAGGAAGTCCTCCAGGTCCTGTGCGTCACCGACGCCCCGCGCGGCGAGCGCGGACCGCAGGGGGCCCAGGTCGGCGTAGAGGTGGCGGCCCGCCTGCGGGGGTCTGACGAGGGCTCCCCCGGCGAGCAGGGCACGCCGCGCCGCGGCGGCCACGCGCGCGTGCAGGCGGACGGCGGCGGCGAGCCGCCCGGTGATCTCGTCCGGTTCGCCGAGTGCGTACGAGGCCGCGGCGGCGGCCGGGGCGGCGAGGGTCGCGCCGAGCGCGGTGAGGACG
The DNA here is from genome assembly GCF_040683555.1 of Streptomyces sp. NPDC093510. Classification (NCBI taxonomy): domain Bacteria; kingdom Bacillati; phylum Actinomycetota; class Actinomycetes; order Kitasatosporales; family Streptomycetaceae; genus Streptomyces; species Streptomyces sp. NPDC093510. Next base: position 163,958 of record NZ_JBFBEE010000014.1, read on the forward strand.
TCCAGGGTGCGGGCGCGCAGGGCGGCGCCTTCGGCGGTGGCGGGAAAGCGGGCGACGGCGGCGGGCAGCGCCGGGGGGAGGAACGCGCCGGTCAGGTCGCTGAGGACGGTCACCCGTTCGTGGTCCATCTCGGCGGGTCCGATCAGGACGGTGTCCAGGGGCTGGTGCAGGGTGTCGCGCCAGGTCTCGTCGCTGACGATGTGCAGTCCTTCGCCGGCGGCCGCCTCGACGGTCTCGTGGAGGACTTCCGGGGGCGGCACGGTGGCGGTCGGGTCGTCGGCCACGGAGAGCACGAGGAGGCGGGGCGTGCCGCCTTCGGCGCGGACCCGGCGGACGGTCTCCAGGAGGGCGTACGGGTCGGGGACGCCGCCGCATTCGGCGGGTGTCGGCACGCGGTACACCCCGCGGCCGAGCAGCCGGGCCTGGGGCGCCCACCAGGCGGGGCAGGGGCGGGGCAGCAGGACGTCGCCGCCGAGTGCCGCGGTGAGGGCGAGCAGGAGGGGCGGGGCGCCGGGGGCGGCGGCGACCCCGTCGCGCTCCACGGGCAGGCCGCGCCGGGTCCAGTGGCCGCACGCGGCGTCGAGGAGCGCGGGGCCGCCGCCGGCGGGCTCGGACGGGGAGCGGTCCGCGGCCGCGGCGGCGGCCGCCGCGAGGCCGGGCAGGACAGGGAGGCCCGGCTCCGGTGGGGGCGGCCCGTACCGGACGGGTCCGTGGCCCTCCGTGTCCGTCCGCCGCATCCGTACCTCCGTGCACTCGCGTACCTCTGCCCTGCTCATGCCCCGTCGCGCGGGTGCGTACCCAGGACGTGCCGGGTCATCGCCGTACGTGCCCATCACAACGCGGCCCCTTGTCCCGCGCCCGCGCTGGCCTCCGCCCGGGTGAGCGTCCCCGCGGACACGCGAAAGGCCCGGACCGGTCGGTTCTGACCGGTCCGGGCCTGTGCCGGGCGTCCCTGGGAGCCCGTGTCAGCGGGCCAGAGAGACCAGTTCGCGTTCCAGTCCGCGGCCCTTCGTCTCGACCAGTGCGGCCGCGACGTCCGCGAGCTTCCTGTTGGTGGTCTGGGAGATCCGCCGCAGTACGCCGAACGCGGCGTCCGCGTCGCATCCGAGGACGTGCATGACGATGCCGGACGCCTGGTCCACGACGGGCCGCGTCCGCATGGCCGTGCCCAGTTGGTCCAGCTCGGTCAGCGCGGCGCGGTAGTGCCGGTCGCGCACGAAACTCGTCGTGGCGAGGTCGCCGAGCGCCTGTGCGGGCCCGTGCCCGGGGTCGTCGAGCGCCCCGGGGCGGAAGCTGAACAGGGTGAGGGTGACCGTCAGTCCCGCGCGCCGGAAGGGCAGGGTGACGCTGGAGCGCACTCCTGAGTCGAGGGCCATCGCGCGGTACTCGGGCCATCGCTCGTCCTGGAGCAGGTCGTCGGCGCCGACCGGCGCGCCTCCCCGCTCGGCGGCGGGGATGGGCCCGTCGCCGGAGTGCAGTTGTACGGAGACGAGTCCCGCGAGGTCGGGGTGGGTGACCGCGGTGGGGTGCTCGTCGCCGCCGTCCGAGACCGTCGTGCCGGCACCGCAGCAGGCGGGTGTGCACCGTGCGGCCTGTTCGGCGAGTTCGGCGAGCCTGCGGCCGGGTAGGGAGGACTCCGGTCGGAGCAGGTCCGGGTCGGGCATGGGCGCCATGGCGTGTTCCTCCTCTCCCCACGGCTTCCCCTCAAGGCCCCCGGAAAACTGCCTCAGCGGATAGGTTCGACGCATGTCTCAAATGGAGGAGTTCGGTGAAGAGCTCGCGGATTTTGTGCGCCGTATCGCCGAGTTGAAGTCGGCTCGTTCCGTCCCGGCCGGCGACCTCAGCACCGTGCTCGACGCGGCGATCTTCGAACTCGACCATGTGGCGGACCAGTTGTGGCCCACGTACCGACGGCTCGCCGCGAACGGCCGCTGGGACGACACCGCGCCGGACCGGGACGAGCAGCGGCTGCTGCGGTCCCTGTTCCAGCGGATGCCCCTGCCGGTCGCGCTGGTGGACAGGGAGACCGTGGTCCGCCGGATGAACTTCGCCGCGACGGGCCTCACCGGCGTCCGCGCGGGATACGCGACGGGCCGGCCGCTGACCGGGTTCCTGATGCACGCGGACCGGGTCGCGTTCCGCTCGCAGACCGCCGCGGTCGCCCGGGGCGAGGGCGACCGGAGTCTGAACGTCCACCTCCAGCAGAGCCCCGGCACGCCGGTCCGCGCGACGCTCACGGCGCTGCGCCCCGGCGTCGAACCGCGCACGGCGGTCCTCGTCGTGCTGCAGCCCTCGGCCGACCGCGCGCAGCGGACACCGAGCGCGCCGGGCCCCGCCCCCGACCTCGGCGAGGCGACCCGGCACGCGGCCCAGCTCGACCTGCTGGACGCCATGACGTCGGCGCTGCTGACCACGCCCGCCGGGGACCGCGCGGCCGTACTCGAACAGGCGGCCGCGGTCCTGCACGGGCGGTTCGCCGACTGGGTGATCGCCGACGAGGGCGCCGCGCGGCTGCGGCGCACGACGGTCCTCGGCCCGCCGGACGCCCCGGTCGCCGACGTCCTGACGCAGGACCCCGCCGCGTCCCCCCTCGTCGTCGAGGCGGCGCGCGGCGGGGCGGCGTCGCTACAGGTGCGCCCGGAGGACCCGGACGCGTTCGGCAGGGACGCGTCGGGCGCGCACGTGCTGGTCCGTGCTGAAGTGACGTCCCTGCTGTGCGTTCCGCTGACCGCCCGCGCGCACGGCCCGGTGGAGGGCGTCCTCACGCTTTTCCGGAGCGGTGCGCGGCTCGCCTTCTCGATGGCCGAGGCGCGGACGGTCGACGTGATGTCCCGGCACATCGCGCTGGCCATGCGGCGCGGCACGGCCGGCCCGTGAGGCGTCAGGCGGCGTCACGCATGACCTGGTCGCGCAGCCGGTCGCAGCAGTGGCTGATGAGCCGTGAGACGTGCATCTGCGAGATGCCCATCTCGTCAGCGATGCGGCTCTGTGTCATGTCGCCGAAGAACCGCATGTAGAGGATCTCCCGCTCGCGCTCGGGCAGCTCCGCGATGCGCGGTTTGACGGCCTCGCGGTCGACGACGACGTCGAGCGAGGGGTCGGGGCCGCCGAGGGCGTCGCTCAGCGAGTAGCCGTCCTCGCTGCCGGGCAGTTCGGCGTCGAGGGAGAGTGCGGTGAAGCTGTCGAGCGCCTCCAGGCCGGCCTTGACGTCCTCTTCACTCATCTGCGCGTGCTCGGCGATCTCGGCGATGGTGGGGGCGCGCCCGGAGATCTGGGAGAGGTCCTGACGGGCGAACCGCACGCGGTTGCGCAGGTCCTGGACGCGGCGCGGCACGTGCAGGGTCCACATGTGGTCGCGGAAGTGCCGCTTGATCTCACCGGTGACGGTCGGGACCGCGTAGCTCTCGAAGGCGGTGCCGCGCTCCGGGTCGTAGCGGTCGACGGCCTTCACCAGGCCGAGGGCCGCGACCTGCCGCAGGTCGTCGAGGGACTCGCCCCGGTTGCGGAACCGGCCGGCGAGGCGTTGGGCCATGGGCAGCCAGGCCCGGACGAGTTCCTGGCGCAGGGCGTCCCGTTCGGGGCCGGGCTCCATCTCGACGAGGCGGGCGAAGCCTTCCGCCGTGTCCGGGGCGTCGTCGTGGGGGTGCCGCTTGGTCCTCGCGGCCACTGCGGTACTGGGGTGGGATCGCATGATGCGTCGCAACTCCCTCATGGGTGCCTTGGGTGGACGGTCACCGTGGGAGTTGCGCATGCCGGATCGGTACGGGGCACACCCGGGCGAACGACGCAGCCGCTCCCACGGACGTGCCTCCGGTCCGAAGCACTCTCTTCCGCCTGCCCCGCGCTTCCGGCAGCAAACACCCCGAGGTTTCTCGCCGGTCCGGCCGGACACCCGGACGGGACCGCCGATTCCCGACCGGTACGGAGGATTCCCTCATGAGCGTCAAGGTCGCCGACCACATTCTGGAGAGGCTGCGCGCCTGGGGCGTCGAGCAGGTCTTCGGCTATCCGGGTGACGGCATCAACGGGCTGCTCGCCGCGTGGGGCAGGGCGGAGGACCAGCCGCGCTTCGTGCAGTCGCGGCACGAGGAGATGTCGGCGTTCCAGGCGGTCGGGTACGCCAAGTTCGGCAGGCGGCTCGGCGTGTGCGTGGCGACCTCCGGTCCCGGAGCGGTCCACCTCCTCAACGGTCTCTACGACGCGAAGCTCGACCACGTGCCGGTCCTCGCCATCGTCGGGCAGACGCACCGCAGCGCGATGGGCGGCTCGTACCAGCAGGAGGTCGACCTGCACACGCTGTTCAAGGACGTGGCGGGTGACTTCGTCGAGACGGTGACGGTGCCCGAGCAGCTGCCCAACGTCCTCGACCGGGCGATCCGCACCGCGTACGCGCGCCGCTGCCCGACGGCCGTGATCGTCCCGGGTGACGTGCAGGAGCTGGAGTACTCCCCTCCCCCGCACGCGTTCAAGATGGTCCCCTCCAGCCTGGACCGCAGCAGCTGGACGGCGATGCCCTCGCCGACCGCGCTGGCACGCGCGGCGGAGGTCCTCAACGCCGGTGACAAGGCGGCGATCCTGATCGGCCAGGGCGCCGCGGGGGCGCGCGCCGAGGTCGAGGAGATCGCGGAGCTGCTCGGCGCGGGAGTGGCGAAGGCGCTGCTCGGCAAGGACGCGCTGAGCGACGAACTGCCGTACGTCACCGGGTCGATCGGGCTGCTCGGCACCCGCCCCAGCTACGAGATGATGCGCGACTGCGACACCCTCCTGACGATCGGGTCCAGCTTCCCCTACGCGCAGTTCCTGCCGGAGTTCGGCTCGGCGCGGGGTGTGCAGATCGACATCGACCCGCACATGGTCGGGATGCGCTATCCGTACGAGGTGAACCTCGTCGGCGACGCGCGGGCGACGCTGCGCGAGCTGATCCCGCTCATCGACAAGGACCGCCGCGAGGTCTGCCGCGAGTGGCACGACGAGATCTGCGCGAACGTCACGCGCTGGAACGACGTGATGGAGCGCAGGGCGGCGCTCTCCGCCGACCCGGTCAACCCGGAGTACGTGGCGCGCGCCCTCGACCCGCTGCTGCCCGACAACGCGATCATCACATCCGACTCGGGCTCGGTGGCGAACTGGTACGCGCGCCACCTCACGCTCCGCGGCGACATGCGGGCCTCGCTGTCGGGCACGCTCGCGTCGATGGGGTGCGGTGTGCCGTACGCGATCGGGGCGAAGTTCGCGCATCCCGACCGTCCCGTGGTGGCGCTGGTGGGTGACGGCGCGATGCAGATGAACGGCATGGCGGAACTGATCACGGCCGCCAAGTACCGGCATCGCTGGGACGATCCGCGGCTGGTCGTCGGCGTGTGGAACAACCAGGACCTGAACCAGGTGACGTGGGAGATGCGGGCGATGGAGGGTGCCCCGTCCTTCCTGCCTTCGCAGTCCCTGCCGGACGTGCCGTACGCCGGGTTCGCCCGCTCGATCGGTCTGACCGGCATCCTGGTGGAGCGCCCCGAGGACGTCGAGGAGGCATGGCGCGCCGGCCTCGACGCGAACGGCCCCGCGGTGATCGAGTTCCGCACCGACCCCGCGGTCCCGCCGATCCCGCCGCACGCGACCTGGGAGCAGATGGAGGCCACGGCGGCCTCGATCCTCAAGGGCGACGCGGACCGGGGTTCGATGGTCAGGCACGGCCTGAAGGCGAAGATGCAGGAGTGGGGCCGGCACAAGCCCTGAGGGCCTGTGCCGGTGTGTGCTGCCGCGCGTCACGCGGTGCGGCGCCCTGCGACGTCGTCCGGGTTCTTCGCGGGCGGCAGCAGCAGTTCCTCGTACCGGCCGAGTGCCAGGACCACGCCCAGCATCACCAGCGGGATGAATACAGCGAGTACCGCCATGACCCCTGCCCTCCCAGTGTTGTGGGGGGTGTCGCGGGCCGGGTTCCCCTGCCCGGCGCGGCAAACCTCCGCGGGAGGCATGGCCACCGGGGCTCAGGGGTACTGCGGCGGAGGCACACGCGATCGCAGCAGGAAGGGCCCAGCCATGACTGATTACGTGAGGGACGTCATGACGCCGGGTGTCGCGGCCGTCCGCCCCGACGCCTCTCTCGTGGAGGCGGCGCAGCTGATGCGCGCCCAGGACATCGGCGATGTCCTGGTCACCGTGGACGGCCGGGTTCTCGGCGTGCTCACCGACCGGGACATCGCGCTGCGCGCCGTGGCGGACGGCGCCGACCCGCTGACGGTCAGCGCGCAGTCCGTCTGCACGCCCAATCCGGTCGTGGTGGGCCCCGACGACGCGGTGTCGGCCGCCGTCGGCCTGATGCGCGACCACGCGGTCCGGCGGCTGCCCGTCGTCGAGGACGGGCAGCCGGTGGGGATGGTGAGCCTCGGCGACCTGGCGCCGGACCTGGCGTAGGCCGTCGGGCGCGCGCCGTGTCGCTGCGCCACCCCGGGACCAAAGGCCCGTAAAAAGAGCAAAAGGGTCTACATATAACCCTCCCGGAGAGGCACCCGTACAGAGAACCCCCGTACAGAGAACCAGCTGTACAGAGAACCAGCTGTACGAGAGCCGGAAGAACAGAAAGGACACTCCGCCATGCCGCAGCGCATCGCGTTCCTCGTGGCGCCCGAGGGCGTCGAGCAGATCGAGCTCACCGACCCCTGGCAGGCCGTCCGTGACGCGGGCGGCGAGCCCGTCCTCGTGTCGACGGACTCCGGGGAGGTACAGGGCTTCAACCATCTCGACAAGGCGGACACGTTCCCCGTCCAGGAGGTCGTGGGCGAGGCACGGGCCGACGCGTTCGACGGCCTCGTGCTGCCCGGCGGAGTCGCCAACCCCGACTTCCTGCGCACCGACGAGAAGGCCGTGGCCTTCGTGAAGGACTTCTTCGACCGCGGTCTGCCGGTGGCGGCCATCTGCCACGCCCCGTGGACGCTCGTCGAGGCGGACGTGCTGCGCGGCCGGACTCTGACCTCCTGGCCCAGCCTCAAGACCGACATCCGCAACGCGGGCGGCACCTGGGTGGACGAGCAGGTGAAGGTCTGCGACGGCGGCCCCAACACGCTCGTCACCAGCCGCAAGCCGGACGACCTCAAGGCGTTCTGCGAGACGTTCCTCGCGGAGTTCGCCAAGGGTGCCAAGGGCTGAGGAGCCCGTGTCACGGCGCTCCGGCGGCCAGTTGCAGGGACGCCGGGGCGCCGTGACCTCCATCGCCGGTGTGGACGTGTTCCCCGGCCCACCAGTCGGCGTCGCCGTCCTCGATGTAGCGCAGCAGGATGCCTTCGCGCAGTGCCCAGGGGCAGACGGTCACCGTCTCGATCCCGGTCAGCTTCATGGCCGTGTGGGCGACCACCGCGCCGGCGACGCTCTGCCCGGCGCGCGCCGCCGAGATGCCCGGCAACTGAGCGCGCCGCTCGGCGGGCAGCCGGGCCAGTTCCCGGAGCGCCTCGCCCAGGTCGGCGCGGCCCAACTGCCGCTCTACGAACGGCCCATAGCGCCCGGGAGCCGCGCCGCACAACCGGGCGAGCTGCTGGAACGTGCGCGATGTGGCGACCGCCGTGTGCGGCATCTCCCAGCGGATGCGCGCGGCCACGTCCCGCAGCTGGTGGCGCACTTGGCGGCGTACGGCCTTGAGGTCCTCCTCGCGGGGCGGGTCCTGCCCGTCGAAGAGCTCCCGCGTCAGCCGTCTGGCGCCCAGCGGCAGCGAGGCCGCGTAGTCGGGCAGACGGCTGCGGCCGAAGGCCACCTCCAGCGAGCCGCCGCCGATGTCGAAGAGCACCAGCGGCCCGGCCCGCCAGCCCATCCACCGCCGGGCGGCGAGGAACGTCAGCTCCGCCTCGGCCTCACCGGACAGGGTCCGCAGCCGGACACCCGTCCCCGTCTCCACCGCCTCCAGCACCTCGGCCCGGTTCGGGGCGTCGCGCACGATCGACGTGACGAAGGCGAACGGTTCGACGACCCCCCAGCGCTGCGCCTCTTCCTGTACGTCACGCACCGCGGCGACCAGCTTTTGGACCGGCTCCTCACCGAGCCGCCCCTCCTCGTCCAGATGCTCGGCCAGCCGCAGCCGTCTCTTCACCGTGTGGACCGGCAACGGCACCTGCCCGTCGGCATCCGCGACAACGAGGCGCACCGTGTTCGATCCCACATCCACCACACCGACTCTCATGAACATCAGGTTCCCTCTGTCAGGTGAGGGTCACACCCGTCGGCCCATGAGGTTCAGCAGCCTGGTCTGCGCGTCGGCGCCGGGCGGCGGCTCGACGGCGGCGGCGAAGAGCCCGCTCTTCTCCAACTCATCCGCGTACGGAGCCACTTCACGGGCCGCGAAGTCGACGAGGCCCTCGGGCAGCGTCTCGTCGGCGCCGATCGCGCGGGACAGGTCCCAGGCGTGCACCACGAGGTCGACGGTCATCTGTCCGCAGTAGAAGGCCGCGGAGGAGTCGCCGGAGGAGAGGTGGACGGTGCGGTCCAGGGCGCCCGGCTCACGGAAGGCGGCGCCGGCCGCTTCGGCCGCGGTGTCCCAGGAGGCCACCGGGTCGGGGCCGAGCATGTCGCCGTCGAAGGCGTCACCGACGGACTCCATGGTGGCGCCGTCGAGCAGCGGTGGCACCCACAGCTGTTCGGACGCGAGGTGGTTGACCAGGTCGTGCACGGTCCAGTCGGTGCAGGGGGTGGGGCCGTCCCACTGGTCGGCGCGGACGGCGTGCACGCGGTCGGTGAAGAAGCTGAGCGCTTCGCCGTGCCGGGCCAGCCTGTCTGCGTTGCCTGCGTTGGATGAGTTGTCGGCTGTCATGAGCCTGCGGTTCCCCTCTCCCGTGCGCCCTCGCGGGTCCGGCCGCCCGCCACCGACCTGCGGGGGTGGCGCCGCAGGTACTCGCCCTCCAGTTGGGCCATGCGTTCGTTGTGGGCCCGCAGGGCGTCGCTCGAACCGTGCAGCAGGGTGGTGTGGCGGGTGCGGTGGATCGTTTCCAGCTCCTTGATGAGCTGCTGGTCGTCCAGCCGGCCCGGGTCGACTCCGTTCATGGATCGCTCCGATCGCTCTGTCGTGTCGCTCCCTGGCTCCCGGGTACCCGCTGGGCCCGTACTACCCAGGATGCACCGCACACGGGCCGTGCGCGCTCCGCGCGGTACGGCCGGCGTACACCGGGGCCAGGGAAATGTCCTGAAACGGCGGTTCCCCCAGGGGAGGCAGAGGGCTCTGTTCCGGCGTCCACCCGATCGGCAGAGTTTTTCTCCGACCGGAAGGACCGTCCACGTGCCCCGTTCCGTTCCACGCCACCGACTCTTACCTCTCCTCGCGCTCGGCGCCACCGCCGCGCTGCTCCCCGGGCTCGTCACGTCACCGGCCTCGGCCGCGCCCCGGCAGGACACCGGGAGCCGCCACGCGGCCCGCTTCACGCACCAGACACCGGACTGGAAGCGGTGCGGCGCCGACACGCCCGCCAGATACCAGTGCGCCACCATCAAGGTGCCCCTCGACCACCGCGACCCCGACGGCACCGTCATCGACCTCGCGATATCCCGGATCAGAGCGGGTGACGCCGGCAAGCGACGCGGTGTCCTGCTCTCCAACCCCGGCGGTCCCGGCGGCCCGGGGCTCGACCTGCCGCTGTACCTGTCCGGCGAGATGCCCCGGTCCGTGACGGACCGGTACGACCTCATCGGGTTCGACCCGCGGGGCATCGGCAAGAGCACGCCGGTCAACTGCGGGCTCACCGAGGCGGAGCGGCAGTGGCCCCGCAACTACCGGCCGTTCGGCGGAAACGTCGCCTGGGCGAAGACCGTGGCCGACAAGTGCCGCGCACAGGCGGGCGACCTGCTCCCGCACATGACGACCCGCAACACGGCACGGGACATGGACATCCTGCGGGCCGTCCTCGGCGAGAAGAAGATCTCGTACTTCGGCGTCTCGTACGGGACCGCGCTCGGGGCCGTCTACACGCAGCTGTTCCCCCGCCGCGCCGACCGGTTCGTCCTCGACAGCGCCGTCGACCCGAAGCTCATGTGGCGCGAGATGTTCCGGGTCTGGGCGCCGGAGGCCGAGCCCGCGTTCGCGCGCTGGTCGCGGTGGACCGCCGAGCGCTCGGCGACGTACCACCTGGGGAAGACCCCCGCCGAGGTCTCCGCGACGTTCTGGAAGCTGGTGGAGCGGGCCGACCGCGACCCGATCGTCGTGGGCACCGAGAAGCTCACCGGCACCGACATCCGCGCCTTCCTGCGGCGTGAGTTCTTCACCGTCCGCAGCGCGGCCGAACTCGTCGCCCTCCTCAGGGACGCCGCCGCGGGCAAGCCGGTCCCCGAGTTCCCGTCGGCGCCCGAGAGCACGGACAACCTGGTGTCGTCGCTCTGGACCGTCGTGTGCGGCGACGCCCCGGCACCGCGCGATCCGGAGACGTACCGCCGCGACTCGATCCGGGACGCCGCCCGCTACCCGCTCTTCGGGGACTTCGCCTCCAACATCAACCCGTGCGCCTTCTGGGACCGGCCCGTGGAGCCCGTGACCAAGGTGGACAACAAGGTCGGCACGCTGATCCTGCAGAACGAGTGGGACTCGCAGACCCCGCTGTCCACCGCGCGGGGCATGCACCGCGCGCTCAAGGGCTCACGGCTTGTGACCGTCGACGAGGGCGAGGGCCACGGCGTCGCGTACGGCATGGCCGCGGGCCCGGCCAACCGGTGCGCGCAGGACACCGCCACCGCCTATCTCCTCTCCGGCAGGCTGCCGGCGAAGGACGTGACGTGCCGGGCGACGCCGGGCGGCAAGCCCACGAAGCCGGCGTCCCCGGCGTTCTCCGGCTGAGGACGCCGGTCCCGCCGGTCCCGCCGGTGCGGCGGGGCGGCGGGACCGGCGGGGCAGCGGGTCTACCGCACGCGGTCGACCCGCCGCTCGTCCCAGACCGGCTCCGGGGTCTCCCGGACCCGGCCGTCGCTGCCGAAGACCAGGTAGCGGTCGAAGGAGCGGGCGAACCAGCGGTCGTGGGTGACGGCGAGGACCGTGCCCTGGAAGGCTTCGAGACCTTCCTGCAAGGCCTCGGCGGACTCCAGGTCGAGGTTGTCCGTGGGCTCGTCGAGGAGCAGCGCCGTGCAGCCCTCCAGTTCGAGCAGGAGGATCTGGAAGCGGGCCTGCTGGCCGCCGGAGAGCCGCTCGAACTTCTGCTCCGCCTGGCCCGTCAGCTCGTACCGCCGCAGCCGGGACATCGCGGCGCCCCGGTCCTGCGCGTGCTCGCGCCACAGGATGTCCAGGAGCGGGCGGCCCATCAGCTCCGGGTGGGAGTGGGTCTGCGCGAAGTGGCCGGGCACGACGCGCGCGCCGAGCCTCCAGGTGCCGGTGTGCGCGACGGGATTCCCGGAGTCGCCCGCGAGCAGCCGCAGGAAGTGCGACTTGCCCGAGCCGTTCGAGCCGAGGATCGCGACCCGCTCGCCGTAGAAGACCTCCAGGTCGAAGGGTTGCATCAGGCCGGTGAGTTCGAGGTTCTCGCAGGTCACGGCCCGTACGCCGGTCCGTCCGCCGTGCAGGCGCATGGTGATGTCCTGCTCGCGCGGCGGCTCGGGCGGCGGTCCTGCCTCCTCGAACTTGCGGAGCCTGGTCTGCGCGGCGTGGTAGCGCGACGCCATCTCGTGGCTGACGTCGGCGGCCTGGCGCAGGGTGCGCACCAGCTTCTTCAGCTGTTCGTGCTTCTCGTCCCAGCGGCGGCGCAGCTCCTCGAAGCGCGCGAAGCGCTCCTTGCGGGCCTCGTGGAACGTCTCGAAGCCGCCGCCGTGCACCCACGCGTCGGCGCCTCCGGGGCTCTGCTCGACGCTGATGATCTTCTCGGCGGCGCGGGCGAGGAGCTCCCGGTCGTGGGAGACGAACAGGACGGTCTTGCGGGTCTCCTTGAGCTGCCCCTCCAGCCAGCGCTTGCCGGGTACGTCGAGGTAGTTGTCCGGCTCGTCGAGGAGCAGCACCTCGTCGGTGCCGCGCAGCAGGGCCTCCAGGACGAGGCGCTTCTGCTCGCCGCCGGAGAGCGTGCGGACCTCGCGGAACTGGGCCTTGTCGTACGGGACACCGAGCGCGGCCGTGGTGCAGATGTCCCACAGCGTCTCGGCCTCGTACCCCTGGACCTCCGCCCAGTCGGAGAGCGCCTGGGCGTACGCCATCTGGGCCGCCTCGTCGTCGACCGTCATGATCGCGTGCTCGGCGGCGTCGACGGCCTTCGCGGCCTCGCGAATCCTCGGCTGCGCGACGGAGACGAGCAGGTCGCGCACCGTGCTCTCGTCGCGCACGGAGCCGACGAACTGCGGCATCACGCCGAGCCCGCCGCTCACGGTGACGTTGCCGCCGTGCGGCTGGAGCTCGCCGGAGATCAGGCGCAGCAGCGTGGTCTTGCCCGCACCGTTCGCCCCGACGAGGGCGACGACGGCGCCCTCGCCGACCCGGAAGGAGACATCACCGAGCAGCGCCCGCCCGTCCGGCAAGTAGTACTCGATGTGTGCGGCTTCCAGATGTCCCATGTGCGGGATTGTCCGTGGCCGACGGGTGCCCGGGCAAACCGTTTCCCTTCCGGGGGCGCGCGGCCGGCCGGACCCTCGGAGCCTGAACGGCGGCCCGCAGGGTACGCGTGCGCCATGTGCGCTGACTCCCCGGATGTATCCGGCATTTCCGGTATCTCCGACATCGACCTGTCCCGCCCGGTCGCCGGGCACCACCCGTTCATGGCCCGCATGGTCTCCTTCGACAGCCGGCTGTTCGAGGCCGTCGCCGCGCGGCACTGGCCCGGCGCCGACCGGGTGCTGCCCCGGCTCAGCCGGAGCGCGAACCACGGGGTGCTGTGGTTCGCGACGGCCGCGGGGATCGCCGCGACGCGCACCCCGCGGGCCCGGCGCGCCGCCGTGCGCGGCGTGGCCTCCCTGGCCCTGGCCTCCGCGACGATCAACACGCTGGGCAAGCGCTCGGTGCGCCGTCCCCGGCCGCTGCTCGACCCGGTGCCGCTGATACGGCAGCTGAAGCGGCAGCCGATCACCACGTCGTTCCCCTCGGGCCACTCGGCGTCCGCCGCGGCGTTCGCCACGGGTGTGGCGCTGGAGTCGCGGGCGTGGGGCGCGGCCGTCGCACCGCTCGCGGCCGCCGTCGCGGTCTCCCGTGTCTACACCGGGGCGCACTTCCCGAGCGACGTCCTGGTGGGTGGGGCCCTGGGTGCGGGCGCGGCGTTCGCGGTGCGCGGTCTGGTGCCGACGCGGGCGCAGCTGGCCCCGCCGGGCCGCCCGCGGATGACGGCGCCCGCGCTGCCCGGCGGTGCGGGTCTCGTCCTGGTGGCCAACGCGGGCGCGGGCGCCCCGCAGCGCGTGAGGGCGCTGGACGACGCGCTGCCCGAAGCGGAGGTCATCCTCGCCGAACCCGGCGATCTGCACGCCGAGTTGGAGAAGGCGGCGGCCCGCGCGCAGGTCCTCGGCGTGTGCGGCGGCGACGGCACCGTCAACGCCGCGGCCCGCGTCGCCCTGGAGCACGGTCTGCCGCTCGCGGTGCTGCCCGGCGGCACGCTCAACCACTTCGCGTACGACCTCGGGGTCGAGGACGTCCGGGATCTGGCCTGTGCGGTGGAGGCGGGCGACGCGGTCGCCGTCGACGTCGGCCGTTTCAGGTCGGGGGGCGAGGACGACGGAGACACGCACACGGACACGGACGGAGACGGGGACCGCTCCGGGGAGCGGGTCGAGGGGTACTTCCTCAATACGTTCAGCCTGGGCGTGTACCCGGAGCTGGTGCGGCAGCGCGAGCACTGGACGGACCGCATCGGCGGCAAGCCCGCCTCGGTGCTCGCGGCGCTGAAGGTGCTGCGCTCCGACGAACGGCCGATGACCGCCCGGTTCCGGGGCAAGGAGCGGGCGGTGTGGATGCTGTTCGCGGGCAACTGCACCTACCACCGGCCGGGGCTCACCCCGGGCCGCAGGCTAGACCTGGCGGACGGGCTGCTCGACGTGCGCATCGTGCACGGCGGCCGCAGGCCCGGCGCCCGCCTCCTCGCCGCGGCGCTGACGGGACCCGACGTGCGCTCCCCCGCCCAGGCGGCCGCGCGGATGCCCCGACTGCGGGTGGACGGCATCGAGGCGGGCACGGTCGTGGCGTACGACGGTGAAGTGACCCGCGTCCAGGGCTCGTTGACGGTCGACAAGCTGCCCGAGGCGCTGACCGTCTACCGTCCGCTGCCGGTCCTCCGCTGACCACGGGAACGCCTGGGCACGCCTGGGGCACTGCCTCGGCACACCTGGGCGCCCCCCCTGTGACCACATACTGATATGCGGGTCTCACTATTCGGCATGGCGGCGTACGGTGCCTCATACACGTACACGAAGGAGTTCCGCCATGCCGGAGGAGACCGCCGTCTACACGCACGGGCATCACGAGTCCGTACTGCGTTCGCACACCTGGCGCACCGCCGCCAACTCGGCCGCCTACCTGGTCGGTTCGCTGAAGCCGCACATGAAGGTCCTGGACATCGGCTGTGGTCCGGGGACCATCACCGCCGACCTCGCCGAGCTGGTCCCGGACGGCCACGTCACCGGCGTGGACCGGGTCCCCGACATCCTGGACAAGGCGCGTGCCACGGCGGCCGAACGCGGCCTGCGAAACGTCGAGTTCGCCGTCGCCGACGTCCACGACCTGGACTACCCCGACGACTCGTTCTGCGTCGTCCACGCCCACCAGGTGCTCCAGCACGTGGGCGATCCTGTGCGGGCGCTGCGCGAGATGCGGCGCGTCTGCAGACCGGGCGGCATCGTCGCGGTCCGCGACGCGGACTACGCGGCGATGACCTGGTATCCCAAGTCGCCCGGCATGGACGACTGGCTCGATCTGTACCGGCGGGTGGCCCGCGCCAACGGCGGCGAGCCCGACGCGGGGCGCCGCCTCAAGTCCTGGGCCCTGGAGGCCGGCTTCACCGACATCACGGCGACCGCGGCCACCTGGTGCTACAGCTCCGAGGACGAGCGGGCCTGGTGGAGCGGGCTGTGGGCGGACCGCACGCTCGCCTCCGCGTACGCCGGGCGCGCCGTCGAGGGCGGCCACGCGGACGCCGGACAGCTGCGCGCCGTGTCCGCGGCGTGGCGGGAGTGGGGCGGCCGGGAGAACGCCTGGTTCGCGGTGCTGCACGGGGAGGTGCTCTGCCGGAAGTGAGGCACCGGAGGTGAGGCGGGGGAGCGTGTGACAGGGGCGTGCCCCCGGGCAGCTGGGTCAGTCACGCGGGGGCAGCCGTGTCAGTCACGCGAAAGCAGCCGTGTCAGTCACGCGGGAGCAGCGGGCCCAGCGGCCCGAGGTCCAGGTTCAGGTCCTCGGGCCGCAGTCCGTAGCGGTTGCGGAGTTCGGCCATCCGGTCCTCCAGGAGCATCAGCGTGAGGCCGATCCGCTCCTCCTGGTCCTCAGACAGCTCGCCCGTGTCGAAGCGGCGCACGGCCTGCCGCTCCATCAGCTGACGGAGCAGTTCGACCACCGTCAGGACGAGTTTGACCAGGTCCCGTTCCACGGTGTCGGGGTCGAGGTCCATGCGTTTGCGGCCGTCGTTGCGGCGGTCCGGGTCCATCGTTCACTCCAAGTCCGACCACGGCGAGGGCACATTCTCGTTGACGGAGCTGATCAGGGCGTTCAGGTCGATGCGTACGAGATCGACGTCCGCGATCCGCAGGGTGATGTCGCCCGTGATGACGACGCCGCCCGCGAGCAGCCGGTCGAGCAGGTCGACCAGGGCGATTTCGCGGCGCTCGACGACGGTCATACGGAACGGCCCTTCTCGTCGCCGGTGCGGTCGTCGCCGGCGGTTCCGTCACCCGTGGCTCCGTCACCCGTGGATGCGTCACCCGTGGATGCGTCACCCGTGGATGCGTCACCCGTGGATGCGTCACCCGTGGCTCCGTCGTCGGTGAAGGAGTACGCGGCCCACGGTCCCGTCAGTTCCACCCGCAGACCGCTCGTCCCCTCCTCCTCGTCCTTCGTGCGGTCCACGAGTTCGACGAACTCCTCCGAGTCCGCGCGGGACACCAGGTAGGCAGCGTTGAGAACGTTGCGCCCCGGCGTGCGGGACAGCTCCGAGTTCTGCGGCGCGTGCAGCCGGGAGTCGTCGGCGTGCCGCGAGAGCGTCTCGTGCAGCCGCCGGGCGAAGGCCTCGGCCCGCTGCCAGCCCTCCTCCTGGGCCGTACGCTGGCTGCGCCGCCGGCGCAGGTAGTCGCGCCCGCTCCCGGGCCCGCTCTGCCGGGGTGCGGCGGCGGGCGGCTGGGGCGCGGTGGACTCCTCGCTCAGCATGTGGACCTTCACACCCCACTCGACGCGCCCGTCGATCCGCTCCAGGACGCGGTGGAAACGCTCAGCGCCGTCCTCCAGCATGGCGCGTACGCCGCTGTCGTCACGGAAGACGGTCGCGAGGCGCAGCGGCAGCGGGCAGGTGACGGAGGTGAGCGCGTCGATCACCCGCTGGTGCGCGCGGGCCGTGTCGGAGAGCCAGTCCAGGTCTTCCAGGTGGGCGCGCAGCGCCTTCTCCGAGAAGTCCCGCTCCGGGACCGGGCCGACCAGGGCGACCAGACCCTCGTGGACGAGCTGGCGGGGCGGCTCGCCGCCGACGCCGGTGAGGTCGGCGGCGAGCGGGGCGGCGAGGGGGCGGCAGACCGCGTAGACGTAGCGCAGGTCGTCGTGGCGCGGTTCGTCGTGACGCGGGCCGTCGCCGTGGAGGTCATCGTTCACGGCGTTCATGTGTCTCCTTCTCGACCGGCTCCAGGGACATCCGCTCCTCCAGCTCCGCCAGGCGCTGCCGCAACTCGGCGTTCTCCCGCGAGAGTTCCGTGCGGCGCGCCCCCTGGGAGAGCGCGGGGTCGCCCTCCCACCAGTCGATGCCCATCTCCTTGGCCTTGTCCACGGAGGCGACGATGAGGCGGAGCTTGATGGTGAGCAGTTCGATGTCGAGCAGGTTGATCTTGATGTCGCCGGCGATGACGATGCCCTTGTCCAGGACGCGTTCGAGGATGTCGGCGAGGTTGGCCCCGCCGCCTCCTCCGCCGTAGGGGCTCGGCAGTCCGGCGCTGGAGGAGGTCGTCATCGGCGGGCCCGTCCGCCGCCGGCCGACTCGGCGTACTCGCGCTGCTTCTCCTCGTCGGCGTCGGCCTCGTCCGCCTCGTCCTCAGTCTCGGCCTCGTCGTCGTACTCGTCCTCGGGCTCGTCCTCCGGCTCGGGCTCGTCCTCTTCGTCGAGCTCGTGCTCGCCCCGGGGCTCGGCGTCTTCTTCCTCTTCCTCTTCCGGGACCTCTGCGGACTCGTCCTCGTACTCCTCCGCCGGTTCGTCCTCGCGCTCGTCCTCTTCCTCGTCGTACTCGGACTCCGGCTCGTCCTGAGCCTCGTCCTGCCCTTCGTCCCGCGCCTCGTGCTCGTCCTGGTGCTCGTCCTCCTCCTCGGCCACGGCGTCCTCGTGGCTGCGGACGACCTCGCCGTCGCGGATCTCACCGCGCCAGCCGTCGCTCGCCTCACCGCGCATCGAGATGTGCCGGGCGAAGTTCTTGAGGTCCAGGCGGGCTCTACGGCCCTGGGCGCGCCAGATGTTGCCGGTCTTCTCGAAGAGGCCCTTCGGGTAGTACTCGATGACGAGCAGCACGCGGGTGAGGTTCTCGGCGAGGGCGTGGAAGGTGACGACGCCCTTGGTCGTGCCCTTGGCGCCCTCCGACGTCCAGGTGATCCGCTGGTCCGGCACCTGTTCGGTGGTGTGCGCCTTCAGACTGCGCGTGGACCAGAAGACCTTGAGCTTCCAGTCGGTGTCCGTGTCGCTCGCCACGGTGGCGTCCTTGACGCCCTTGGCGAACGAGGCGAACTCCTGGTACTGCGTCCACTGGTCGTACGCCTCGCGGAGCGGCACGCCGACGTCGATGTACTCCAGGATGACCGTCGGCTTCTGGCCCGCGCCGCCCTTCTTGCGCTTGCCGCCGAGGTTCTGGACGGCGCCCTTCACGGAGTCCTTCAGGTGGCCGCCGCCGAGTTCCAGCGCGCTGCGCACCGGACCCTTGCCCTCGGCGACCTTCTTGCCCGCCTGTGCCGCCAGCTTGCCGAAGCCGGGGCTCTTGCCCTCCGCGATGTCGTTCAGCTTGACGGTGGCGTCACCGAGCCGGTGCCCGACGCCGACGAGCATGCGCTCGACCTGTGCCATGAGGTAGGCCTGCGCCTCCTCCTTCACGCGGTCGGCAGCCGGACTGCGCGTGATGTTGCTCAGGGGTGATTCAGCCATGGTCACTGCCTCCCTTCGTCCTGCCGCCGCCGCTGCGGGCCGACGAGGTGGCCCTGCGGGCAGTGCCGCGCGCCGCCGCGGTCGACTTCTTGTCGGCGGTCTTGCGGGCCGTCTTCTGCGGGGCCTTCTTCGCCGCGGTCTTCTTCGCGGCCTTCGGGGCGGACTTCGCGTCCGGCGTCGATTCCGGCTTCGAGGCCGGCTTCGAGGCCGGCTTCGGCGCGCCCCTCTTCGCCGGGGCCTTCTTGCGCTGACCGGAGCGCCCGGAGCGCCCGGACCGCTCGGCCCTCTCGGACTCTCCGTCCTCGTCCCGGTCGGCGCCCCGCTCATCGTCCCGGTCGTCGTCCCGGTCCTCGTCGGCGTCCTCCGCCTGGCCCGGCACCACGCCGGATATGCGGTCCTGGACGCCGAGGGTGCGGTCGTGCAGACGGTCGGCGAGACCTTCGAGCTGCCGGTTGAGGAGTGAGCCGGTGGCCGCCTTGCCCACGCCCCGCACGTCCTGGCGGAGCTGGTCGCCGATCTCCTTGAACTGCGGGTTGTTCTCCAGCTGCTGGGTCACGAACGCGCCCAGCGCCTTGGGGCTCAGGTTGAGCCGCTTGCCGGCCACCATCGTGCCGACGGCGAACGCGAACTTCGCCTTCTTCGTGCGACCGAGGACGTATCCCGCGCCCACGGCGAGGCCCACTGCCATTCGGTTCATTCTCAGAAGTCCTGTCCTGTGCTGTGCTGCAGTCGGTCGAGGAGCTCGTCCTCGCACCGTTCGAACTCGGCTTCGTCGATCTCTCCCGCCTCAAGGAGTTCCTCGAGGCGGGAGAGCTCACGACGGATCGCCGAGGGGTCGTAGTACTGCCGCTCCGCCTCGTCGACCACCTGCCTGAGCACCCAGAGGGAGCCGCGGGCCGGAGCCAGAGGCAGCAGGAGCAGTTCACCGATCAGGCCCATGCCGTCACTCTCACTCCGCGAGCTTCGCGGGCCCCGGGTCGACGAAGCTGTACGGGGGCAGCGGACCGTGCACCCGCAGGTCCAGGTGCGGCTGGGTGGACCGGAGCTCCTCGACGGCCGAGAGGAGACCCTCGGCGGACGTGCGGTTCACCAGGAACGAGATGTTCGCCAGCCAGCCGGTGCTCTCGGGGCCGTCGGCGACTGCTTCGGCGGCCGGTTCCAGCGCGCGCCGCACCTCGATGGCGTCGCTCTCCTCCCGGGCCCGCACGTTGGACGTGACCATCTCGCCGAGCTGCAGCTTCTGCTCGTGGGTGCCGCCGCCCTGGCGCTGGTTGGCCTCGACCATGGCGCGCAGCTCCGGGTTCTCGGCGAGGACCTGGTGCAGGACGGCCTGTTCGTGGTGGGTGGCCTTCACGTTGTACTCGACCTTGCCGTCGAGGGTGCGCAGGCGCTCCTCGTAGTGGCCGGCCCGCTCCCCCAGCACGGAGACGACCGTCTCGTCGTCCGGGGCCAGGCTGCCGAAGCGCATCGGGAGCACGGAACCCGCGGCACCCGCCTCCGACAGGACGTTCTGGTGCGCCAGGAGGTCGCGCCGCTTGGGCTTGAGGTCCTCCGGGGCGTCGCTCACGATGGCGGCGAGCTCGCCGTTCTTCAGGACGCGCACGGTGCAGGCCGGCCGGCCGATGCCCTCCATGCCCTCGGGCAGCGCCGGGTGGGAACTGCTCGCGATGCCGTAGACGTACGTAGTCACTCCTGCTCCTCCTTCCGGCGGGAGGTCGAGGAACGCCGGGCCTTCGGCCGGTCCTCGGTCTGACGCTGGCCGCCTTCCTCACGGGACTGCTTGAAGGCGTCCGATATGGTCTCGGCGGCTCCGGAGAGGGCTCCCTTGGACTTGCCCTTGGCGCCGGACTCCGTGATCTCGCCCACGAGGTCGGGCAGGCCGGGGTCCTTCTTCTTTCCGGTCTCCAGGTCGAGGCGGTTGCACGCCTCGGCGAACCGCAGATACGTGTCGACGCTCGCGACGACGACACGGACGTCGATCTTCAAGATCTCGATACCGACGAGCGAAACGCGTACGAAGGCGTCGATGACGAGTCCTCGGTCGAGGATGAGCTCCACGACGTCGTACAGGCCACTGGTGCCGCCTCCGCCGCCGGACTGTTGTGCCGGGACTACGGTCATGCCGACTGCGCCTCCTTGGGTCTGGGGTGTTCTCGTCCTGTCTGTCTCTTTGCTTGCTCTGTGGGTGTGCTTGCTCTGTGGCTGTGCTTGCTTTTCTCTGGGGCCCGGAGTCTCGGTCCGGCCTAGTGGCCGCCGGTACCGCGAGGTTCCGAGCGTCCGCGCTCGTAGCGGCGGAGCCGTCGGTAGCCCGTGAGCTCACCCTGCGGGTCCAGCTGCACCTCGTAGCTCGCGAGAAGGCTCATCGTGTCGGGGACACGGGACAGTTCGAGGACCTCGACCTCCAACAGCCAGCCTTCTTCGGTGCGTTCGAAGGACGACACCGATTCGGGCGTCATGCCGGTCAGCTCGGCGAGCTGTTCCCGGGCGTGGCGGAGAACCGCCATGGGTCCCGGCAGCGACGTCTTCTCGCTCTCCGCCGGCTTGGACTCCGACTCGCTCCGCGCGGGCTTGGACTCCGATGCCTTCTCGTCAGATTTCTTGCTGTCTGTTGTCTTACGCGTCGTATCGGCCATGTTCACCTCCTTCACCGGGTTACCCGAAGAGCCTTGGCCAAACGTGATCACTACGTGTCCGGCCGGGGCGCCGTCGTGCTCAGCCGCGCAGCGCGCGCAGCTTGCGGCGGGCCGGGCCGAGCGCGCGTCCCGAGCGCAGGACGCCGGCCCACGGATCGGTGCGGGCCTGCTCCACGGCGTCGTCGATGGTCCAGCTGCGGGCGTGCACCGCGGGGTCGTCGAGCTGCTCCCAGGCGATGGGCACGGCCACCGGTGCCCCGGGCAGGGCCCGCACCGAGAACGGCGCCACCGCGGTCTGCGCGTACGCGTTGCGCTGCACGTCGAGGTAGAGCCGGTCGCCGCGGTCCTTCTTGCGGGCGGCCGTGGTGAGCCGCTCGGGATGGGCTTCGGCGAGCGTGTCGGCGACGTCCTTGGCGAAGGCCCGCGCGTCGTCGAAGTCGTGGTGGCCGTTGAGCGGCACGACGACGTGCAGGCCGCGCGAGCCCGTCGTCATCAGGGCGGACGGCAGACTCATGTGGTCGAGCAGCTCGCCGAGGAGGCGGGCGGCGTCGCGCACGGCGTCGAAGTCGTCCCCGGCGGGGTCCAGGTCGAAGACCAGCCGGTCGGGGCGGTCGATCCGGCCGGTGCGGGACAGCCAGCGGTGCAGGGTCACGCAGGCCTGGTCGGCCAGGAAGAGAAGGGTCGCCGTGTCGTCGCACACGGTGTGGTTGACGGTGCCGTCCTGCTTGGCCACCTCGGCGCGGGTGATCCAGTCCGGGTAGTGGTCCGGCGTGTCCTTCTGCATGAACCGGGGTCCGTCGACGCCGTCCGGGTGGCGTTCCAGCATCAGGGGCCGGCCGCGCAGGTGGGGCAGCATGAAGGGAGCGACGGCCCGGTAGTAGTCGAAGAGGTCCGCCTTCGTGTGGCCCGTGCCGTCGTGGTGCCCCGCGGCGCCTCCGCCGCTCTTCCCCTTGCCGTCGGAGCCCGGGAAGAGGACCTTCTGCGGCCGGTGCAGCTCTACGGTGCGGCGGCCGGCCCGCACCGTCCGTACGTCGTTCATGGAGGTCCCTTCGGCTCGGTTCGCCAAGTGCGACGTGACCCGGCGGGTACCCAGCGTCAGGCCCCGCAGTCGCCCCGGGCCACACCGACACGGTGGTGTTCACCCTGGTCGGGTGGGTGGCTGGCACCACCCGGAAACCGGGGGCCGACGGGCGTGTCCGACGGCGTCCGGACCGGAAGGATCGGGGGTAACGACCAGCCGTCCCGCTCCCGTGAGGCCCGCCATGACGCACAGCTCCGACCTGGCCCCCGACTCCGCGCCGCCCCGCGTCCCCCGCCCCCGGCCCCGCTCCCCCGAGCCCCGCCTCCCCACTCGCATGCTGCCCGGCACCGACGAGCCGCCCGCGCCGGCCCCCGTCAGAGCGGCCTTCGCGCTCTGGCTCACCGCGGTCGCCTCGGGCGTCTTCGGCACGGCGCTCGCCGTCGTCGGGGAGACGTCCGCGGCTTCCGGGGCGCTGCGGCTCACCGGCGGCCTCCTGTTCCGTATGGCGTTGTTCTCGGCGGCCGTCCTGGTCGCGGTGCGGATGCGCCGCGGCGCCCGCTGGGCACGCTGGGCGCTGACCGGCGGACTCGGGCTGCTCGGCGCCACGGCCCTGGCGGCCACCCGGCCCGACCGGTGGCCGACCGGCCCGCGGGCGCTCGGTGAGGCCGTCGCGGACGCGGGGGCCGTCGACGTCCTGTCCGGTGCCGGTCTGGTGCTTCAGCTGGCCGCCGCGCTGACGGCGACGGCGCTGCTGTTCCACCCCGCGGCCAACGCCTGGTTCAGGGCGACGCGGCACCGCTGACCGCGCTCACCGCACCACGGCCCGCTCCACCAGGAGCCGCGCCGCCGCCGCGATCGACTCCGCGTCGATGCCCGCCGCGTGCAGCTGCTCCGCGGGCGACGCCGAACCCGGCATCGTCCGTACCGCGAGCCGCACCAGCCGCGGCACCGGCCTGCCGTCGGTGAACGCGTCGAGGACCGCGTCGCCGAGGCCGCCCTCCTCCCGGTGGTCCTCGACGGTCAGCAGGCAGCCGGTGCGCTCCGCCGCCTCGCGCAGGGCGCGGCGGTCGACGGGCTTGACGGAGTACAGGTCGATGACGCGCACAGGGATGCCCTCGCGGTCGAGCGCGTCCGCGGCGGTCAGCGCCTCGTGGACGGTCACGCCCGCCGCCACCACGGTCAGCCGGTCCGCGTCGCTGGAGCGCAGCACCTTGGAGCCGCCGATGGGGAACTTCTCGTCGGGCCCGTAGATGACGGGCGCGTCCCCGCGTGACGTGCGCAGGTAGCGGATTCCGTCGAGCCCGGCCATCTCGGCGACGAGCTGCCCCGTCTGGTGGGCGTCGCACGGGTACAGGACCGTGGAGCCGTGCACCGCGCGGAAGAGCGCCAGGTCCTCCAAGCCCATCTGGGACGGGCCGTCCTGGCCGATCGCGACACCCGCGTGCGAGCCGACGAGGTTGATGCCGGCGCCGCTCACCGCCGCCATGCGTACGAAGTCGTGGGCGCGGGTGAGGAACGCCGCGAACGTCGACGCGTAGGGCACCCAGCCGCGCGCCGCCAACCCCACGGCCGCCGCGACGAGTTGCTGTTCGGCGATGTAGCACTCGAAGTACCGGTCGGGGTGTTCCTTGGCGAAGTACTCCGAGCGTGTCGAGTCGCCGACCTCGCCGTCCAGGGCCACCACGTCGCCGCGGGCGGTGCCGAGCGCGGTGAGCGCCTGACCGTAGGCGGTGCGGGTCGCGACGGCGTCGCCCGGTGTGTGGCGCGGCAGTTCGAGGTGGCCGCTGCGCACCGCGTGCATCGTCCGTGCCGCGGCCGGCTTGCGCACCTCCACGCGTACGTCGCGTACGCCGCCCAGTTCCTCGACGGCCGCTTCGGCGTCCGGAAGCGGCTTGCCGTGCAGGCCCTCGCGGTTCTCCACGGCGGCGACGCCCTTACCCTTGACGGTGCGGGCGAGGATGACGGTGGGCTGCCCGACGGTGGAGCCCGCTTCCTGGCAGGCCCGGTCGACGGCGTCGACGTCGTGCCCGTCGGTCTCGACGACGTGCCAGCCGAACGCGCGGAAGCGGTCGGCGTAGGCGCCGAGGTGCCATTCGTGGCGGGTCGGGCCGCGCTGGCCGAGGCGGTTGACGTCGACGATCGCGGTGAGGTTGTCCAGGTGCTCGTACCCGGCGTGTTCGGCGGCCTCCCACACGGAGCCCTCCGCCAGCTCGCTGTCGCCGCACAGCACCCAGACGCGGAAGGGAATCCTCTCAAGCCGCTTGCCGGACAGGGCCATGCCGACGCCGACGGGCAGCCCCTGCCCCAGTGAGCCGGTGGCGACCTCGACCCAGGGCAGGGCGCGCGGTGTGGGGTGGCCTTCGAGGCGGCTGCCCTGCTCGCGGAAGGTGAGCAGCTCTTCGTCTGTGAGCGCCCCCGCCGCCTTGTACGCGGCGTAGAGGAGGGGCGAGGCGTGGCCTTTGGAGAGGATGAAGCGGTCGTTGCCCGGATGGTCGGGGCGGTCGAAGTCGTAGTGGAGATGGCGGGCGATGAGCACCGCCATCAGGTCGGCGGCGGACATCGACGAGGTGGGATGTCCGGAGCCCGCGGAGGCCGCGGCCCGGACGGAGTCCACGCGCAACTGCTGAGCCAGGGCGCGCAGTTGCTCGCTGTTGTGTGCGTTGCTGCTATGTGCGCTGGTGTCGTGTGCGCTGCTGTTGTGTTCACCGTTGGGGGGCATCACGGGTTCTCCTTGGGTGGCGGGTTCTCCTTGGGTGGCGGGTTCTCCTTGGGTGGCGGGTTCTCCATCGGGCGGGGGTCGTGCTCGGGTCGCGGACCCCGCGGGTCCGGCACCCGTACCACCTCCGGCGACGCGGACTCCAGGGGCACCGTCCAGGAGCGGACGAGGCCCAACTGCACTGCCTGGCGCGGCAGTACGGAGTCCAGGAGCCAGTCCGCTGCGACGCGCACGCGGTTGCCGGGCATCGCCGCCAGGTGGTAGCCGCGCGTGACGGCTCCGGCGAGCGGTCCTGACAGGGGGACGCCGCGACGTTGCGCCCCGCCGTCGCGCCCTGGCGCCAGGCGTGCTGGGCGGTCATCGGGGTGAGCTCGCCGGACTTGTTCAGGTCGGGCACGGCCGCGGCGTCGCCGCAGGCGAACACCTCGGGGTGGCCCGGCACCTGGAGGCAGGCGTCGACCTGCAGCCGTCCCCGGTCCAGCGGCCTGCCGAGTCCCGCGACGAGCGGATCGGGCCGTACGCCCGACGCACCAGACGAGGGTGCGTGTGTCGACGGACTCCCCGTCGTCCAGAAGTACTCCATCGGAGGTGGCCTCCTTGACGGAGGTCCTGGTACGGACGTCCACACCGCGCCGCCGCAGTACGCGGTCGGCGGTGGCGGAGAGCCGCTGGTCGAGTTCGGGCAGTACGCGGTCCGCGATGTCGAGCAGCAGCCAGCGGGGGCGGATGCCCTGCCGCAGCGGCCGCCCGCGTACGAGGGTGTCGGTGAACAAGCGCCCGTGTGCGGCGAGTTCGACCCCGGTGCAGCCGGCGCCGACGACCACGAACGTGCAGCGGGCCCGACAGGTCTCCGGGTCCGGAACGGTGGCGGCCGGCTCTGTCCGGCGGATGATGTGGTCCCGCGGGTACAGCGCCTCGGGCATGCCGCGGAAGCCGTGCGCGTGCTCGGCGACGCCCGGCACGGGGAGCAGTTTGTTGACGCTGCCCACGCCGAGGACGAGCCGGTCGTACGGCAGCTCACCGCGTCGCCCCTCGGGATCGGTGTACGTCACCCTGTGCCGCTCCAGGCCGACACCGTCGGCCTCGCCGAGCGCGAGGCGGACGCGCGGCAGCGTGCCGGAGAGGGAGACGGTGACGCGTCGCGGTTCCAGAACTCCGGTGGCGACGTGCGGCAGCAGCGGCAGCAGCGGCAGCAGCGGCAGGTACAGGAAGTAGTCGGTGGGGTTGAGCAGGGTGATGTCGGCCTGGTTCCGGGTCAGTAGGGACAGGGTGCGGGCGGTGCGGTAGCCGGCGAACCCTGCTCCGACGACAACGATGCGGGATCGGCTCACGGTGCGCCTCCGGCGAGGTCGAATCCGGCGCGGTCGGACCCCCCGCGTGCCCCTGCGCCACGGACGCCAAACGCGGGCCCCGAAGCACGGGACCTCCCCGCGCCGGGCGCCCGGAGCACGCAGGACGCACGCCCCGCGACCGCCGTTTGTCCCGTGCTTCCAGGGGTTACTCGCAGTCGTACTCATCCAGCTCCGCCCGCCGCACCGGAGGTGCAACCCCCCATGCCCGAATACGGATACTTCCTGGCGACCGAGGAGTTCGGTCCCGCCGAGCTGGTCGAGCAGGCCCGGATGGCCGAGCAGGCCGGGTTCCAGGCGCTGTGGATCTCCGACCACTACCACCCGTGGAACGCGGCACAGGGTCAGAGCCCGTTCGTCTGGTCGGTGATCGGCGCGCTCGCGGAGGCGGTGTCGCTGCCCGTGCAGACCGCGGTGACCTGTCCGACCGTGCGCATGCATCCGGCGGTCGTGGCGCAGGCCGCGGCGACGAGCGCGGTGATGACGGGCGGCCGCTTCCGGCTCGGCGTCGGCACGGGCGAGGCACTCAACGAGCACATCACGGGCGGCGCCTGGCCGCCCGCCCACATCCGCCTGGAGATGCTGGAGGAGGCCGTCCAGGTGATGCGGAACCTCTTCACCGGCGAGGAGGTCAACCATCACGGCACGCACTACACCGTCGAGAAGGCCCGCCTGTACACGGTGCCCGACGAGCCCGTGCCCATCGACGTCTCGGGCTTCGGCCCGAAGGCGACGGCGCTCGCGGCCCGCGTCGGCGACGGCTTCATCACGATGACGCCCGACGAGACGCTGGTCTCCCGCTACCGCAAGGGCGGTGGCGGCGGAAAGCCGGTCAGCGGCGGCCTCAAGGTCTGCTACGGCCTCGACCGCGAGGACGCGGTGCGCCGGGCGCGCGAGACGTGGGGCAACCAGCTGCTGCCCGGCGAGATGGGCCAGATCCTGCCGACCCCGCGCCACTTCGAACAGCTGGACCCGCTGGTCACCGACGAGATGGCCGCCTCGTCCTTCACGTGCGGCGACGACGTCGACGAGCACGTCGGGGCGCTCGGCGCGTTCGCCGACGCCGGCTTCGACCGGGTGTACGTGAGCCAGATCGGCCCGGACCAGCGGGGCTTCTTCGACTTCTACCGCACGAAGGTGCTGCCTCAGCTCCAGAGCGCGCCGCCCGCCTCCCCCGGGGACGGGACGCTCCGATGACACCCGCGGCCCCGCGTCCCGCGGGCGCCGTCGGAGACACCCGGACCACCCCGCACACCCCGCACACCCCGCACCGCCGCCACGACCCAGGACAGACCCGATGAAGCACGAAGTTCCCATCGAACGGCCCGTCGTCACCGCCTACACCGTGCCCGCCGACGCCCCGGAGGCCGACGGCACCTTCGCCTGGGACACCACGACCATCGTCGTCGCCGAGGTCACGGCGGGCGATGCGACGGGGACCGGCTGGACCTACGCCCCCGCGTCCGTGGCCGCCCTGGTGGACGAGCAACTGACCCCCGCCGTCAAGGGGCTCGACGCCCTCGACATTCCCGCCGCGCACGACGCGATGACGCAGGCCGTCCGCAACACCGGCCGGCCCGGCGCCGCCGGATGCGCGATCTCGGCGATCGACATCGCCCTGTGGGACCTGAAGGCCCGCCTCCTCGAACTGCCTCTCGTACGGCTCCTCGGGGCGGCCCGCGACGAGGTGCCCGTCTACGGGAGCGGCGGCTTCACGACGTACCACGACACGCATCTGGCGGCGCAGCTGAACGGCTGGGTGCACGGCCAGCACATCCCGCGCGTCAAGATCAAGGTCGGGGAGGCGTGGGGACGGTCGGCCGCCCGCGACGTGTCCAGGGTCCGCACCGCGCGTGACGTCATCGGCCCGCAGGCGGAACTGTACGTCGACGCGAACGGCGGCTACACGCGCAAGCAGGCGGTGCGCGTGGGCAGGGTGCTCGCGGAGCACGGCGTCGGCTGGTTCCAGGAGCCGGTGTCCTCGGACGACCTGCGGGGGCTGGCGCTGGTCAGGGACGCGCTCGTGTGCGACGTGACGGCGGGCGGCTACGGCTACGACCTCCCGTACTTCGCCCGCATGCTCCCCTCCGTGGACTGCCTCCAGGTGGACGCGACGCGCTGCGGCGGGCTCACCGAGTGGCTGCGCGCGGCCGCCCTCGCCCAGGCGCACGGCCTGGAGGTCTCGGCGCACTGCTCGCCGCACGCGCACGCCGCGGCGGCCGCCTGCGTGCCGAACCTGCGGCACATCGAGTGGTTCCACGACCACGTGCGGATCGAGTCGATGTTCTTCGACGGGGCGCTCGATCCGACCGGCGGCGTGGTCCGTCCGGACGGTGGCGTCGGGCACGGTCTGCGGCTGCGCACGGAAGAGGTGGAGGAGTTCCGGGTCGCGTGAATTCCGGTCGCGGCGGGGCCGGGCGCCCTGACAGGCTCGGCCCATGAGTGCATCCATGAGGACCGGCGGGGGCGCGGAAGTGCTGCTCATCGGAGGCCGGTCGGGCGTCGGCAAGTCGTCGGTCGGCTGGGAGGTGGCGGCCCGGCTGCGGGCGGCGGACATCGGCCACGCCCTGATCGAGGGCGATCTCCTGGACGCGGTGCACCCGGCGCCGCGGGGCGACCCGCACCGCTCCCGGATCACGGAGCGCAACCTCGCGGCGATCTGGGCCAACTACCGTGAGCTCGGCTGCGGCCGGCTCGTCTGCACGAACACGGCGAGCGTCCTCGCCGACGAGGAACAGCTCTTCGTCCGGGCGCTGGACGGGCCGCGCATCATCCGCGTCCTGCTGACCGCGACGGACGCCACGGCCGAGCGGCGCCTCACGGCCCGCGAGCGCGGCTCGGAACTCGGACAGCAACTCCGCAGGAGCGCCTTCATGGCTCACCGCCTGGACGAGCACGCGGCTCCCGGCACCCACCGCATCGCGACGGACGACCGCGAGGTGGGGGACATCGCGGCGGAGGTGGTGGGGGTCACGGGGTGGGAGTGGCGTTGACGGGCGCCCGGGAACTCTTTCGGGTTCAGGTGTCCCGGCGCGGCGGGGCCTCCGGGGCGGGAGCCGACGCGGTGGGCGGCACGGGGTGGGAGCGGCGTTGACGGGCGCCCGGGAACTCTTTCGGGTTCAGGTGTCCCGGCGCGGCGGGGCCTCCGGGGCGGAAGCCGACGCGGTGGGCGGCGTCGCGGTGGGCGGCGTGGGCGGCGCGGTGGGCGGCATCGGCGGGGCGTCGGGCACGCCCGGACCGCCAGGTGGGACGGCGGGGGCGGCGAGCCCGCTGCCGCCCGGCTCCGGCAGCACCCCGGCGCCGGGAGCAGCCGAGGCGTCCCGTCCGTGGCCCGACCGCGCCGCGTTGCGCAGCAGGACCGCCGCCGCGCCGAGGGCCGCGCCCACGATGAGGGCCGCCGCCCAGCCGGGCAGGCCGAGGTCGATGACGAGGCCGACGGCGAGCGCGATCGCGGCGCCCGCGTAGAGGGCGGCGGCGCCGGACGCGGCGTAGAGCGTGGCCTTGCGCCGCTGCTTCCTGGTCTGCTCGCGCAGCTCTTCCCGCAGCTCGGCGCGGATCGTCCGGACCAGTTCGTCGGTCAGGCCTTTGTCGAGGCCGCTCAGGGGTGTATCGGGGCCGGTCAGGGGTTTCTCTGGGCCAGTCATGGCGGCCGGGTACCCGCTCCCGCCGGAACATGGCCCGGCGGTCGCACGTGACACAGGACACACCATGGTCTGTTGTCCCCTAGGGTAGGCGGCGCGTGATCGTCCGGATTCGCACCCGGGAAGCACCATCGGAAACACGGAGGTATCCATGTCCTCGAAGCGACGCCGCAAGAAGAAGGCCCGCCGCAAGAACGGCGCGAACCACGGCAGCCGTCCCCAGTCCTGAGGACGGCGCACGGCGAACGGAGGGCGGCACCGCACGGTGCCGCCCTCCGACGTGCGTGGGGCACAACGGAGTTGGAGGATCTTCTCGCCGGAGGCGGTGGCGGGCGAGCGGGCAATCGTGAAATCGTTCCGACCATGGAGATCCTGGGAACCACGCTGCGGATCTGCGTCGAGGATTTGGAGTCCTCCGTCGCGTTCTACGAAAGGCTCGCGGGCGGCAAGGCCATGCGCTTCGAGCGCGGCGGCGTGTCCGTCGCGGCGATCGGCTGCTTCCTCCTGATGAGCGGTCCTGAACACGAGCTCGAGGTGCTGCGCAAGGTCTCGGCGACCATCGCGGTCAAGGACGTCGACGAGGCGTGCGTGGTCCTGAACGCCTCCGGCGCGCGGGTCATCGCGGGCCCGGTCCCGACCCCGGCGGGCCGCAACCTCATCGCGATGCACCCGGACGGCTCCGTCTTCGAGTACGTGGACCGACGCGTCGCCGGGAGCTGACCCACGTCACGCACGGCGGACGCCACGGCGGGCGACGAGGACACGGCGGCGGCGAGCACGCTGCTCCACGTCCACGTCCACGACAGCCAGGCCGTGGCGCTGAAGTCGCTCTTCGAGGAGGGTGACCGGAGCTGGCCGGTGGCCCGCTCAGGTGGCGGTGGCGACCTTCCACAGGTGGCCGTCGGGGTCGCTGAAGTAGCCGTAGTAGCCACCCCATTGGGCCGCGGCCGGCTCCTTGACCACGGTGCCGCCGGCGGCCCGCGCGGCCTGGACGGTCTCGTCCACCTCGTCCCGCGAGTCGGGGGTGAAGTGAAGCGAGACGCCACGGAACCCGGACCCCTCCGCGGGGACGCCGGCGTCCTTCGCGGCGGCGTCCCATTCGTACAGCGCCAGCATCGGCGCGTCGGGCCCGAGGCGCAGTCTGACGAAGCCGGGAAGGTCCTGGTCTAGGGTGCAGCCCAGGCCGTCCACGTAGAACTTCTTGGCACGGTTCATGTCCTCGACACCGAGCATGACCGTATTCATCTGCAATGACATGTTTTCTCCCTTTGAGGCCGATGTCCGCAACGCTATAGCGGCCCCTCCCCCGCGTGCTTCTCCATTCCTGATCGTTGCCGCGCACCGGCAGCCCGTACACCCGGTGGGCGAGCGCGCGTACGGCCTGATGGCGCACGCCGTGGCCTACGAAGTGGTCTCCGGGCGCATCCGGAAGTCGTACCGCTCCGGAATCTCCTCTCCCGTCGCCGCCCTCCACAGGTTGCCCAGCGTCTCCGCGCCCTCGCGGAGGTCCGCCGCCTCGAAGCCGGACTCGAAGACGGCCCGCACACCCGCCATGTCGCCCTCAGCGTGGAGGAGTTGGGCCTCCAGGAAGCGGAAGCGGCCCTCGGCGCGGGTCGACTCGTGCAGGCCGGCCCAGACCGCGCGGGCCGCTTCCGGGCGGTCCGCGGCGAGGAGCGCGGTGATCGCCTCCCGGCCGAGGGCGGCCGTGGCCGCCGTCCAGACGGGCCCGTCGTCGCGCCGCTCCTGGCACAGGTCGTCGAAGGCCGCCGTGTACCGGTCGGCGGCCCGCTCGACGTTGCCCTCCGCACGGTCGGCGACGGCGAGGCAGCGCAGCAACGGCCAGCGCGAGGGCGCGAGGTCGAGGCCGCGCTCCCAGCTGCGGACGGCCTGGGCGCGGTCGCCCGCGTGCCACTGGGCGATGCCCAGGTGGTACTCGGCGATCGGTCGCGCGGGCGCCGTCTCCAGCATGTCCCGCCAGTGCGGTGCGACGAGCGTGGGCCCGGGCGGCGCGACCGTGCGCGGCTCGGGGACCGCGCCCGAGTGCAGCAGCTCCAGCCAGGGCGCCTGGTCGGGCCCGAGCGTCGACTCGGCGAAGGGCGTGCCCGGCAACTTGTGCCCGGCGCGCAGGACTTCGAGGGCGCCCCAGCCCGAGCCGACGGCGAGCACTTCGCCGGGTTCGGTGTCGGCGCAGGTCAGCCACGCTTCGTAGGCCGCGTCGACCGCCTCCCGGGGCAGCGCGTCGCCGAGCCGCGCCTCGGCCTCGTCCCGCGCGCCCGCCCAGTCGCCGTGCACTCGGTCCGCGGCCGCGGACAGCGGCCCGTACGACTCCAGCCAGCTGAACTCGGCCTCTGCGTCCAGGCGTACGTGTTCCAGCTGGGTGCGGGCGAGACCCGACTGGATCTCCGCGTAGCCGCCGGTGCCGGGTTCGGTGAGCCACTCCTGCCAGCGCCGCCCGCCGGTGCCCGTGCCCCAGAGGAAGAGTTTGCGTCCGCGCGGCAGGTCGGTGGAGGTCTGGACGAGCCCGTGCCCGGCGTCGTCGAGCGCGGCGATCCAGCGCCGGGCGCGGTCCGGCACGTCGAAGAAGTAGTCGGCGGGGTACTCGCTGCGCAGCGGGTACGTCCGGTCGGCGCCGTCGGACTCCGGCACCGGAACCTTCCGCAGCCCGCCCGTGTACGCGAAGTGCCAGGCCTCGTCGGCGGGGGCGAGCACTCTGTGCTCCTCGGGCACCGCGATGTTCGACCACCAGTAGACGGGTGCGGGCTTCTCGTGCGGGTTGCGAATCCGGATGCCGACGTGGAGGAAGTCGGAGTCCTCGGGCAGCCACAGATCCACCTGGAAGGGCAGGTCGCGCAGCCGCTCCCACTCCCACAGGCGCAGCATCTCGCCGCCGTCGGGCGCCC
This sequence comes from Streptomyces sp. NPDC093510, assembly GCF_040683555.1. Classification (NCBI taxonomy): domain Bacteria; kingdom Bacillati; phylum Actinomycetota; class Actinomycetes; order Kitasatosporales; family Streptomycetaceae; genus Streptomyces; species Streptomyces sp. NPDC093510. The sequence continues at coordinate 196,444 of NZ_JBFBEE010000014.1, forward strand.
GCACCCGGGCGGCGTGCACGGGGGCACAGGACAGGGTGGTGTGGCCGGTGGCGCCGATGTTCCACTCGATGCCGCCGGAGACCCACGCGCCGTTGAGCGCGAACGCGGCGGGCTGCAACACGGGGTTGCGGTGGACCAGTTCACGCCCGGACGGCTTGTGCAGGAGCGAGTGGACGCGGCCGCCGTACCCGGGCAGGACGGTGGCGCGCAGCCGGTCGTTCTCGACGACGATCACGTCGATCGGTGTCGGGGTGCGCTCGCGCCCGTACGCGTCGAGGATGCGGGTGGGCAGCGGCGATCCCAGCGGTTCGTAGCCGACTTGCCGCGCCATGTCGCGCGGCAGCCCTTCCTTGGCGCGCTCGTCGAGGGTGTGCACGTCGCGTAGGGGCAGCAGCGGCGGCAGGGGGTTCTCGGCTCCCGGCGCGGCAGTGGGCAGGGTCAGTACGTCGCGTCGCACGGTGGTCTTCACGATCACCATGGAACACGGTCGGCGGTTCGTCGGCCAGAGGCTTCCCAGGTCAGGATTGCGCAAAGGCCGCCGCGAGCCGTGCGGCGGCGGGTGCTCAGGACGGGGCGAGGGCCGACACGATCACATCGGTGAGCAGGTCGCCCGCCTTGCCGTCCGGGTCGAGGTCGGGGTCGTAGATGGTGACGTTGAGGCCGACGCAGCGCGGTGAGCGCACGAACGGCCGCAGCAGATCGAGGAGTTCGTCGGCGAACAGACCGCCGGGGTCGGGGCTGTCGACGGCGGGCATCACCGAAGGGTCGAGGATGTCGGCGTCCAAGTGCACCCAGAAGCCGTCGAGTTCGGGCACCTCCAGGGTCTGCGCGACAGCGCGGGCGATGTTCTCGGGTCCCCACTTCCTGAGCTCGCCGACCGTGACGTTGGTGATCTTCAGCTCGGTGAACTCGGCGCGGTCCTCGTCCCCGTCCCGCAGCCCGAAGAGGCATACGTCCTCGTCGCGCACGTAGGGCCGAAGACCCTCCAGGTCGGTGAGGTCCTCCTGCCCGCGGCCCGTGGCGAGGGCGAGCTCCTCGCCGCCCGCGGCGCCGATCCGGTCGGAGTTGCCGGGGTGCCGGAAGTCGGCGGAGCCGTCGAGGGAGGCGATCCCGTACCGCCCGATGCGGCGCAGGGCCAGCGCGGCGCCCAGCTGGATCGAGCAGTCACCGCCGAGGACGACGAGGAAGTCCTCGCCGCGCACGTGGTGTTCGACGCGGTCGGCGAGCTTGCGGGTGTACGAGGCGATGGCGGCCGCGTTGAAGACGCCGTCGCCTTCCCGCCAGTCCCCGCGGTCGTAACGGGGTGGCACCACGACGCCGCCGTCGAAGGCGGCGAGGCGGCGCAGGAGACCTCGCTCCCGCAGGGCGCCGGCCAGTTTGTAGCAGCCGGGCACGGTGCCGGGGGCGGGCGGGCGCAGGCCCAGGTTGGAGGGAGCGTCGACGACCACGATATTCCGCATGCCGCCCATCCTCGGCGACGTGGACCGGCGCTTTCAACACTCCCGCTGCCGCAGGTGTTTTCGACGAACGCCGCCTGGCTCAAATCCGGTTCACGCCGGAGGGGACGCCGCTCCCTGGCGCCGGGTGAGGCGGGAGGCCGCCGGGGCACTCGCCGTCCCGGCGGTGATCGCCCAACGTTCGTGGTCGCGCCAGGCCCCGTCGATGAAGAGGAAGTCCGGTGAGAAGCCCTCGTACCGGAAGCCCGCACGGCGGACCAGGCCGGTCGAAGCCTCGTTGCCCGGCTGGATGTTGGCCTCCAGGCGGTGCAGTCCGAGGTCGCCGAAGGCGTACGCCAGGACGAGTCCGAGCCCCTCGCCCATCAGGCCCCGCCCGGCCGCGTGCGCGAAGGCGCCGTATCCGAGGGCGCCGCTGCGGAAGGCGCCCCGGACGATGTTGTTGATGTTGATGAACCCGCCGACGGCACCGCTGTCGCGCTCGTACACCAGCAATCCGACCCTGGCCGGATCCTCGACGAGCACCCCGGCGTACGCGCGGAAGGTGTCGTCCGTGCACGGCGGGAAGAGCCAGGGGCGGTGCAGCTCACGGCTCTCCCTGGCGCGTGCGGTGAACTCGGGGCCGTCCTCCGGCGTGAGGGGGCGTATGCCCACACGAGGGCCTTCGGCGAGGGGTGTGGTGTGATCGGACATGCGTCCACGCTACTTCGTGGAGTGCCCACGGCCACGCCGTCGCCCGACCTCTCACCTGCGCCTGCGCATGAAGTAGGCGCCGCACAGGGCACCGATCAGTCCCGTGGCGAGCAGGGCCGTCCACAGGGGCATGGTCACTTCGGGGATGAGCAGGCGGATCTTGGTGCTGCGGGTGTTCTCGAAGATGAAGACGAGGGTGAGGACGACGACCGCGGCGACGGCCACCCTGCCGGGTGTCATCAGCCCGCCGCCCGAGCCGCCGCTCCGGGAGCCGCCCGTGGAGGTGTTGGGGCTCATGCTGTGGACCCTTCCGTCGGAGGTACGCCGGCCTCCCCCGCTCCCCAGCATGGGCAGCCGGGGAGCGGAGCGCGCGCGGTGGGGTGCCTCCGGGGCGGGGCGGTGAGCCGTACGGGTGACGTGGGTGCGGGAACGGCAGGGTTGTGGCACAGGCTTTCAGTGGCGGGCTTTCAGTGGCGGACGACGGGCAGGTCGAGGACGCCGGTGTCCCCGGGGGCGCTGGTCACGGTCACGGGCTTGATCCCCCTGTTGCCGCCGTACGCCCCGTCGCTCGCCGCCACCACGAACTGCAACCGGTGGCCCTTCTCGTAGCGGTGCACGATGCCGGGCAGCGACACCGTGAACGGCTTCGTGACGTCGGGGACGCGCACCGGTGCGACGAGGCGGTGGACGAGGGTCTTCTTGCCGTCGGGCCCGACGTCGTACAGCTTGGCGAAGAGGACGAGCTTGTCGGCGGCGTCACCGGAGTGCTGCACGCGCTCGGTCCTCGGTGAGATCACCTTCAGGGTCGCTTCGGGGGCGCCGACGACGTCCACCGCCTCGGTGAGGGGTTCGGTGGTCCAGTCGAGGTAGGTGCCCTTGGTGTCGTGCGGCGCTGGGTCGGGCAGGCCGATCATCCCGGCGAGCGAGGACTCCGAATGGCTGGTGGGGATCAACCAGTTGCGGTATTCGCGGCTGCCGCGGGCCACCTTCTCCTGGTTGTCGACGAGTTTGCCGTCGCCGGAGAGGTAGAGCTTGCGGTTGGGCGCGGGGACCTCGGAGGCGGTCGCGTAGGTGCTGTCCGGGTCGCCGGTCCAGTCGCGGTAGTAGGCGAAGTCGGGGCCGGTGTCGACGCCCTTCTTCTGGTGGAGGTAGCGGTCGAACCAGGCGAGGATGCGCTTGCCGACGTAGGACGTCTCCAGGTTGCCCTGTTCCAGGTTGAGTTCGCCGGAGGCCGGGTCGGTCGTGCCGCCGCTGTGTCCCCAGGACTGCCAGATCATCTTGGCGGTGGTGCCTTGGTCCTTGAGCGTCCTGTACGTCGCTTCCGCCTCGTTGAGGTTGAAGAGGCTGTCGGCCTGCCCCTGCACGAGGAGCGTCGGTGTCCTCACCTTGTTCAGGTACGAGACCGGGGAGACACCGCGTGCGAACTTCTGGAGGGCCTCGGTCTTGTCGGCCGGATAGCGGCCGGAGTTGAGGGTGCGGATCGTCTCGCAGGCCTTCGTGACGAAGTGCAGGCAGTCGAGGCGGTTGATGCGGGAGGGGTCGAGGCTGGGGACGAGGAGCGGCTGGCCCTCGCCGATGAGGTAGAAGCCGTTCATCCACTGCCACTTGGCGGCGCCGGGGACGCTGCGGTCGGCCGCGTTGTTCGGGTCCAGGGAGTACGCGAGGTCGTTCCAGGTGATCATCGGGACGAGCGCGTCGACGCGGTGGTCCACGGCGGCGGTCGCCAACTGGACGGCCCCGCCGTACGAGCCGCCGATCATGCCGACGCGCGGGTCGCCCTTCCCGTCGGCGGTGACGTAGTCGACCTCGGTCCCGTCGTCGGCGGCCCGCTCGCCCCCGAGGAAGTCGATGAGGCCGGACGCCGCCCTGCCGTCGATCTCGGGGTCGTCCAGGGAGATGAGGCAGCCGGACTTGCCGAAGCCGAGGCCGGAGTAGACGAGCGAGACGTAGCCGCGCTCGGCGAAGGCCTTACCGGTGGCCGCGGTCCCGTCGGACTTGCTGCCGCCGAAGCCGTTGGTGGTGACCACGGCGGGCGCGGGGTGCGCGGCGTCGACTCCGGCGGGCCGGTACAGATCGGCGTCGACCGTGCAGCTCCTGCCGCCCGCCTGGACGGTGAACTTCAGCGCGGTGACGGTGTACTGGCCCGCGGCGCCCGCCGGGGCGGGGGCGGCGAGCGCGAGGGGCGCGGCGACCGCCGCGGCGGTGGCGAGGGTCAGGGCACGGCGACGGGACAAGGGGACCTCCACGCTGAGGACGGCCGACGACCGGCGACTACTGGCCGGTAAGTACCGGCCGGAGCCATGCTGTGACACGTGTCATGTAAAGGTCAACGCTTGTGACAGCGGTTTCTGTCCGCGGATGCCGTGCGGGGCGCTCCCTCGCGGTGGATGGCGGGCGTCAGACGAGCGCGGGCTCGTCCAGCGTCAACGTCCCGGCGTCGGCGTCCAGTTCACCCGCCACACCGAACGGCACCGTCAGCGCCCCCTCGCAGTGCCCGGCCCCGAACTCCTCCACCACCGGTACGCCGAGGCCGCCGAGCCGGTCCGCGAAGAGCGCCCGCAGCTCGTCGCGGGCCCCGCACTCCTCCCACGAGCCGAGGGCGATCCCCGCCACCCCGTCCAGCCAGCGGGCGCGCAGGAGCTGGGTGAGTATCCGGTCCAGGCGGTACGCCTCCTCGCCTATGTCCTCGATGAACAGCAGGCCCCCGCGGGCGGAGGCCCGGACCGTCGGCGTGCCGAGGTCCGCGGCGAGCAGCGACACACAGCCGCCGAGCGTGACGCCCCGGGCGCGGCCGCCGACCAGGGCCGCCGCCCCCGGGAGGGCCCGGACCACCCGGGCCTCCTCGGGGGAGAAGAGCGTCGTCCGCAAATGTTCCTGCGCCCGCGCGTTCTTGAGGAAGTCGTCCGCGGCGGTCATCGGCCCGTGCAGGGTGGCGACGCCGAGGCGGGTGGCGAAGGCCTCGTGCAGCGGGGTGATGTCGCTGTAGCCGAGGAACACCTTGGGCCCGGCGGCCCGTGTCGCCGCGCGCATCGCCGTCCAGTCGACGAGGTCCACCATCCGCTGGACGCCGTACCCGCCGCGGGCACAGAACACGGCGGCCACGGACGGGTCGCACCACGCCTGTTCCAGGTCCCGGGCACGGTCGGCGTCCGCCCCCGCGAGATACCAGAACTCCGGGTGCCGCTCGCGCACATGGGGCATGACGACGGGTTCCAGGTCCCAGCCGCGCAGAATGTCCAGGCCCGCTTCGAGGCGGTCGTCGGGGACGGGGCCGCTGGGCGCGACGACGGCGACCCGCGCGCCGGGGGCGAGGCGGGCGGGCCGCGCGAGAGGTGTCACTTGCCGAGCTCCAGGATGGGGACGCCGCCCGCGAGGTCGATCCTGAACACCTGGGCGTACAGGGAGAGTTCGGCCTCCAGTGCGCGGATCATGGTGTCGGCGCGGCGGAATCCGTGCCCTTCGCCCTCGAAGGCGATGTAGGCGTGGGGAACGCCGCGCCCCTCCGTCCTGGCGAGGAACCGCTCGCACTGGGCGGGCGGGCAGACGACGTCGTCGAGGCCCTGGAGCAGCAGGAAGGGCGCGGTGATCAGTTCGGCGTGCAGCGCCGGGGAGCGCTCCGCGTACCGCCCGGGGACCTCGTCGAGCCGGCCGACGAGGGAGTCCAGGTACCGCGATTCGAGGTCGTGGGTCTCCCCCGACGCGAACGCGGCGAGGTCCAGCACCGGATAGATGATGGTGCCGCAGGCGTAGACGTCCGTGCCGGTCAGCGAGACGGCCGTGGTCCAGCCGCCCGCGCTGCCGCCGCGGATCGCGAGCCGGGCGCGGTCGGCGGTGCCCTCGTCGGCGAGGCCCAGGGCGACGGCCGCGCAGTCCTCGACGTCGGCGATGCCCCACTGCTCGCGCAGCCGGTCGCGGTAGGCCCGCCCGTACCCCGTCGAGCCGCCGTAGTTGACTTCGGCGACGCCGATGCCGCGCGAGGTGAAGTAGGCGATGGCCAGGTCGAGCACGAGGGGCGCACGGCTGGTGGGGCCGCCGTGCGCCCACACCACGTAGGGCGGCAGCTCGTCGTCGGGCGCGGTGTGGCCCGGGTGGTGCGGCGGGTAGATGTGCGCGTGGATCTCGCGTCCCGCCGGGCCGTAGAAGGTGCGGATCTGCGGTTCCGGGTAGTACGTGGGGTCCACCGGGTCGTCGTGGGCGGCGCCGACGACGCGGGCGTGGCCGGTACAGGTGTCCAGCTCCACGACCTCGTACGCGCTGCGGGGGCTCGCGGCGACGCCGACCACGCGGGACCCGTGCGCGGCGACCGTCGAGGCCCACTCGGTCCAGGGGCCCGCCGAGTCGACGACCTCGCCGGTCTCGGGGTCGAGTATGCCGAGCGCGGTGGCGCCCTTGCCGTGCACGACGGCGATCAGTCCGCTCTCCAGCGGGGCGAACCAGTTCAGGCCGATCTGCCACAGCGGGCCCGCGAACTCCTCCTCGCGCGGGCAGAGCGGCCATGCGTCAGCGGCTTCGGCCTCGGGGTCGGCCCGGTACAGGTTCCACCAGCCGCTGCGGTCGCTGGAGAACAGCAGCCGCCCGTCGGGGGCCCATTCGACCTGCGCGACCGACTCGTCGGGGCCGCCCGCGAAGGTTCTCGCCGCGGCGAAGGTGCCGTCGTCGCGCACGTCGGCGAGCGTCAGCTCCGTGCCGTCCCAGGGCATGCGCGGGTGGTCCCAGGCGATCCAGGCGGCGCGGGTCCCGTCGGGCGACAGGCGGGGCCCGGTGACGAACCGGTGCCTGCCGTCGGACAGTTCTCGCACGGCGCCGCGGTCCCCGGCCGCCGAACCGTCGAGCGGCACCGCCGCGATGACGCGCCGCACGTCGGTGGGCGCCTCCCCGGTGAACTCCTCCAGCACGCACCAGACCTCGCCCCGCTCGGGGCGCAGGACCGGGTCGGCCCAGCGCAGCCCGCCGCCGGTGCCGGAGACCGGGGTCAGGGGTCTCGGTCCTTCGTCGCCGGGGGCGTCGGGCTCGTACGCGTACAGACGCTGGTCGGCGAAGTCGACGAAGACCACGAGCGGACCCGCGGGGCCCTCGGCCCCGGCCCAGGGGCGGCCACCGTACTCGACGACGCGGCTGCGCACGTTCCACGGCGCGGGCAGCACCGTGCGCTCCTCGCCGTCGGGCAGCCGCCGCACCAGTGCGCGCCGGCCCGCCTCGGTGGGCCGGGGTTCGGTCCACCAGGTCTCGGCGCCGACGAAGCCCACGTACGCCGGGGCGCCGTCGTGGGTGGCGGCGAGCTCGGCGTCGATCGGCGACGGCCATGATCCGTACGCCCGGGTCTGCGTCATGTCCTTGTCTTCCCCCATTTTCGCTAGGCCGTACGCAGAAAGCGGTCGAGGACGCGGACACCGAAGTGCAGCGCGTCGACGGGGACGCACTCGTCGACTCCGTGGAACAACGCCTGGTAGTCGAAGCCCTCCGGTGTCCTCAGCGGCGAGAAGCCGTAGCCGGTGATGCCGAGCCGCGAGAACTGCTTGGCGTCCGTGCCGCCCGACATGCAGTACGGCACGACGTGGCCCTCCGGCGCGAACTCCTCGACGGCCGCCCGCATGCGCGCGTACGTCGGCGAGTCGACCGGCGCCTGCAACGCCACCTCGCGGTGATGGAACTCCCAGTCGACGTCAGGCCCGGTGAGCCGGTCAAGCGTTCGGTGGAACTCTTCCTCGCCGCCGGGCAGAAAGCGGCCGTCCACGTACGCCACTGCCTCACCAGGAATCACATTCACCTTGTAACCCGACTGCAGCATCGTCGGATTGGCGCTGTTGCGGACCGTCGGCGCGACGAGGTCGGCGGTCGGCCCGAGCTTCTCCATGAACGCGTCCACGTCGAAGCCGGGCGCTTCCGGATCGGTCTCCAGGCCGTAGAGCGTGGCCAGTTCGACGAGCGAGGCGCGCACGGTCGGGGTGAGCCGGACCGGCCACCGGTGCTCGCCGATGCGGGCGATGGCGCCGGCCAGCCGGCTCACCGCGTTCGCCGGGTTGACCTTGGAGCCGTGGCCCGCCTTGCCGCGCGCGGTGAGCTTCAGCCAGCCGGTGCCGCGCTCCCCCGCCGCGATGGGGTAGATCTGGTTGCCGCGGCCGTCGTGGAAGGTGAAGGCGCCGGACTCGCTGACGCCTTCGGTGCAGCCCTCGAAGAGCGCGGCGTGCCGGTCGGCGAGGAAGCCCGAGCCGTCGGCGGCGCTGGCCTCCTCGTCGGCGGTGAAGGCGATCACGATGTCGCGCCGGGGCCGTACCCCCGCCCGGGCCCAGTTCCTGACCACGGACAGGATCATCGCGTCCATGTTCTTCATGTCGATCGCGCCCCGGCCCCACACGACGCCGTCGCGGATCTCCCCGGAGAACGGGTGGACGCTCCAGTCGGCGGCCTCGGCGGGCACCACGTCCAGGTGGCCGTGGACGAGCAGGGCGTCGGCGCCCGGATCGGTGCCCTCGATGCGGGCGACGACGTTCGTACGGCCCGGGGTGCGCTCCAGGAGCGTCGGCTCCAGGCCCGCGTCGGCGAGGCGCTCGGCGGCGTACTCGGCGGCGGGCCGCTCGCGGCATTCGCCGCCGCCGCGGTTGGTGGTGTCGATGCGGATGAGCTCGGAGGTGAACGTCACGACCTCGTCGAGCGCCCGCGCGTCCACCTGATCCGCGGGCCCCTGCTCCCCGGCCTCCCGCTCCCCGGACTCCTGCTCCCCGGACTCCTGCACCTGCACCTGAACCGTCTGCTGACTAGCCATACTGCTCCTCCACGGCGGCAGAGGCGATCGTCGTAACCGCCTTGAAGGTACGGATCCCCTCGTACATCGTCTCGCTGTCGTAAGCGACCTTGCGCTCCCCCGTACGGCGCACGCCCGGCACGACGGTCGCCGCCATGGAGAGGTGCTCGGCGTCGAACTCGACCTCCACCGTGAACGGTCCGCCGGCCACCGGCTCGTGGCGGCCGGCGAGCCCGGCGGCCTCCTTCGCCGCCGCGCGGATGTCCGCGGCGGTGCGGGCCGGGGTGCGGCAGACCGCCGCGTACCGCGAGACGTGGTCCTTCACGGCGACCTTCAGCGCGCCGGGGGCGTAGCCGAGGGCGTCCTCGCAGGCGAGGTCGTCGCCGGTGACGAGCACGACGGGGACGCCGTACTCGGCGACGACGTGCGAGTTGAGCAGTCCCTCGCTGGCCCGCACGCCGTTGACCCAGACGCCGGTGATCTGGTTGGCGAGATAGGTGTGCGCGAGGACGCCCTCCATGCCGGCGCCCGCGTGGTAGCCGACGAACGCGATGCCGTCCACGTCGCCGTGCTGCACGCCCTCCACCATGGAGAGCGCCTTGTGCCGTCCGGTGAGCATCTCGACGCGGTCGTCCAGCTCCTCCAGGAGGAGGTTGCGCATGGTCCAGTGCGCTTCGTTGACGAGCACCTCGTCGGCACCGCCGTCGAGGAAGCCAAGCACCGCGGCGTTGACGTCCGAGGTGAACATGGCCCGGCACCGCTCCCACTGCGGGGTGCCGGGCAGCACGTCGGCCGGCCAGGTGACGCCGGTGGCGCCCTCCATGTCGGCGCTGATGAGGATCTTCATAACCCTCTCCCATCCCCTCGGGTCGGAGCCGCAAACAGCTCACGATGGGCAGCGAGTCTAGACGGAGCTCCCGGGCGGCTGTCCGACGGCGGTGGCGGGTGCGTCGTCCCAGGCGAGTGAGGACATCCGCCAGCCGTCCGGGGTGCGCAGGTACTGGGTGGTCTTGTGGCCGGACCCCTCGAACCACTCTCCGTTGTGGTGGCCGGACTTGCGGTAGGCGCTGAACCGGTGGGCGACGGAGCCGAAGATCTCGGTGCGCTGGGAGACCTCCCATTCCGAGAACTCCGTCAGCGTCCCGTCGGTGAGCATCTTCTGCCGGGGTTCGATGAACGCGTCGAGGTCGTAGATCACCGGTTCGTCCCCGACGTTCGCGATGATCCTGCCCTGCGGGATGAAGATGTCGCGGATGACGCCGAGGTCCGGCCGGCGCCCGCCGGTGTTGGTGAAGGCGCCGGTGAACACGGCCATCAGCCGGTCGAGTTCGGCCTGGTCGGCGGATGCGGACGCCCCGCGGGGCGCCTGTCCGGCGGGCGGCCACTCGTCGGCGAGGACCGACCACACCTCGATGTCGCGGCGCACGCCCCGGTACGGGGAGTGCTTGCGCAGCACACCGTCGCGGGTCATGCCGAGGCGGCGCGCGGCCTCGATGCTGCGGGTGTTGCCCGTGGCGGCCCACCATTCGACGCGGCTCATGCCGCGTGCGCGGAACGCCCAGTCGATCAGCGCGCGGGAGGCCCGGTTGACCAGGCCGCGCCCCTCCCCGGCCGGCTCCAGCCAGCACCCGATCTCGCACACCCCGGTGTCGGCGTCGAAGCGGGGGAACAGGACGCCGCCGACCAGGGTGCCCGCCAGCCAGATGCCGTAGATGCGGCCGGCGTCCGCGGCCTGCCGGTCGGCGTAGCGCTGGAGGGTGGTCGTGGCCGATTCGAGGTCGGTACTGAGGGCCGCCCAGGGTATCCACGGGTCGACGATGGGCCGGGCGCGGTCCATGTGGGCGAGGAATTCGGGCGCCTGCCACGGCTCCAGCGGGCGGAGCAGGGCATCGTCACCGAGCGGCAGAGTGAACACGGCAGTCTCGCTCTCGTGGTACGTAACAAGCGTTCGGTACGTAAGGTAGCAGCATGCCGCCCGCACCCGGAGACCGTGAAGCCCGCCGCAAGGACGTCTCCGAGGCGGTGTGGCAGGTCCTCGCCGACAAGGGGTTCGGCGGGCTGACCCTGCGTGCCGTCGCCGCCGCGATGGGGGTGTCGACCGGCATGCTGATGCACTACTTCCCGACCAAACGGGCCCTGATCACGCACGCCCTGGACCTGCTGGAGAAGCGCACCGACGAACGTCCACGCCGGGAGCGCCCCGCGCCGGGGCTCGCCACCGTGCGCGCCATGCTCCTGGACATCCTGCCGGTGACCCCGGGCGACACCGCCCGCAACCGCGTCTGGGTCAGCTCCTGGGACCTCTCCCTCGCCGACGACCGGCTGGCCGCCGAGCAGGCCGCCCGCTACACCCGGCTGCGCGCGGCGCTCCGCCCCCACCTGGAAGCCGCCCGCGACCTCGGCGAGCTGCCCGCCGGCGCCGACCCCGAGCGGCTCGCCGCGACCCTCGTCGCCTTCACCCACGGACTCGTCGTCCAGGCCCTCTTCGACCCCGACCGGTTCTCCGTGGAGCTGCAGACCGCCCTGCTCGACGACTTCCTGGCCTCGACGGCGGCGGCACCCGGACCGCATACACAGAGCTAGGACTCGGACTCGGGGCTCCAGGCGGACGGGCCGATCACCACCGCCTCCGCCCTGACGGTCCCGCCGTGCCGGAAGGTCAGGACGAACGGGATTGTGTCGCCGAGGCGCAGCGGCTCGCGCGGCCGCACCATGATGTCCACGCCCTGCGGTGTCATGGTGAGGCCCTCACCGGCCGGGACGGCGGCGGAGCGCACCATACGCATGCCGGCGGCGCCGCGGCCCCTCGGCGTGTACCGGCTGAGCATCACGTCGTCGAGTTCCGGGGACGCCACCGACGTCAGCACGTCGTCGGAGCCGCCGGAGTTGGTGATCCGGAAGAACGCCGCGGTCTCCCGGGTGCCGTCCAGCGGCAGGAAGACCGAGCCGGGAGCGACCTCGACGCGGGCCGGGCTGCCCGCGGCGCCGAACCTGGTCCACGCGGTCAGCAGGCTCAGGGCGACGGCGCACACCATGACGGGCAGGAGCGCGGCGTCGAGGGCCTCGCGGAGCCTGCGGCGGGACGGCCGCCAGGGGTGCGGTTCGCCGCTCATCGCGCGCCTCCCCGCGTGCCGCGCCGCGCCCCGCCGGGGGACGGGCCGCGCGTCGGCCGCCAGGTGCGCAGCCGCAGGCTGTTGCCGACCACCAGCAGGGAGCTCGCCGACATGGCCGCGGCGGCGACCATGGGGTTGAGCAGGCCCACCGCGGCGAGCGGCACCGTGACGGCGTTGTAGCCGAAGGCCCACAGGAGGTTGGCGCGGATCGTGCGCAGGGTGCGGCGGGCGAGCAGGACCGCGTCCGCGACGGCTTCGATGTCGCCACGCACGAGCGTGACGTCGGCGGCCCCGATCGCCACGTCGGCGCCGCCGCCCATGGCGATCCCGAGGTCGGCGCGGGCCAGCGCGGCGGCGTCGTTCACGCCGTCGCCGATGACCGCGACCCGGTGTCCTCGCGCCTTCGCCTCCCGTACGAGAGCGGCCTTGCCCTCGGGGGTGCAGCGGGCGTGCACGTCGTCGATGCCCAGGTCGGCGGCGACGGCGCGGGCCGTGGCCTCGCGGTCGCCGGTGGCGAGGACCGGGCGCACCCCGAGGCGCCGCAGACGGTCCACGGCACGGTAGCTTCCCGGCCGCACCGGGTCGCCGACCGCGACGACCGCTTCGGGTACGCCGTCGACCCGGACGAGGACGGCGGTGTGCGCGGCGTCCTCGGCCTGTGTCAGCGCGCGGGCGAGCGGTCCCGTCAACTCGTCGTCGGGCGCGCGGACTTCGACCAGGTGCCCGTCGACGCGGCCGCGGACGCCCCGCCCCGTCTCGGCGCCGAACTCCCGCACCGGCGGCAGCGCCCCGTCGGGCAGGGACTTCTTCGCGTACGAGGTGATCGCCCGGCCCAGCGGGTGTTCCGAGCCCTGCTCCACGGCCCCGGCGAGGCGCAGCACCGCCTCCCGGCCGATGCCGTCGGGCGTCACCGTGACCTCGGTGACGCTCATGTGTCCTGTGGTGAGGGTGCCGGTCTTGTCGAGGACGACGGTGTCGATGTGCCGCAGGGCTTCGAGGGCGCGGGGTCCGCCGACCAGGATGCCGAGCTGGGCGCCGCGTCCGGTGGCGGCCATGAGGGCGGTGGGGGTGGCGAGGCCCAGGGCGCACGGGCAGGCGACGACGAGCACGGCGACGCAGGCGGTGACGGCGGCCTGCGGGTCGGCTCCGGCGCCGAGCCAGAAGCCGAGGACCGTGGCGGCGAGCGCGAGCACCACCGGTACGAACGCTCCGGCCACGGCGTCGGCGAGCCGTTGCGCTGCCGCCTTGCCGGCCTGAGCCTCCGTCACCAGGCGGGTGATGTGGGCAAGTCGGGTGTCGGCGCCGACCGCTGTGGCGCGGACGAGGAGCAGCCCGCCCGCGTTGACGGCGCCGCCCGTCACCTCGGAGCCCGGCCCGACCTCGACGGGTTCGCTCTCCCCGGTGACCAGCGACAGATCCACGGCGGAGCTGCCTTCCACGACGGCCCCGTCGGTGGCGACCCGTTCGCCGGGCCGCACCACGAAGACCTGTCCGACGCCCAACTCACGCAGCGGGACGGTCCGCTCGGTGTCGCCCTCCCGTACCGCGACGTCCTTGACCGTGAGCTCCGCGAGGGAGCGCAGGGCCGCCCCGGTGCCGTGCCGGGCCCGCGCCTCCAGGAACCGTCCGGCGAGGACGAACAGCGGGACGCCGACGGCCGCTTCCAGGTAGACGTGCGCGGTGCCGTCGCCGGCGGAGGGCAGCAGGCTGAACGGCATCGTCATGCCCGGGACGCCCGCGCCACCGAGGAAGAGCGCGTACGCCGACCAGCCGAAGGACGCCGCGACACCGAGCGAGACCAGCGTGTCCATGGTCGCCGCGGAGTGCCGCAGGCCGCGCAGCGCGCGCACGTGGAACGGCCACGCGCCCCAGGTGGCGACCGGCGCGGCGAGCGCGAAGCACAGCCACTGCCAGTTGCGGAACTGCAGGGCGGGTGCCATGGAGAGGACGAGGACGGGTGCCGCGAGGAGAGCGGTGACCAGGAGCTGCTGCCGCTGCCGCCGCTGGTCGGCTCCTGTTTCCGCCGACTCCCCTGCTTCCAGGGGCCGTTGCCCGTGGGACGGCTCGGGAGGCGCGGGCAGCTCGGCCGTGTACCCGGCCTGTCGGACGGTGGTGGCGAGTTCGTCCGGTGTGACGTGCGGCGGGTGGTTCACCCGGGCGCGGCCGGTCGCGAGGTTGACCGTGGCGCTCACTCCGTCCAGTCGCCCGAGCCGCTTCTCGACCCGTTTCACGCAGGCCGCGCAGGTCATGCCGCCGACGGTGAGATCGGTGGTGACGGTCAGGTCGGTGGTGACGGCGGCGTCCGTCGTTCCGGTGTCCATCAGTGGCCGCCCCCGTGCGTGCCGCCCCCGCCGCCGTCACCCTCGTCGGTGGGCCGGTAGTCCGTGCCTGACTCGTGCATGCCGGGCGCGACCGGTCCGACCGCTTTCCCCACGGCGTACGACGCGGCGAAGACCAGCACCAGCAGCACGAGGAAGCCGCAGAGCGCGGGCGGTGGCACGAATCTCCACCGTCTGTCGTCAGCCATCACCGCTCCTGGATCGCGCCAAGGCATGGACCCGGTCGGTCCGCACCGCTCCAGGAGTCGGATGCGGCCGTCCGTGAGTTCCCGGGCGACCAAAGGTGGCCAGATCCTTGCGGGCCATGGCCTTCTGGCCACTCGTGACGCGTGCGGACCGCCGCGCAGGATCGGGGCATGAAGATTCTCTGGGTATTCGCACATCCGGAACGGCGCTCGCTGGGCGGCTCGCTGATGACCGAGGGGCTGCGCGCGCTGGATTCCCTCGGGCACGAGCACCGCACGTCGGATCTGTACGGCATGGGCTGGAAGGCCGTGGTGGACGCGGACGACTTCGGGGGCGCCTCGCACGAGCGGCTGTTCGTGGGCGCCGAGCAGGAACGCGCCCACACAGAACGGACGTTGAGCGAGGACATCGTGCGGGAGCAGGAGAAGATCGCCTGGGCGGACACGCTCGTCTTCCAGTTCCCGCTCTGGTGGTTCGGGCCGCCCGCGATCCTCAAGGGCTGGTTCGACCGCGTACTCGTCCAGGGCTTCGGCTTCGGCATCAAGGGGCCCGACGGCCGGACGCTGCGGTACGGGGACGGCGGCCTGGCCGGCAAGCGCGCACTCGTGATCACGTCGGTCGGCGCCCGCGCTTCGGGCTTCGGCCCGCGCGGCATCCACGGCCAGCTGGACCAAGTGCTGTTCCCGCTGCTGCACGGCACGTTCTGGTACACGGGCATGGCGGCGCTCCCGCCGTTCGTCGTGTACGGCGCCGACCGGCTCTCCAAGGCGGGTCACGAGCGCGCCGCGGCCGGGCTGCGCGAGCGCCTGCGCACCCTGCACACCGCGCGTCCGCTGCCCTTCCGCCACGAGAACGGCGGAGCCTACGACGACGACCTGGTACTACGGCCGGAACTCGCCCCCGGCCTGTCCGGAGTGGGCGTGCACCGCTGAGGTCCGGCCTCGCGGGCTCGCCGTCCGGGCCGCGGGCGAGGAAGGTGGACAGACACGCGTCACCCGCCCCTCTCCGAGGAGGACACGACACGCATGGCGGATCACCTTCCCACCGTCGGCGTCGAGGAGGAGTACTTCCTCGTCGACGCCTCGCACCGTGCCGTCGTCGCAGCAGCCTCCCGGGTCCTGCCCCGCCTGAAGCCGGTGGTCGGGGACCTCGCCACCGGTGAGGCGTCCGAGTACCAGATCGAGGGAAAGACGCCGCCCTGCGGGACCCTGGGCGAACTCCTCCACCAGTTGCGCCGGGTCCGCGGGGCCGTCACCTCGGCCGCCGCCGACGAGGGCCTGCGCCCCGTCGCCTCCGCCACACCCCTGCTGGGCATGCGCACGCCGATACCGCTCAGCACCGACCCCCACTACCTCGCGCAGCTCCAGACGTTCCGGTCGCTGTACGACACCTTCGCCTTCTGCGGCCTCCACGTGCACGTACAGGTGCCCGACCGCGACCACGCCGTCCTGGTCAGCAACCATCTGCGACCGTGGCTGCCCACCCTCGTGGCGCTGTCGGCGAACTCGCCCTTCTGGGAGGAGCGGGACAGCGGCTACTGCAGCTGGCGGACGCTGGGGGCCACGCGGTGGCCCGTGACGGGACCTCCGCCGTACTTCTCGTCGGCCGCGCACTACGACGCGCTCGCGGCCTCACTGCAGGAGACCGGCGCGACCCTCGGCGAACGCTCGCTCTACTGGGACGTGCGACCGTGCGCGCATCTGCCCACCGTGGAGATCAGGGCGATGGACGTCACCGCGAGCGTCGAGGAGGCCGCCGTCCTGGCCGTCCTCGTACGGGCGCTGGTGGTCCAGGCCCTGGAGCGGGTGCGCCGCGGCGACCCCGGTCCCGCCATGGACGACTCCCTGCTGCGCGCCGCGTACTGGCGCTGCGCCCGCGACGGCCTGACCGGCCACAGCCTCGACCCGCGGACCGGCCGCCTCGTGCCGGCCCGGCACCAGGTCCGACAGCTCCTCGCGTACGTGCGGCCGGCTCTGGAGGAGCACGGCGAACTCGCCCCGGTCACCGCGGTCCTGCGGCAGCTCATCGCGTACGGCGGCGGTGCCGAGCGGCAGCGCTCCGTCCACGCGCACACGGGAAGCCTGCTCGACGTCGTCGACGACCTGGCCGAGCGCACCGCCGTGCACCCCGCTCCGCACGGCCTCGACCGCGGCCCGGCACTGCCCGCGCTCGAATGACCCTCAGCCGGCGTCCCCGCGCACGGCCACGTCCCGTGCGCCGAGGCGCAGATGCTCGATGTGGTAGACGGCCTCGTCCAGGAGCTGGGCCACGTGGTTGTCGTAGAGGCTGTAGACGATGCGGCGACCCTCTCGGGCGCCGGTGACGAGGCCGAGGGCGCGCAGCAGGCGCAACTGGTGGGAGACCGCCGACTGTTCCATGCCGACCGCCTCGGCGAGCGCGCCGACACCGCACGGGCCCTGGCGCAGCTTGGTGAGGATCATCAGCCGGGACGGCGTGGCCAGCGCCTGGAGCGTGGCGGCGATCGTGGCGGCGGAGTCCGCGTCCAGGTGCGTCGCAGGGCTGATCTTGCTGTCGACTCCGTGTCCCATGCGGCAATCCTACTCGTCATACACTTGAAGACCTCTTCATGTGTTCCGCTATGGTGAGGGCCGTCCGCGAGGGCTCCCCGGCCCGCACCGCCGCGCGGCCCCTCGCCCTGCCCCGTCCACGAAGAGGTGTGCTCCGATGTCCTCCGCCCTGGTCGGCGACCGGCCGTGCCCGGCCCCCGCCCCTCCCTCCCCCGCCCGGCCGCGCCGCACCCGGCTCCTCGCCCTGCCCGAGGCCCGCTGGGCCGCGCTGGCCACGGCCGCCTTCCTGCTCGCGTGCCCGCTCGAACTCTCCGGAGCGCCCGGCTGGCTCTGGGGCCCGCTCTACGCCCTCTGTTACGTCGCCGGCGGCTGGGAGCCGACCGTGGCGGGGCTCGGGGCGCTGCGGGAGCGGAGCCTCGACGTCGACCTGCTGATGGTGGTCGCGGCTCTCGGCGCCGCCGCCATCGGGCAGTTCCTCGACGGCGGCCTGCTCATCGTCATCTTCGCGGTGTCCGGTGCCCTGGAGGCCCTGGCGACCCGGCGCACCACCGACTCCGTGCGCGGACTGCTCGACCTGGCCCCGGCCATGGCGGTGCGGATCGGCGGAGCTGGCGGGGAGGCCCGGGAAGAGCGGGTGGGGGTCGACGCGTTGCGGGTCGGCGACACCGTCCTCGTACGGCCCGGGGAGCGGCTGCCCGCCGACGGCGTCGTGCTCGACGGCCGCAGCGAGGTCGACCAGGCCACCATCACCGGCGAACCGCTGCCCGTGCCCAGGTCGGCGGGTGACGAGGTGTTCGCGGGCACCCTCAACGGCACGGGCGTGCTGCGTGTCCGCGTCGGCCGTGACCCCTCGGACTCCGTCATCGCCCGGATCGTCGCCATGGTCGAGGAGGCGAGCGGGACGAAGGCGCCGACGCAGTTGTTCATCGAGAAGGTCGAACAGCGGTACTCGGTGGGCGTGGTGGTCGCCACCCTCGCCCTCTTCGCCGTCCCGCTCGCGCTCGGCGCCGACTTCACCGCGACACTGCTGCGGGCGATGACCTTCATGATCGTGGCGTCGCCCTGCGCGGTGGTGCTCGCCACCATGCCGCCGCTGCTGTCGGCCATCGCCAACGCAGGACGGCACGGCGTGCTCGTCAAGTCCGCCGTCGTGATGGAGCGCCTGGGCGAGGTGACCAAGGCCGCCCTGGACAAGACGGGGACGCTCACCGAGGGCGCGCCCCGGCTGACCGACATCCGGGCGCTGCCCGGCACGGACCTGACCGAGGACGAGGTGCTCGCGCTCGCCGCGTCGGCCGAGCACGCCGGGGAACATCCGCTGGCCCGCGCCGTGGTCGCCGCGGCGCGCGAACGGGGACTCCCCCTGGCACCCGCGCGGGACTTCGCGGCGGAGCCGGGGCGCGGCGTGCGGGCGGTCGTCGCGGGCCGCGCGGTGGAGGTCGGCAGCCCGGACCGGCTCGTCGGCGCGGCCGCTGTGGAGCTGCCGGAGGACGACTCCCGCACCGTCTCCGTGGTCCTGGTCGACGGCCTCCCCGTCGCCACCCTGCACCTCACCGACCTGCCGCGCCCCGGAGCCGCCGAAGCCGTGGCCGCCCTGCGTCACCTCACCGGCACCGAGCCGACATTGCTGACCGGTGACAGTGCACGGGCCGCCGCCCCGACGGCCCGGGAGACGGGGATCACGGACGTGCGGGCCGGACTGCTCCCGCAGGACAAGGTCGCCGCCGTACGGGAGTGGGAGGAGCGCGGCGAGCGGGTCCTTATCGTCGGCGACGGCGTCAACGACGCGCCCGCGCTCGCCGCCGCGCACACCGGCGTCGCCATGGGCGGCACCGGGTCCGACCTGACCCTGGAGACCGCGGACGCCGTCGTGGTGCGCGACGAACTCGCCGCGGTTCCTGCGGTCGTGGCGCTCTCCCGCCGCGCCCGGCGCGTCGTGGTGCAGAACCTCGTCATCGCCTCCGTCTGTATCAGCGCCCTCGTGATCTGGGACCTGGCGGGCCACCTGCCCCTCCCCCTCGGCGTCGCGGGCCACGAGGGCTCCACGATCCTGGTGGGCCTCAACGGTCTCCGCCTCCTGCGCCGTTCGGCGTGGCGCCCGCAGGACGGCACTCCCCGCACACCCCGCTGAGTTCGAGCGTGTGCTCCAGCTCGGCGAAACCCGTCGTCTCCGCCAGGTGCTCCGCCCACGCCTCGACCGCGCCGGCGTCCACCGGACGGCTCCGGCCGCAGCGGCGGCAGATCAGGTAGTGGCGGTGCTCGTCGGTGGGACGTCGCAGGTAGAGGCGTTCGCCGGTCTCGTCGCGCACGACGTCGACCAGACCGGCGCGGTCGAGTTCGCGCAGCGCGCGGTAGACGGTGGTGAGGCCGACCGCCCGGTCGGACCCGGCGAGCAGGGCGTGCAGTTCCTGCGCGGAGACGAATTCGCCGCACTGCCCGAGGGTTTCGAGAACGGCGGCACGCTGCCGCGTCCTGCGCACGCCGGCCTCGGGCCCCGGGTCGGGACGGCGGCGCTCCTCTCCGCGCCCGAGCCGGGATCTCGTCGTCACGGGACGTCCTGGCCGGTTCGGGGGGCGGGGGCGGGGGCGGGGGCGACGGGTGCGACAGGGGTGGGAGGCGCTCCGACCGTGCCGGGTGCGGCGGGTGCGGCGGGTGCGGTGCGCGCGGTGGGCGTGGTGCGCGCGGTGGGCGCGGTGGGCGCGGGGGGCGCGGGGGGCGCGGTGGGCGCGGTGGGCGCGGTGCGCGTGGGGGACGGGGCAGGGGCGGCGGGATGGGGCGCCCGCGCGTCGGGGCGCCCGAAGGTCAGGGTGCGGTAGACCGTCACCCCGCCTCCTGCCGGGCCGCCGCCCACCAGCTCCCCGCACGCCTGTGCCGCGGCGGTGACGCGCCGCGTGTACGCCGGGTCCGTGGCGTCGAGCAGCACGCCGAGGGTCGTACCGCTGTGGCCGACCGCCACGCCGAGCCCGCCGACCTCGCGGCAGATCTCGCGCATCGGCTCCAACGACCGCTTGTGGCGCAGGGTCTGGTTCATCAGGGCACTGCGCGTGGCGATCCGGCCGACCTCCGCCAGGTCGTGGCGGCGTACGGCGGCGGTGAGCCGTTCGAGAAGGTCCGCGTAGGCGTGCCGGTCGGCGGCCGTGAAGGGCTTGGGGATGCGGTTGAAGTCCACGGTGTCCACCGAGCCGCCCTCGTCGATGCCGACGACCGCCATGGCGGGCAGTGCGCCGAGGACCGAGCGGAGCCGGACGCTGCGGTGATGGAAGGCGACGATGGCGGGGTACAGCACGCCGTCGGTGGGTTCGATGCGGGACAGGAGCCGCTCGATCCTGGCGGGCGGCATGGCGACGTCGAGGGCCTGGCCGACCGCACGGGCGGTGGCGACGAGATCGGCGGACGAGCTGGCGAGGCCCTTGCCCTCGGGGATCACACTGCTGACGGTGAGCACTCCGCCGGGCGGCGCGGCCCCCGGCCCCCGTACGCGCGGCGCCAAGTCGGCGATCATCCGGGCCAGTTGGAGCGCCTTGGTCTTGCGCGGCGGCCAGACCTCGAGCTCGCCCGAGTCGGACCCCTCCCGGAAGGTGGCCATCGTCCACCGCGCGACGGGCAGCGTCACGAGGAAGTCCCCGTCCGCCTCCGGCAGGACACCTTGGAGCAGTTCGCCGAAGGTGCCGAAGGCGGTGCCCACCCCCGTCCTCGGCGGTGGGCCCTGTCGCGGCACCCGTGGCGGTCGCACCGGGTGAGACCGGGCCACGGCCTCCTGGAACAGCTTCACGCGACTCCTCTCGACATGGCGGCGCGCACGTCCCGGCACCCCGCGCGGACCAGTGTGCCGAACTTACCCGCTCTTGACAATCATTTTCATCTAGTGTGATGCTCTCGGCGTTCCGGGGCCGCTCCGGGGGCTGCCCGCACTCCCCCGGCGCCCCTCCCTGCCCGCTCATCGCTACGGGGGCTCCCAGCCATGCACGCACACATCGCAGAAGCGGTGAAAAGACCCGACCTCATATCCCTGGCACCGGATCTGGCCTGCCTCCGCTTCGAGACCATGAAGATCTACTCCGCCCTCGGGGCCGTCCGGCACCTCCTCGAAACGGGGGCCGTCCGGCCGGGCGACACCCTCATCGACAGCTCCAGCGGCATCTACGCCCAGGCCCTCGCGCTCGCCTGCCACCGCTACGGAATGAAGTGCCACATCGTGGGCTCCACCACGGTCGACCGCTCGACCCGGGTGCAGCTGGAGATACTCGGCGCCACCCTGGAGCAGGTCGCGCCGTCCAAGGACCTGCGCCTCGACCAGGAGTTGAGGGTGCGGCGCATCGCCGAGATCCTCGCGGACAACCCCTCGTACCACTGGATGCGGCAGTACCACGACGACATCCACTACTACGGCTACCGCGAGGTCGCCGAGGAGATCGGCAGGGATCTGCCCACGGACCCCCTCGCGCTCGTCGGCGGCGTGGGCTCGGGCGCCTCGACCGGGGCCCTCGCCACCTATCTGCGCGAGGCGGGCCGCGATGTGTCGCTCGTCGGCGTACAGCCCTTCGGGAGCGTCACCTTCGGCTCCGAGCACGTCGCGGACCCCGACATGATCATCGCGGGGATCGGCAGCGCCATCGAGTTCCGCAACGTCCGGCACGAGCTGTACGACCGCGTGCACTGGGTGAACTTCGACAGCGCCCTGTCCGGCGCGGTCTCCCTGCTGCGCGCCAGCGGCATCTTCGCCGGGCTCTCGGCGGGCGCCGCCTATCTGAGCGCGCTGTGGGAGCGGCGCAGGGACGACACGCGCACCTACGTCTTCATCGCGGCCGACACCGGACACCGCTACGTCGAGAGCGCCTACGCCCGGCACGAACAGGCCCTGGACATCGACACGTTGAAGCCGCACGAGATCACCTCGCTCGGCGACCTCAAGCACCCCTGGTCCACGACGGCCTGGCCGCCCGCCGCAGCCTGATCCCTTCGCCTGATCCCTTCGCCTGGCCCCTTCGCCTGGCCCCTTCGCCTGATCCCTCCGCCTGCCCCCTCCGCCCGACCCTCCGGCTACCCAGAGAGAACACACATGTCACACCCCACGCCCCACACCGTCGCGGAGCTCACCGACGCCGTCCTGTCGGGCGCGTACGGCCCCGACCCGGCCGAATCCACCGTCACCAGCGCGTTCTGGCTCTACAACACCACCCGGCTCGCCGGCGGCGACGTCACGTACCACAACCACTATCTGCTGCTCCGCGTCGGCGACTCTTTCGGCGCCTGCTCCTTCGAGGCGGGTGAACTCGCCCCGGGCTTCTGCGAGAACGCCTCGGGCCACTCCCTGGACAAGCTGCTGCGCGACGAGTCGGCGCCCGTGCGGACCGCCGCCCTCGACGCCTACCTCGCCCGGGTGCGCCCGCACCGCGACACCGGCGACGCGGAGCGCGTCATGCTGCCGGCCGGCACGCCCGAGGTGCGCGCCGAGGCCCGCGACGCGGCCATCGCCGGGCTGCTCGACATCGAGCCCGGCGCGAAGGTCGCCCTGATCGGTGTGGTCAACCCGCTCGTCGCGGCGATACGGGAGCGGGGCGGCGTCTGCCTGCCCTGCGACCTGAACCTGCGGACGACCGCGTGGGACGAGCCCGTCACCGACGACATGACCGAGGTGCTCGCCCAGGCCGACGCGGTCGTCGCCACGGGCATGACGCTCAGCAACGGCACCTTCGACCTGATCCTGCGGCACTGCGTCGAGCACGGCGTGCCGCTGATCGTCTACGCGCAGAGCGGCAGCGCCGTCGCCCGCGCCTTCCTCGGCGCGGGCGTCACCGGGCTCAACGCGGAGCCGTTCACATTCTCCCAGTTCAGCGCCGATCCCACGCCGATGTACCGCTACCGCGCCGCCCTCGCCCCGAACGGAGAGGCAGCGTGAGCGTCGACGCCACCAAGGACACCGCACCGGCGGAACCGGTGGGGCCGGCGGTGGAGCCGGTGCCCGGCGACCTGCGGATGGCCCGCGCACTGTGGCCCGTGCTGCTCGCCTCGGCGGTCGGCCTGCTGCCGTTCACCGTCTTCAGCACGTATCTCGTGCCCATCGCCGACGAGGCGGGCAGCAGCGTCGCCGCGATGGGCGGCCTGCGCGGGCTCGGCGGACTGGCCGCCCTGCTGGTCGGCACCGCGCTGGCCCCGCTCATCGACCGGGTGCCCAAGGAGTGGGCCGCGGCGGGCGCCCTCGTCCTGCTCGGGCTGTCGGCCGCGCTCGGCGCCGCCGGGAACTTCGCCCTGCTCGCCGTGTTCTGCCTGCTGATCGGCGCCAGTACGTCCGTGCTGAACCCGGCGCTGACCGCCGCGGCCGCCGACCGCTTCGGCACCGGCAAGGCGGCGGGACGCGCGGCGACCCTCGTCACGGCCACCCAGTCCATGACCGCCATGCTCGCCGCGCCCGTCATCGCGCTGCCCGCGCTGTTCTGGGGCTGGCAGGGCGACCTGTTCGGCGTGACCGTGGTGTCGCTGCTGCTCGCGGTGGTCTTCGTGGCCCGGCGCGGAAAGCACCGGGAGGCGGACGGCTCCGAGGCCGCCGAAAGCACCCCGCGCCTCGGCTATCTCGCCTCGTTCAAGGCCCTCGCGGCCGTGCGCGGCGCGGTGCCGCTGCTGCTGATCGGGTTCCTGCGCACCGCCGTCTTCATGGGCTACCTGTCGTACCTCGCGGCCTTCTACGAGGAGCGGTTCGACCTCGACGCCGGGCTCTTCGCCTTCGTGTGGACGCTGAGCGGCGCGGCGTTCTTCGTCAGCAACCTCCTCACCGGGCGGATCACCAACTCCGCCGAGCCGCGCGTCGGTACGGAACGCCTGCTCGCCATCGGCCTGGTCGCCGCCCTCGTCTCCGTCGTGGGCTTCTACTTCACGCACTGGCTGCCGCTGGCCCTCGCCATGACCGCGCTCCACGCGGCGAGTCACGCGATCGTCGCCGCGTGCGTGGTCAGCCTCATCGTGCGCCGCTGCGGGACCACGCTGCGCGGCTCGGCGCTGAGCCTGAACGCGGCGGGCCAGAGCCTCGGCGTGTTCGTCGGCGCGGCGCTCGGCGGTGCCGGTCTCGGTCTGGCCGGCTACCCCGGGACCGCGGCCGCCTTCGGCGCCCTGGTCATCGCGGCGCTCGGCGCGGCGGCCCTGGTGCCGCGCGGCACGTCCGAGGAAGGTGCCGCGTGAGCACCACCGTCGAGGCGGCGCCGCCGAGCGGCCCGACGCGGCCCCGGACCGCGGTGCGGGAGCGGCTCGCGTCGCCCAGGGCCCTGGCGCTGACCTGTGTCGCCCTGTTCGCCGTGCTGGTCGTGTCGGTCGTCGTGGCGATCGGCCTGGGCGCCGCCTATGTGTCGCCCGCCGAGACCGCCCGCTATCTGTGGGCGGCGCTCAGCGGCGGCCGCATCGGCGCCGACGAGACGACGACGTACCAGATCATCTGGCAGATCCGGACACCGCGCGTGCTGCTGGCCGCGCTGGTCGGCGCCGGTCTGAGCGCGGTCGGCGTGGCCATCCAGGCGATGGTCCGCAACGCGCTCGCCGACCCGTTCGTCCTCGGCGTCTCCTCGGGGGCGTCGGTGGGCGCGGTCGGTGTGACGGTGACCGGCGGCCTGGCCGCGCTCGGTGTGTACGCGGTGTCGGCGGGCGCGTTCGTCGGCGCGCTCGTCGCGTCCTTCCTCGTGTACGCCGCGTCGAGCGACCGGGGCTCCCTCTCACCGCTGCGCCTGGTCCTCACGGGTGTGGCCATGTCGCTCGGCTTCCAGGCCGTGATGAGCGTGATCATCTACTTCGCGCCGGACAGCGAGGCGACCGCGATGGTCCTGTACTGGACCATGGGCAGCTTCGGCGCCGCCAGTTGGGGCACGCTGCCCGTCGTCTCCGCGGTCGTGCTGCTCGGCGTCGCCGCGCTGTACCGGTACGGCAGGGCGCTGGACGTCCTGGCCCTCGGTGACGAGACCGCCGCGAGTCTGGGCGTCAGCCCCGACCGGCACCGCAAGTCGCTGCTCGTGCTCGTCTCCCTGATCACCGGGGTGATGGTCGCCGTGAGCGGCGCCATCAGCTTCGTGGGGCTCGTCATGCCGCACCTGGTGCGGATGGTCGTCGGTGCCACGCACGCCCGGGTGCTCGCCGTCGCGCCGCTGGTCGGCGCGGTGTTCATGGTCTGGGTGGATCTGCTGTCCCGGACGGTGGTCGCGCCGCGCGAACTGCCGCTGGGCGTCATCACGGCACTCGTCGGCGTGCCGGTGTTCATCGGCCTGATGCGCCGCAAGGGCTATGTGTTCGGGGGGCGTTGAGATGGGTGACGAAGCGGTCGAGAGTGCCGCGACGGACTTGCGGATCGAAGGGCTCGGGGTCGTCGTCGACGGCCAGAGCCTGGTGCGCGACCTGTCGCTCGATGTGGGCGCAGGCCGGGTCGTCGGCCTGGTCGGCCCGAACGGCAGCGGCAAGTCGACCGCGCTGCGCTGCGTGTACCGGGCGCTGCGTCCGTCGACGGGCACCGTCCGGGTCGGCGGGGACGACATCTCCCGGCTCTCGATGCGTCGCGGCGCGCAGCTCGTCGCCGCCATGACGCAGGACGGCGCCGTCGAGCTGGACTTCACGGTCGAGGAGGTCGTCGCGCTCGGCCGGGCCCCGCACCAGCGCGGCAACCAGGCGCTCACCGCCCGCGAACGGGAGCTGTGCGTGCGGGCGATGGAGCGGCTCGACATCCACCACCTGGCCGGGCGCGGCGTCCTCACCCTGTCCGGCGGCGAGCGCCAGCGCGTGCTGCTCGCCCGCGCTCTCGTCCAGGAGCCGCGCGTCCTCGTCCTCGACGAGCCGACCAACCACCTCGACGTACGCCATCAGATAGAGGTCCTCTCGCATCTGCGCGGCGCCGGGCTCACCGTCCTCGTCGTCCTGCACGACCTGAATCTCGCGGCGGCGGCCTGCGACCGGATCGGCGTGCTGTCGAAGGGGCGGCTCGTGGCTTCCGGCACCCCCGAGGACGTACTCACCGAAGACCTTGTGGCCGATGTGTTCGGCGTGAAGGCCAGCGTCATCAAGCACCCGTTGACGGGCGACCCGCAGCTTCTGTACGCGCTCCACCCGCCCCTCTGAAACGCCCCTCTGAAACGTCCCTCCACCACTACGTCCCTCCACTACGTCCCTCTGAAAGGCACCGACTCCCCATGCCCCACACCCGATCCATCGCGGCCGGTTCCGCGCTCGCGCTGACGCTGCTCGTCGGCTGCGGCGCCGAGGTCGACTCGGACAGCGACGCCAAGGCGTCCGAGAAGACCACCGTGAAGCGCTGCGGCGAGCCCGTCTCCTACAAGGTCCCGCAGCGGGCGGTGGCGTACGAGGGCGGCAGCGCCGACAAGCTGTTCAGCCTCGGCCTGACCGAGCACGTCCACGGGTACGTGATGCCGCCCGCCAACCCGCCGGTGAGCGAGTCCCCCTGGGCGTCGGAGTACGCGAAGGTGAAGATGCTCAGCGACGACCTGCTCAACAAGGAGCTCGTCGTCGAGGCGAAGTCCGACTTCGTCGTCGCGGGCTGGAACTCCGGCTTCAGCGACCAGCGCGGCATCACCCCGAAGATCCTGGACAAGCTCGGCATCCAGAGTTTCATGCACACGGAGAGCTGCTTCAACTACCCCGAACACCCGGAGAAGGTCACCCCGTTCAAGGCGCTCTACAGCGACCTGGAGCGGCTCGGCAAGATCTTCCGGGTCGAGAAGAAGGCGGACCGGGTCGTCGCCGACCTGAAGAAGCGGGTCGCGGCGGTGGAGAAGAAGGCGCCCAAGGACGGTGAGCGGGTGCCGGTGTTCCTCTACGACTCCGGCACCGACCAGCCCTTCACGGCCGGCAGCCAGGTTCCGCCCAACGACATCATCAAGAGCGCCGGCGGCAGGAACGTCTTCGACGGCCTCGACGAGCGCTGGACCCAGGTCAACTGGGAGGCCGTGACGAAGGCCGAGCCCGAGGTCGTCATCATCTTCGACTACGGCGACCAGCCCGCGAAGAAGAAGATCGAGTTCCTGAAGAAGTCCCCGCACACGAAGGAGCTGCCCGCCGTCAAGAAGAACAACTTCTTCGTCCTCGACTACAACGAGGGCATCAGCGGGCCGCGCAACATCGACGGTCTGGAGAAGTTCGGCAAGTACCTGCGCGCGCTGGACCGCGAGCGCTGAGTTCAGCCCGCGAAGGGCACGCCAGGGAGCCCGTGGCCCGCGTCCGGCACGACCAGCACCGAGCCCGAGAGGGGGTGCGGACGGTCGAGGCCGGTGCGTGCCGTGGTGATGTACAGGTCGCGCAGGGCGGGGCCGCCGAAGGCGCAGGCCGTCGGGCGGCGCACCGGGAGCCGCACCGTCCGGTCGAGGCGCCCGTCCGGCGTGTAGCGGCGGACCTGCGCGCCGTCCCAGAGCGCGACCCACACGCAGCCGTCGGCGTCGACGGTGAGCCCGTCGGGGAAGCCCGCACTCTCTTCGATGTGCGCGAACGGCCTCCGGTTCAGGACCTGTTGGCCGTCATGGACGAGTACGTCGATACGCCTCGTGGGACTGTCGACGTAGTAGACGAGGCGTCCGTCGGGGCTCCAGCCCGTGCCGTTGCTGACGGCGACGTCGCCGAGGAGTTCGGTCGCGGTGCCGTCGGGGCCGATACGGGTGAGGCTGCCGCCGCCGGGCGCCTCGTCGTAGCGCATGGTGCCCGCCCACAGCGCACCGTCGGGCGCGACGGCGGCGTCGTTGCCGCGGCGGCCGGGCACGGGGTCGTGCACAAGCCAGGTGAAGGGTGCGCCGCCGGGACCGTACAGGCCGATGCCGTCGCGGAGGTTGACCACGAGGCCGCCGCCGACGCGGGGCTTGGCGGCGCCCACGTGCTGTTCGGTGGCCATGACCGTCCGGCGGCCGTCCCCGGGGTCGTACGTGTGGACGCGCGAGCCGAGGATGTCGACCCAGATGAGGCAGTTCGTGGCCGCGTCCCAGGTGGGGCCCTCGCCGAGCGCGGCCTCGGCGCGCACCGCCACGTCGTACGCGCGCCTCGTCACGTGCGTCATCGCGCGCCCCGGTGGCCGAGGCGGACCGACAGGTCACCGGCGCCCTTGGCGGCGAGCTCGGCCAGCTCGCGCTCGCGCTCCTCGCTCCAGCGGATCATCGGCACGGAGATGGAGAGCGCGGCGACGACCTGCCCCGCGCCGTCCCGGACCGGCGCCGCCACGCAGCTGACGTCCGGGTTGGACTCCCGGTGCTCGACCGCGACGCCCTGTTCGCGGATGTCGGCGAGGGCGGCGAGAAGCTCGTCGGGGTCGGTGATGCTGTCGGCGGTCATGGCGGTGAACTCCCGTCCCCTGAGCCGGTTTTCGAGCTCGGCCGGGGGCAGCGAGGCCAGCAGCATCTTGCCGACCGAGGTGCAGTGCGCGGGGAGGCGGCGGCCCGCCGCGGAGACCATGCGGACGGCGTGGGTGGAGTCGACCTTGGCGATGTAGATGACGTCGGCGTCCTCCAGGATCGCGACGTGGACGGTCTCGTCGCAGGTCTCCGCGACCTCGCGGGCCACCTGCTGCCCCTCGGCGGCGAGGTCCAGCTGTTCCGCGTACCGGCTGCCGAGCTGGTAGGTGCGCACGCCGAGGCGGTAGCGGCCCGGCTGATCCGGGATCTGGACGAGGTACGAGCGGGCCGCCAGGGTGGTGAGCAGCTCGTGCACGGTGGTGCGCGGCAGCTGGAGTCTGCGGGTGACCTCGGGCGCGGAGAACGTCCCGTCCCCTTCCAGGAACAGTTCGAGTATGTCCAGCGACCTGGTCACCGCGGGCACCAGTCGTCCCATGAGTTCGGCCTCCCAGCCTGCACGGCCGAAGCTGTCCGAAACTTCGGTCGCCGATCGATATGACGAACACAGGGTAGGCACGGCGCAGTTCGCGGCGCAATGGCCGCCCGGTCCCCGGCGGTACGGAGGCGGGGCCCGTCCAAGACCTTTTCGCGCGACCCATTGACACCTTCCGGCCACCGTGAATAACGTCACGCCAGCATTTCGAACGTGTGACGAAATACCGAACAAGTCAAGGGGCAACTGCCTTGCGCATTACGGGAATCAGCACGCATGTGGTCGGCACGCCGTGGCGGAATCTCACCTATGTCCAGGTCCACACCGACGAGGGTCTGACCGGTGTCGGCGAGACCCGCATGCTCGGCCACACCGACGCGCTCATCGGATACCTCCGCGAGGCGGAGGCCAATCACATCAAGGGGTCAGACCCGTTCGCGGTCGAGGACCTCGTGCGCCGGATGAAGTACGGCGACTACGGCCGGGCCGGCGAGATCGTGATGTCGGGCATCGCCGTCATCGAGATGGCCTGCTGGGACATCAAGGGCAAGGCGCTCGGCGTCCCCGTCTGGCAGCTGCTCGGCGGGAAGGTCACCGACCGTGTGAAGGCGTACGCGAACGGCTGGTACACCACCGAGCGCACCCCGGAGGCGTACCACAAGGCCGCCCAGGGAGTCATGGAGCGCGGCTACCGCGCCCTGAAGATCGACCCGTTCGGGACCGGCCACTACGAGTTGGACCACGAGCAGAGCCTGTACGCCGTCTCGCTGATCGAGGCCGTGCGCGACGCCATCGGGCCCGACGCCGAGCTGATGCTGGAGATGCACGGCCGGTTCTCGCCGTCCACCGCGATCCGGCTCGCCCGCGAGCTGGCGCCGTTCCGGCCCGCGTGGCTGGAGGAGCCGGTACCGCCGGAGAACCTCAAGGCACTGGAGAAGGTCGCCGCCAGGGTGGACATGCCGGTGGCGACCGGTGAGCGCATCCACGACCGGATCGAGTTCCGCGAGCTGTTCGAGAGCCAGGCCGTCGACATCCTCCAGCCCGACGTCGGCCACATCGGCGGCATCTGGGAGACCCGCAAGCTCGCGGCCACCGCTGAGACGCACTACATGCTGGTCGCCCCGCACAACGTCGGCGGCCCGGTCCTGACCGCCGCCTCGCTCCAGGTCGGCTTCACCGCACCGAACTTCAAGATCCTGGAGCACTTCAACGACTTCGCGGACGCGGACATCAAGAAGGTCGTGAAGGGCGCCCCCCAGGTCGACCCGGAGACGGGCTGCTTCGAGCTGTCGCACGAGCCCGGTCTCGGCGTGGAGCTCGACACCGACGCCGCGGCCGAGTTCCCGCAGCAGCGGGCGCGGTTCGACCTGTGGGCCGAGGGCTGGGAGAAGCGGACTCCTGGCGGGGCCGACGCGTGAGAATCCCGCCGCCGCCTCTCCGCGGCTCGGCGCCCCGGCGCCCGGAGGTCGCCCCCGCCCCCGCCCCCGCCACACCCCAGGAGCGGCTGTGACCGGGACATCGCGCGCCATCGTGATCGACCGCCCCGGCTCGCACCGCCTCACCACCGGGCCGCGCCCGGCGCCCGGCCCCGGTGAGGTCCTCGTCGAGGTGGCCGCCGCCGGGATCTGCATGAGCGACCGCGAGGTGTACGACGGACACCGCGACGCCGCGTACGTCCGCTACCCGGTGATCCCTGGCCACGAGTGGTCCGGGACCGTGGCGGCGGTCGGCGACGGGGTCGACCCGGCGCTCGCCGGGCGCAAGACCGTCGCCGAGGGGTTTCGCGCGTGCGGCGTCTGCGAGCGGTGCCGGTACGGCGAGACGAGCCTGTGCGGCGGCGGGTACGCGGAGACCGGGTTCACCGAACCCGGCGCCTTCGCCGACCACGTCGTCGTGCCCGCGCGGCTGCTGCATCCGCTGCACGACGACGCCGATCTCCGCGCCGCCGCGCTGCTCGAACCGTCCGCCGTGATCGCGGCGGCGGTGCGGGCGGGGCGGCCGCGGCCCGGCGAGCGGATCGCCGTGGTCGGCGCGGGGACGCTCGGGCTGCTCGCGGTGCAGTTGCTCGCGGCGGGCAGCCCCGCCGAGCTGGCCGTCGTCGATCCGCGGGAAGCGCGCGGGCAGCTGGCGCTGGGCTTCGGGGCGACCCACGCCCTGTCACCCGCCGAGGCGGAGTCGGCGTACGGCTCCTTCGACCTCGTCGTCGAGACGGCGGGGGCGCCGACCACTGCCGCTTCGTCGTGTCTGCTCGCCCGCAGGGGCGGGCGGGTGGTGCTCACCGGAATGTTCACGGAGGGGGCCGTGGGGATCGACCCCGTGCATCTGTCCCTCAGCCAGCTGGAGGTGCGGTCCGTGTTCGGGGCGTCGTCCGGGGCTTGGGCTGATGCGGTGCGGGCGTTCGGTCTCGGGCTGCTCGATCCCGCGGCGCTCATCACGCATCAGTTTCCGCTGGAGCGGTTCGAGGAAGCGGTTGCCCTGGTCGGGGGCGGTGATCCCAAGACCGGGAAGGTCTTGTTGCTTCCCTGAGCTCTTCGCTTCGTCTGCGGGCCGTGTGTGGCTGGTCGCGCAGTTCCCCGCGCCCCTGACTGCACCACCGCAGCGCCCCACGCAAGCCCCATGAACCGAACCTCGTTCGAGATGTCGAACGAAGTGGCCGAACGTAAAGGAAAACCGTGACCGACCCCTCCGCCCTCCTCCCCCGACAGCCCGGCGAACCCGCCCTCGCCGCCCTCGGCCTCTCCGCCCCCTCCCCCGACCCCGCCGACGCCTCCCCGCACACCTTCCCGGACGGCGGCACCTGGCGGGTCGAGATTCCCTCGGTCGAGGGGCCCGAGGCGCTCGGCGTCGTGCTCAAGGAGTCCGCCCGGCTCGACGTGCCGATCCACCGCATCAGCCAGGGCAGCGGCGTGTGGATGCTGTCCGACGCCGAGATCACGGAGATGGTGGAGACGGCCGCCGAGCGCGACATCGAGCTCTGCCTGTTCACGGGGCCGCGCGGCACCTGGGACACCGGCGCCTCCGTGCGCACCGACTCGCACGGGGCCGGGCTGCGCGCCCGGGGGCACGACGCGGTCGCCGGGTGTGTCGAAGACGCCGTACGGGCTACGGAGTTGGGCGTCAAGTGCCTGCTCGTCGCCGACGAGGGCGTGCTGTGGACGCTGCACCGCGCGCGGACCGCGGGGATCATCCCGGCCGACACGACGCTGAAGGTGTCCGCGCTGATCGGCCCGGTCAACCCGGCCGCCTACGCCGTGTACGAGCGGCTCGGCGCGGACTCGCTCAACGTGCCGAGTGACCTGACGCTCACTCACCTCACGGAGATCCGCCGGGTGTCGGGCGCGCCGATGGACATGTACGTGGAGGCGCCGGACGACCTCGGCGGCTACATCCGCATGTACGAGATCGCCGAGCTGATCCGGCGCGGCGCGCCGCTCTACCTGAAGTTCGGGCTCGCGAAGGCGCCGGCCATCTACCCGTACGGTGCGCAGCTGCGCGACGTCACCCTCGACACCGCCCGTGAGCGCGTGCGCCGCGGCCGGCTCGCCCTCGACCTCCTCGCCAGGCACGGAGCCGGCGCCGGGATGTCACCGCTGGGCTCGCGCCTGCCCGGCGACCTGAACCGCTTCCCGGAAAGGAGCTGACCCATGCGCACCCGCACGCGTCTCACCGCCGCGGTCGCCACCGCCGTCCTGCTCGGCTCGCTCACCGCCTGCGGCCAGGAGGCCAAGGGCGGCAGCCGCTACAAGCCGGACACCGGCAAGGGCGCCACCATCGGCCTCGCGATGCCCACCAAGGCGTCCGAGCGGTGGATAGCCGACGGCAAGAACATGGCGAAGCAGTTCCAGAAAGCCGGCTACAAGACGGATCTGCAGTACGGCGACGACAAGGTCGAGAACCAGATCGCCCAGCTGGAGAACATGATCACCAAGGGGCGCAGCCTGCTGGTGGTCGCCGCCATCGACGGCTCCGCGCTGACCGATGTCCTGCGGCGCGCGCACGACGCGGGCATCCCCGTGATCTCGTACGACCGCCTCATCCTCGGCACGAAGAACGTCGACTACTACGCGTCGTTCGACAACGAGCGCGTCGGCCGCCTCGAAGGGCAGTACATCGTCGACAAGCTGAAGCTCGGCAAGCCGGAGAAGGGCGGCGACGCCCACAACATCGAGCTGTTCGCGGGCTCGCCGGACGACAACAACACCAAGTACTTCTGGAACGGCGCCATGAAGGTGCTCCAGCCGTACTTCAAGACCGGTCAGCTCACCGTCCGCAGCAAGCAGACGAGGATGAACCAGGCCACGACGCTGCGCTGGGACGGCGGCACCGCGCAGAAGCGCATGGACGACCTGATCAGCAAGAACTACGGCACCGAGAAGGTCGACGCGGTCCTCTCGCCGTACGACGGGATCTCGCTCGGCATCATCTCCGCGCTGAAGAGCGCGGGTTATGGATCGAAGAGTCAGCCCCTGCCGGTGATCACCGGGCAGGACGCGGAGCTCGCGTCGGTGAAGTCCATCATCCGCGGCGAGCAGACGCAGACGGTGTTCAAGGACACCCGCAAGCTGGCCGCCCGGACGGTGGCGATGGGCGACGCGGTCCTGAACGACAAGAAGCCCAAGGTCAACGACGTCACGAACTACAACAACGGCAAGAAGACCGTGCCGTCGTACCTCCTCGACCCGGTCAGCATCGACAAGTCGAACACCCAACTCCTTGTCGAGGAAGGGTATTTCACCGCGGGGCAGCTCAAGTGAGCCGGCCGGTCCTCGAGATGCGCGGCATCACCAAGACGTTCCCCGGCGTCAAGGCGCTCTCCGATGTGAACCTGACCGTGCGGGCCGGGGAGATCCACGCGATCTGCGGCGAGAACGGCGCGGGCAAGTCGACGCTGATGAAGGTCCTCAGCGGCGTCCACCAGCACGGCAGTTACGACGGCGAGATCCACTTCGAGGGTGAGCGGGTGGCCTTCAAGGACATCCGCGCCGGCGAGCGGCACGGCATCGTGATCATCCATCAGGAGCTGGCGCTCGTCCCGTACCTGTCGATCGCCGAGAACATCTTCCTCGGCAACGAGCAGGCCCGGCGCGGCTTCATCGACTGGCACGACACGCTGCGCAGGGCGAGCGCCCTGCTCAAGCGGGTGGGTCTGGACGAGAAGCCGCAGACGCCGGTCGCCGACATCGGCGTCGGCAAGCAGCAGCTCGTGGAGATCGCGAAGGCGCTGTCCAAGGAGGTGAAGCTGCTCATCCTGGACGAGCCGACGGCCGCGCTCAACGACGAGGACAGCACGAAACTCCTCGGCCTCATCAGGGAGCTGCGCGACCAGGGCATCGCCAGCATCATCATCTCCCACAAGCTCAACGAGATCCGGGCCATCACCGACTCGGTGACGATCCTGCGCGACGGGCAGACCATCGAGACGCTGACGGTCCGCGATGCGCGCGACTCCGAGCCCCAGCTGTCGGAGGACCGCATCATCCGCGGCATGGTCGGCCGCGACCTCGACCACCGCTTCCCCGACCGCACGCCCTACGAGGGCGAGGACGCGGGCTCGCTCGCCCTCTCCGTCGAGGGCTGGACGGTGCGGCATCCGGTCGACCACCAGCGCAAGGTGGTCGACGACGTGTCGCTCACCGTGCGGCGCGGCGAGATCGTCGGCATCGCCGGGCTGATGGGCGCGGGCCGCACGGAGCTCGCGATGTCCGTCTTCGGGCGTTCCTACGGTCAGTACGTGTCCGGGAAAGTGTCGGTGGGCGGGCGCCAGGTCGTCACGAAGACGGTGCCTGCCGCCGTCGACGCGGGCATCGCGTACGTCACCGAGGACCGCAAGCAGTACGGCCTGAACCTCATCGACAACATCAACCGCAACATCTCCCTGGCCTCACTGCCGGGCATGCGGCGGCGGGACGGTTTCGTCGACGAACACCACGAGCGGTCCGTCGCGGAGCGGTACCGCAAGTCGATGAACATCAAGGCGCCCACGGTGTTCGAGCAGGTGGGGCGGCTCTCCGGCGGCAATCAGCAGAAGGTCGTGCTCAGCAAGTGGATCCACGCCGACCCGGAGGTGCTGATCCTCGACGAGCCGACGCGCGGCATCGACGTCGGCGCCAAGTACGAGATCTACACCGTCATCGACAAGCTCGCGGCCGAGGGCAAGGCGGTGCTCTTCATCTCCTCCGAACTGCCCGAGCTGCTCGGGATGTGCGACCGGATCTACACGATGGCCGAGGGCCGGCTGACCGGTGAGGTCGACCGCGCGGACGCCACCCAGGAACTCCTGATGCGCCACATGACCAAGAACAGAAGCTGAGGCCCCCGCCATGACCACCACGACCAAGCCCCCGCGCGACACCGCGGCCACGCCACCCGCCAAGGCCTCCGTCGGCGAACTGCTGCTGCGCAGTGTGCGCTCCAACATGCGCCAGTACGGCATGCTCATCGCCCTGGCCTTCATCGTCATCCTGTTCCAGATCTGGTCGGACGGCGTCCTGTTGCTGCCGAGCAACGTCTCCAACCTGATCCAGCAGAACGGCTACATCCTCATCCTGGCCATCGGCATGATGATCGTCATCATCGCGGGCCACATCGACCTGTCCGTCGGTTCGCTGGTGGCCTTCGTCGGCGCCATGTCGGCGGTGATGATGGTCAAACACGACATGCCGTGGGTGCTCGCCCTCGTCCTGTCGCTGCTGATCGGCGCGGTCGCGGGGGCGTGGCAGGGCTTCTTCATCGCGTACGTGGGCATCCCGTCGTTCATCGTGACGCTGGCCGGCATGCTGCTCTTCCGCGGTCTCACCCAGATCGTCCTGGAGGGCCAGTCGCTTTCGCCGTTCCCCGACGGCTTCCAGAACATCGCCAAGGGCTTCATCCCGGAGATGGGCCCGTACACGCAGTACCACAACCCGACGCTGGTCATCGGTTTCGCGACGATCGTGTTCCTGGTCTTCCGCGAGTGGCGCAGCCGCAAGCAGCAGCTGGCGTACGACCTCGACGTCACGCCGACGAGCCTGTGGGTGGCCAAGCTGGTGGCGATCACCGCCGCCGTCGTCGCGTTCACGCTGACCCTGGCCAGCTTCCGCGGCGTGCCCGTCGTGCTGCTCATCATGTGCGGTCTGCTGATCTGCCTCGGCTACGTGATGCGCAACGCGGTCATCGGCCGGCACGTGTACGCGCTCGGCGGCAACAAGGCGGCGGCGAAGCTGTCCGGCGTCAAGGACAAGCGCGTCACCTTCCTGATCTTCGTGAACATGGGTGTGCTCGCGGCGCTCGCGGGCTGTGTGTACGCGGCGCGGCTGAACGCGGGCACCCCGCAGGCGGGCCTGAACTTCGAACTGGAGGCGATCGCCGCGTCGTTCATCGGCGGCGCGTCGATGAGCGGCGGCGTGGGCACGGTCATGGGCGCCGTGATCGGCGGCCTGGTGCTCGGTGTCCTCAACCAGGGCATGTCCCTGGTCAACATCGGCACCGACTATCAGCAGGTCATCAAGGGCCTGGTGCTGCTCGCCGCGGTCGGCTTCGACGTCTGGAACAAGCGCAAGGTCGGCCGGTAATTCAAGCCCAACTCACCTTTCTGGAGCGGCACATGGAAACGAGCAGACGCACCGTACTGGCGGCGGCCGCCGCCACGGGCATCACCGCGGCCGTCGCCGGCACGTCGCACGCGACGGACGGCGCGCGGCCCACCAAGGAGCTCTTCGGCAGGCTCGCCGACGGCACCAAGGTGTACCGCTGGTCGCTGGCGAACGGCGGCACCCGGATGAAGGTCCTTTCGTACGGCGGCATCGTGCAGTCCCTGGAGCTGCCCGACCGGCGCGGCCGGTACACGAACGTCTCCCTCGGCTACGACACGATCGAGGCGTACGCCGCGGGGACCACGTTCTTCGGCGCGCTCATCGGGCGCTACGGCAACCGCATCGCGCGTGGCCGCTTCACGCTGGACGGCAAGGAGTACCAGCTGTCCGTCAACGACGGGGAGCACAGCCTGCACGGCGGCGCGAAGGGCTTCGGCACGCGGGTGTGGGACGTGGAGCCGTTCGCCGGGTCCTCCGGTGTGGGCCTGGTCCTGCGGTATGTGAGCGTCGACGGCGAGATGGGCTATCCGGGGACGCTGCGGGTGACGGTGACGTACACCCTCACCGGCCGCGGCGACTGGCGGATCGACTACGCGGCGACCACCGACAAGGCGACCGTCGTGAACCTCACCAACCACACGTACTACAACCTGGCGGGCGAGGGCACCGGTGACATCTACGGCCACGACCTCACCCTGGACGCGAGCCGGTTCACGCCGACCGACGCGGGGCTGATCCCGACGGGCGAGCTCGCGAAGGTGGCCGGCACGCCGTTCGACTTCCGGCGAGCGAAGCCCGTGGGCGAGGACATCCGCGCCGCGCATCCGCAGCTGGTGACCGCCAAGGGGTTCGACCACAACTGGGTCCTCGACAAGGGCATCACCCGCCGCCCCGAGCACTTCGCGACCCTCCGGGACCCGGAGTCCGGCCGCACCATGAAGATCGCCACGACCGAGCCGGGCGTGCAGTTCTACTCCGGCAACTTCCTCGACGGCACGCTGACCGGCCCCTCTGGACGCACCTACCGCCAGGGCGACGGGCTGTGCCTGGAGACCCAGCACTTCCCGGACTCCCCGAACCGGCCGTCGTTCCCTTCGACGGTGCTCCGGCCCGGGGAGACCTACCGGTCGAGCACGGTGCACGCCTTCTCGGCGCGCTGAGCGGTTCAGCCTCCGGCGGCCCTTCCGTCCGCGATCGGGACGCCGAAGTCCGGCGTCCCGTCCGGCTTCCAGCCGAGCCGCTGGATGCGTGTGTGCCGGTTCGGGTCGTGCAGCGGGTCGCCGGTGATCTCCTTGTACTGGCGGGCGTGGTAGACGAGGACGTCGGTGCGGCCGTCCTCGGCGACGGTGAAGGAGTTGTGGCCGGGCCCGTACTGCTTGGTGGTCTCGTTGCTGGTGAAGACCGGCTTCGGGGACTTCGCCCACGACGCGGGGTCGAGGAGGTCGCTGCCCGCGTCGGCGGTGAGGAGACCCAGGCAGTAGTTCGCGTCGGTGGCGCTCGCGGAGTACGTCATGAAGACTCGTCCGTTGCGCCGGATGACCGAGGCGCCCTCGTTCACCTTGAACCCGACGCACTCCCAGTCGTACTCGGGCGTGGTGAGCCGGACCTGGGGCCCGGTCACCGTCCAGGGGTTGGCCATGCGGGACAGGAACACGGCCGTGTTGTTGTCCATGCCGGGCTCGTACTGCGCCCAGGCGAGATAGCGGACGCCACGGTGCGTGAAGGTGGTCGCGTCCAGGGAGAAGGTGTCCCAGGCGGTGACGATCCGCCCCTTCTCCGTCCAGGTTCCCTTGAACGGGTCGCGGTGGGAGTTCTCCAGGACCCACATGCGGATCTTCCACACGTCGTCCGCGGGCGCGGCGGCGAAGTACATGTACCACTTGCCGTCGATGTGGTGGATCTCCGGTGCCCAGATGTGCGCGGCCATGTCACCGCTCGTGTGCTTGCGCCAGACGACCGCCTCCTCGGCGGTGGCGATGCCGCGCAGGGTGCGGGAGCGGCGCAGGATGATCCGGTCGTACTCCGGGGAGGTCGCGGTGAAGTAGTAGCGGCCGTCGGTGTGGCGGTGGATGTGCGGGTCGGCGCGCTGCCGGACCAGGGGGTTGGCGTAGCGGGAGGGTGCGAGGGCGGGCGCGGGCGCGGCGTGGGCGGCGGCCGGGGCGGCGGCGAGTGCGCCGGCCGCGAGGGCCGCGCCCTTCAACACGATTCTGCGGCTGGGGTGTTCGCCGGGGCTCGTGTGTTCGTTCGTGTGTTCGTTGGGGCTCATACGGGTGGGGCGCCTTTCCGGAATGATGAGACGTCCGTGATCTCGAACAACATCTGTGATGTCGAACGCCGAAACGGTAAAGGCGTGTCCGTGGCTGGTCAACGGGTAGGACGGGACGAGGCCGAGACCGAGGGAGAACCTGCGATGACGAGCGGCACGTGGACCAACTGGGCGGGGAACATCACCTTCTCCACACGCGAGCTGCACCACCCCCGCTCGCTCGACGAACTGCGGGCCCTGGTCGCGGACAGCCGCCAGGTGCGGGTCCTCGGCACCGGGCACTCGTTCAACAGGATCGCCGACGTCGACCCGGGCGTCGGCGGCACGCTCGTCTCCCTGGGCGGGCTCGCGCCGTCCGTCGACGTCGATCCGGCGGGCCGGACGGTGCGC
The DNA here is from genome assembly GCF_040683555.1 of Streptomyces sp. NPDC093510. Classification (NCBI taxonomy): domain Bacteria; kingdom Bacillati; phylum Actinomycetota; class Actinomycetes; order Kitasatosporales; family Streptomycetaceae; genus Streptomyces; species Streptomyces sp. NPDC093510. The sequence goes on from NZ_JBFBEE010000014.1 coordinate 235,513, forward strand.
GTCGCGGGCGGCGTGCGCTACACCGAACTGGCCCGCCATCTCCACGCCCACGCCCTCGCCCTGCCCAACATGGCGTCCCTGCCGCACATTTCGGTGGCCGGTTCGGTCGCCACCGGGACGCACGGCTCCGGCAACGGCAACCAGCCCCTGTCCTCGGCGGTCCGTGCCGTGGAGCTGATCACGGCGGACGGGTCCCGGCTCGAGCTGCGCCGGGGTGACGACGGCTTCGACGGTTCCGTGGTCGCGCTGGGCGCCCTGGGGGTCGTCACCGCCCTCACCCTCGACGTGGAGCCCGCCTTCGAGGTGAGCCAGCACGTGTACACCGAACTCCCGTTGACCGGCCTTGACTTCGAAGCGGTGAGCTCGGCGGCGTACAGCGTGAGCCTCTTCACGGACTGGCGCGGCCCGCGCTTCACGCAGGTGTGGCTCAAACAGCGGGCCGGCGGTCCACCGGCCGGTTTCCCGTGGGCTCCGCCCGCCACCTCGGCGCAGCACCCCGTGCCGGGCATGCCCGCGGTCAACTGCACGGAGCAGCTGGGCATACCGGGGCCCTGGCACGAGCGGCTGCCGCACTTCCGTCCCGCGTTCACCCCGAGCAGCGGCGCCGAACTCCAGTCGGAGTACCTTCTCCCGCGCGAGGACGCGCTCGCCGCGCTGCACGCGCTCGACTCCCTGCGCGCGTCGATCGCCCCGGTCCTTCAGGTCTGCGAGGTCCGCACGGTGGCCGCCGACACCCAGTGGCTGAGTCCGGCGTACGGGCGCGACACGGTGGCGTTCCACTTCACCTGGGTGCCGGACCCGGCGGCGGTGCTCCCCGTGATCATGCTGGTCGAGGATCGCCTCGCCCCGTTCAGCCCGCGCCCGCACTGGGGCAAGGTGTTCAGACTGCCACCCGCCGAACTGCGCGCCCGCTACCCCCGTTTCGCCGACTTCGCCGCGCTCGCGGACAAGCTGGACCCCGCAGGAAAGTTCCGCAACGCCTTCGTACGAGACCTGCTCTAGGCCTTGGACGGACGCGACTCCCTGGGCCCCGGCGCCCGGCGCACCCCGAGCAGACCCAAGGCCGGCACGGCCGCGAGTACGAGCCACGGCACCGTCCCGCCCCGCTCCAGCAGGGCGCCCACCGGGGCACCGCCCGCGAGGACCACGGCACCGGAGACCGAGGACAGCGCCCCCGTGAAGAAGCCCAGCCTGCGGTCCTCGACCAGGTCGGGAAGCCAGGCCCGCGCCGCGGGCACCACCAGCATCTGCCCGAGCGTGAGCAGCACCACGAACGCCAGCGCCGGCGCGACGCCGCTGACCGGCAGGAGGACCCCCACCGCCGCGAAGGACCCGGCGCCCTCTCGCCTGTCCGGCATCAGCCGGTGGTGCGCGGCGAGGATCACCACGAACACCGCCGCCCCCGCGAGGCAGGCCACCCGGAAACCGCCTGCCAGCAGCGCCGCGCCGAGCACCGGCCCCACGAGGGCGCCCGCCTGGCCGCCTGGCCGCCTGGCCGCCTGCCGAGAAGAGGCCGAGCACCCGGGTCCGCTCCACCCCGGCCCTCTCCTCGTGACGCACCGACTGGCGGGCGATCTCCGTCTCGACGGCCGGGGAGAACAGGGCGGCCGCGAACCCGACGAGCAGCACCGAGCCGATCACCGACCAGGTCGTTCCGGCGAAGGTCAGCGGGCGACCGGCCAGCCCGTTCCCCAGTCGAGCAGATTGACCCCGAGCTTGGGCGTGCCGTTGTCCTGGGCGTCGTAGTAGTGGTAGACGAGCAGGTCACCGTCGACGTCCTTCAGCACGGACTGGCCGCCGGGACCGATGTAGCGGCCGTGCGACTCCAGGACGGTGGTCCCTCCGTTGTTCGTCATCGCGACGCCGTTCTTGTCGTAGTACGGGCCCGTCGGGGAGGAGGCGCGCCCCACCTTGATCTTGTACGTCGAGGCCGTGCCCGCGCAGCAGGTGTCGTACGACGCGAAGAGGTAGTAGTAGCCGTTCCGCTTGACGACGTACGGCGCCTCGACCGCCTTCGTCCCGGTCGGCCGGGACGCGAGCGAGTGCCGGGTCGTGTCGCCCGCGTACGGCTTGCCCGTCGAGGGGTCGACGCGGATCATCTTGATCCCCGTCCACCAACTGCCGAAGGACAGCCACCACTTGCCGTCGTCGTCGACGAAGAGGTTCGGGTCGATGGCGTTGTGGTCGCTGGACGGTCCCGAGGTGACGACCGTGCCGCGGTCGGTCCAGGAGCCCGGCTCACCGGTGGTGGACGTCGCGAGGCCGATCGCGGAGGTGTTCGAGCCGAAGCTGGAGACGGAGTAGTACATCAGGTACGTGCCGCCGTGGTACGAGATGTCGGGCGCCCACGCCTCCGGCACGGACGAGTACCGCGACCACCAGCCCGGCCGGCCGCCGAAGGCGTCCGCACCGGCGCGGAAGGCGATCCGGTCGGTGGACGCGCGGTGGCCGATGCCTCCGCCGGTGGCGTACAGGAGGTACTTGCCGGACGGGGTGCGGACCATCGTCGGGTCGTGGACGACGGTGCTGCCGGTGACGGTCCCGGGGCCGGGATACGCCGACGCGGTGCCCGGCACGAGGGCGAGCAGCACGGCGGCGGGCAGGGTGAGGAGTGCTCTGCGACTGCGGCTCACATGGTTCTCCTTGCTCGTGGAGGGGGACGGCCCCCGCCGCGTACGGCGGGAGCCCGAGAAGGGAGGAGCGAGGCAGGTGTCAGAGCTTTCCGGCTCCGGCGCCCTGCGTCACCGACGCCACGACGGACGAGGCGGGTTCGGCGGTGTAGCCGTAGGGCGGCTTCGTGAAGGAGCCCACCTGCGAGATCTCCGTGGCGGCGCCTCCGAGGTCGTTGCCCCGCAGCACCGCGTAGCCGTCGACGTCGCTGCTGCGGCTGGTGGTCACGGCGATCTTCGTGGAGCGGAAGACGTTGTTCTCCACGAGCATCTGCGCGCCCATCCGGGAGTGCGCCGCGGTGTCGGCGTCCTGGACGTAGTTGTCGTAGAAGTGGCCGGTGCCGAAGCGGAGGCTGGGGATGCGCGAGTAGACGTTGCTGAAGTGATTGTGGTGGTAGGTCACCTTCAAGTGGCCCTCGTCCTCGCCTCCGTTGTTGTCGCTGTGCCCTACGAGAGACCCCTTGAAGTGGTCCTTGAAGGTGTTCCACGACACCGTGATGTCGTCGGAGCCGTGATTGATGTCGAGGAGGCCGTCGTAGTAGTCCTTGTCGTGCTCGCGGTCCGCCGAGAAGGAGTTGTGGTCGATCCACACCTTCGTCGACTCCTGCACGGTGATGCCGTCGGCGGGCGCAACCGGCTTGCTGATGTTCAGGTTGCGCACGACGACGTTGGTGGCCTCCTTGACGCGCAGCCCGCCACCGGTGAAGCCGGAGGCCGAACCGGCGCCAAGGACCGTGGTGTTGGAGCCGATGTCGACCTGGCCGCTGAGCGGGATCAGGCCGTTGACCCTGACGACCTTGGCGGTGTCCCCGGCGACGGCGGACTTGAAGGCGGTGAGCGTGGTGACGGTGATGGGTGCGGCGTTGCCGCCGCCCGTCGTCCCCGCGCCGAAGCCGACCGGCGCGGTCTCGGCCTGTGCGGTCTCGGCCTGTGCGGTCCGGGCCTGCGTGGTCCCGGCCTGCGTGGTCCCGGCCTGTGTGGTCCCGGCCTGTGTGGTCCCGGCCGGTGCGGCTGCGGCCCGCGCGGGTTCCGCGGTGGCGAGGCCCGGCAGCGTGGCGCCGAGCGCGAGCGCGGCGGCGCCGGCCCCGGTGGCCAGGATCAGGTGACGGCGGCGCTGGCCCCTGCGGTGCGTGCTCATACGGACGTCCCTTCAGAGCGGCTCATGGGGAGGTACGCCGGGTAGTCGCCGCCACCCGTCACCAGGTTGCCGGTCGGGCCGGGAAAGCTCGGGTCACCCGAGCCGGATCACGTTCCAGGACAGCGGCTCCAAGACGGCGGTCAGCGTGCCGTCCGTGAGTTCCGTGCCCGTCACCTCGTGCGGGGCGACCCGCTCCGGCTCCGCCAGGGTGTTGCGGGCCTCCGGGTCGGCGTCCGCGAGCGCGCTGTGCTCGACGACGGCCGTGACGCCGAGGCCGTGCAGGGCGACTTCGAGGGGCAGCGGCTCGGACTGGTGGCGGTTGACGGCGAAGACAGTGAGGGTGCCGTCGTCGGCGCGTACCGCCGTCGCGTGCAGCAGCGGCACCTCGCCGAACTTCGCCGTCTCGTACGTGGGTGAGTCCACGCGCACGTCGAGGACCCGCCCGCGTCCGTACCGCGACGCCTGCGCGAAGGGGAAGAACGTGGTCTGTCGCCAGGCGGGGCCGCCCGGCTCGGTCAGGATCGGCGCGATCACGTTCACGAGCTGGGCGAGGCAGGCGACGGCCACCCGGTCGGCGTGCCGCAGCAGCGCGATGAGCAGGGAGCCGAAGACGACGGCGTCCGTGACCGAGTAGTTGTCCTCGAGGAGGCGGGGGGCCTCGGGCCAGTCCGACGCCCCGCCGCGAGGGGCGGCGGCCGCCGCCTCCTGGCTCTTGGACAGGTACCAGACGTTCCACTCGTCGAAGGAGAGGTTGATCTTCTTCTTCGACTTGAGACGCGCCCCCACGTGGTCGCAGGTCGCGACCACGTTCTCGATGAACGACTCCATGTCGACGGCGGAGGCGAGGAACGAGTCGCGGTCGCCGTCGGTCTCCTCGTAGTAGGCGTGCAGGGATATGTGGTCGACGAGTTCGTACGTCTCGGCGAGAACGGTGGCCTCCCACGCGCCGAACGTCTCCATGGACTGGCTCGACGAGCCGCAGGCGACGAGTTCCACGGAGGGGTCGATCTGCCGCATCGCGCGGGCGGTCTCGGCGGCGAGCCGCCCGTACTCCTCGGCGGTCTTGTGGCCGGTCTGCCAGGGCCCGTCCATCTCGTTGCCGAGGCACCAGAGGCGGATGCCGAAGGGGTCCTTGTCCCCGTGGGCGGCCCGCAGGTCCGAAAGGGCCGTCCCGGAGGGGTGGTTGGCGTACTCCTGGAGCTGCAGCGCCTCGGCCACTCCCCTGGTGCCGAGGTTGACCGCCATCATCGGCCCGGCCTGCGGGCCGATCTTCTTGAGGAAGGCGATGTACTCGGAGAGGCCGAAGCGGTTGGACTCCGTGGACCGCCAGGCCAGGTCGAGGCGGCGGGGCCGCTCCTCGACAGGCCCGACGGAGTCCTCCCACTTGTAGCCGGAGACGAAGTTGCCGCCGGGGTAGCGGATGGTGGTCACACCGAGTTCGCGGATCAGGTCGAGGACGTCCCCGCGCAGGCCCGTCTCGTCCGCCGTGGGGTGGCCGGGCTCGTGGATGCCGGTGTAGACGCACCGGCCGAGGTGCTCGACGAAGGAGCCGAAGAGACGCGGGTCGACATCGCCGACGGCGAAGTCCGGGTGCAGGGTGAATCGGGCGGAACGGGTCATGGCTTCCCTAACTGCGAGGCGGGCGGGTCGGGTCAGTCGGTCCTGATCCGCAGGAACGTCACCGAGTTCGCGGGGAAGGTGTACGAGAAGCGGTCGTCCACCCCCTCGAAGGTGGACGACCGCGGCGCGACGGGCCGGGCGTCCTTGGTGTTCTCGGCGGCCGGGTCGGCGGTCAGCGTGGTCACCCGCGCCTTCGACGCGACCTTCGTGCCCGCACCGAGGTCGACCTGTGTGCGGGCCTCCGCGCCCTGGGCGTTGACGACCTTGACGATCAGTTCGCCGGTGGCCTTGTCGCGGGTGACCACTTGGCGGAAGGGTTCGGCGGGCTTGTCGTCGGTGAAGGAGCCCCACTTCTTTCCGTCGAGGTAGAGCGTCACCTGGCGGCCGCGCACCTCGACGCGCAGGTCGTAGCTGCGGCCCGTCTCGACGGTCGTGCCGTCCTGGATCATCGTCTGCTTGGCGCCGTCGGTGGTCTTCTCCACGGCGGACCGGGTGTTGTTCCAGCCGCCCAGGTTCCACCAGTAGTGGTTGCCGGTGTCCTTGACGCCGAAGGCGACCATGAAGCCTTCCTTGCCCGCCTTCTTGGTGGCCTTCACGTTCAGGTCGTAGTTCTGCCAGCCCTTGTCGCCGGCCGTGACCAGGGTGTTCTCGGCGGCCTCGTCGGACTGAACGTACGCGCCGTCCCTGACGGCCCAGCTGCCCTTCCCCGAAGCCTTCTTCCACTGGCCGTCACCGGCCGAGAAGTCGTCGGTGAGCAGCGTCTTCCCGTCCGCGCCCGTGACCTTCACGTCGTCGTACGCGGCGCTGGTCGCCCAGGTGGAAAGGCCGACGGCGCCGGCGATCGGACCTGAGGTGGCCGGGGTGCCGGAGGCGGTGGAGGGCACGACCTCGTCGCCGACGTTGCGCATGAAGAGCTTCTGCGTCTCATAGTTGGCCGAGCCCCAGGACTGGTCGTTGTCGAACCAGATCATGTTCGGCTGCCACTGCACGTAGTCCTCGTTGGCGAGCAGCGGCGCGTACGAGGCGAGCTTCACGATGTCGGCGTTGCGCTCCAGACCGGTCATGAACGCGGCTTCGGCGAGGGCGTTGGAGAACTTGTTGCCCTGGGAGGCGTACTCGCCGAGGAAGACCTTCGGACCCTTGCGGTCGTAGGAGTCGTAGCGGTCGTTGTTCTCCAGAAACCACTGGGGGCTGTTGTAGTAGTGCTCGTCGACCATGTCGACGTTCGCCTCGCGGTTGAGCTTCCAGGCGGTGTCGAATATCGCGCCGCTGTCGTCGGGCCCGGAGTTGGAGACGACGCTGATGTCCGGGTACTCGGCCTCGATGGCCGCGCGGAACTGCTTGAAGCGGGCGAAGTACTCGTGGGGCAGGTTCTCCTCGTTGCCGACCGCCAGGTGTGTGAGGTGGAAGGGCTTCGGGTGGCCCATCTGGGCGCGCTTCTTGCCCCACTCGCTCGTCACTGGCCCGTTGGCGAACTCGATCAGGTCCAGGGTGTCCTGGATGTGCCGCTTCAGGAGCGCGTCGTCGTCGGTGGCCTTGTTCTGGCCGCAGCCGGTGACCAGGGCGGGCACGACGGGCAGCGGCATGGCGCCGGCGTCCTCGGCGAACTGGAAGTACTCGTAGTAGCCGAGGCCGTAACTCTGGTTGTACCCCCAGAAGTTGGCGTTGGTGGCGCGCTGCTCGACCGGGCCGATGGTGTCCTTCCACTGGTAGGAGCGCTTGCGCTGCCAGCCCGACTGCTCGTCGTACGCCTCGTGGCTGCCGGTGTTGACCAGGCAGCCGCCGGGGAAGCGCAGGAATCCGGGGTTCAGGTCGGCGATCTTCTCGGCGAGGTCCTTGCGCAGGCCGTTCTCACGGCCCTTGTACGTGTCGCGCGGGAAGAGGGAGATCTCGTCGAGGGCGACGGGGGCGTCGGCGGTGACGGCGAGCCGTCCGGTCGCGGAGGTGCGGGTGGCGGTGAACGACACCTTGTACTTGGCCCAGCCGCCGCGCGCGGTGACGCGGCGGGCGGCGGCCAGTCCGCCGGCGGCGTCCCTCAGGCCGATGGTCAGCGGCGCCCGCGCAGAGCTGTCGGCGCGGGCCCAGACCGAGAAGTCGTACCGCTTGCCCTTGGCGACCGCGATGCCGGTGTTGTAACCGGAGTTGGTGACGGACGAACCGGCGCCGAGCGAGAGGTAGTTGCGGTTGCGGGCGTTCAGGCGGCCGTCGTCGTTGCGGACGTGTGCGGTGCCCGAGGTGTCCCACGACGTCAGCGGCTTGTAGGAGTTGTTGTCGTCGGTGCTGTACTCGAACGACCGGTTCTGCACGAGCTCCGCGTAGAGCCCGCCGTCGGCCGCGCGGTTGATGTCCTCGTAGAAGACGCCGTACATCGAATCGTCGATCTTCGGTCCTGTACGGGCCGAGTCGACATCGATCGTGTAGTCGACCGGCTCGTCGGGCGCGGCGGGGCCCGCCGCCGCGCCGGGGCTCGCGGCGAGCGTTCCCGCGAGCAGGGACCCCACCGCCCCCACGGTGAGGCCCAGTTTCCATCGTCTGCGCGCCATGTCCACCTCTGCGTCCACCTCTGCCGTCTCGACGGTTAGCGTTCGATATTTCGGACGCCGGTCAGGATTACGAACGGCAACTTAGGCAGCGGAGCTGAGCACGTCAACGCATCGCACAGAACCCCTCGTAATTCACCGGGACTTCGTCCGAACCGTTGACGCGCACGATGTTCGACCTTACGGTCCGTTCGAAGTTGCGATCGGCATTCGATATACCGAACAGCAGTAAGAGAAGAGAGCCGCATGTCACCTCCCCTCCCGAGCCGCCGCGGTGTGCTCGGCGGGCTCGGAGCACTCGCCGTCGCGGGCAGCTTCGGTCTCGCCGCCGCGAACCGGAGCGCCTCCGCGCTCACCTCCGGCGCGGACGCACGGCTCCGGTACTGGAACCTGTTCAGCGGCGGCGACGGCGTGAACATGATCGCGATGCTGGACGCCTTCCGCCGGGAGAACCCGGGCATCGACGTACTGGACTCGACCCTGCTCTGGGGCAACCCGTACTACACCAAACTCGCCATGGCAGCCTCCGGAAACCGGGCCCCCGAACTCGGTGTGCTGCACCTGGGACGGCTCGCGGGCTTCGCCCCCGAGCGGCTCCTCGACCCCTTCGACACGGCGCTGCTCGCCCGGTACGGGGTGCGGCGTGAGGACTTCGACCCCGCCCTGTGGAAGCGGTCCGTCGTCGGCGGAAAGCTCTACGCCGTCCCCCTCGACATCCACCCGCAGCTGAACTTCTACCGCAAGGACGTCTGCGAGAAGGCCGGCCTGCTCGGGGACGACGGGAAGCTCGTCGCGTTCACCTCCGTCGACGAGTGGTTCGACGGGCTGAAGGCCGCCAAGAAGGCGGTGAAGCCGGGCGTGCAGACCCTCGGACTGCACGCGTCCAACCAGAACCACGCCTGGTGGTTCTTCATGTCGTTCTACGCGCAGGCCGGCGGCACCTACTACGACCCGGGCCTCACCGACGTCACGTTCGACGAGGACAAGGCCGTCGAGATCCTGGAGTTCCTGCGCCGGCACATCACCGACGGCTACGCCACCACGGGCGCCCCCGACGCCGAGCACTTCATCAACGGCGGCGCCTTCGTCTGGGAGGGCGGCTGGTCCGTGCCGGTCTACTCGGGGCCGGGACTGAAGTACGGGGCCACCCCCATGCCCGCGCTGTTCGGCAGACCCGCCACGCAGGCCGAGTCGCACTGCTTCGTGCTGCCCCGCCAGGCCGGCCGCGGCGGCGCCGCCGACGACGCCGCCCACCGCCTGGCCGCGTACATCGTGCGGCACGGTGCCGACTGGGCGCGCGGCGGCCACATCCCCGCCCACCTGCCGACGCTGCAGTCCGCCGCGTACCGAAAACTCCACCCGCAGTCCGAGTACGTCTCGGTGATGGACCAGATGGCCCTCGAACCGGAGGCCTGGTTCGCGGGCTCGACCGGAACGCTCGCGCAGCGCATCGGCCCGGTCGTCGTCTCCTCCAACCTCGGCTCGGCCAAGCCCGCCGCGGCGGCCCGCCGGATGCGGGGCGTCCTGGAGAAGCTCCTGGAGATGAAGAACCCCATGGAAGGCAGAACCGCGGCCGAAGGAGGCTCCGCCGCATGACGACAACCAGCGCCGGGGCCGCCGCCCCGGCCACCACGAAGCCACCCGCCGTCCGCACCACCGCCGCCGCCGAACGGAGCACGCGGACCCGCGCCGGACGCGGACTCCAGCACGGCGGCTGGTTCGTGGCGCCGTTCCTGCTGCTGTTCCTGCTCTTCGTGATCGTGCCCGTGCTGCGCGGGGTGTGGCTGAGCTTCACCGACGCCAACATCTCCGGCGACGGCGCCCGCTTCGTGGGCCTCGACAACTATTCCGAGGCGCTCCAGGACCCCCTGGTGTGGGACTCGCTGGGCCACAGCGCGTACTTCACGCTCCTCGTGGTGCCGTGCATCGTGCTCGTCGCCCTCCTCCTCGCGCTGCTCGCGCACCACATCGAGCACGCCAAGTGGCTGTGGCGGCTCTGCTTCTTCGCACCCTTCCTGCTGCCCTCGACCGTCGTCGGCAACATGTGGCGCTGGATGTTCAACCCGGACACCGGCCTGCTCGACCACGTCTTCGGCATGGAGTCGGCCTGGCTCACCGAGAAGGACACGGCGATGACGGCCGTCGTCGTCGCCACCCTCTGGTGGACCGTCGGCTTCAGCTTCCTGCTCTACCTCGCCGCGCTGCAGAACATCCCGCAGCACCTGTACGAGGCCGCCGCGCTGGACGGCGCCAACGCCTGGCACCGGACGGTGCACATCACCCTGCCCATGCTGCGCTCCATCACGGGCCTGGTCGTGGCGCTGCAGATCCTCGCTTCGCTGCAGGTCTTCGACCAGGTCGTGGTGATGTACGAGTTCGGCCCCGGACCGGAGGAATCGACCCGGACCATGGTCCAGTACACCCTCGAACAGGGCTTCACCAGCTACCGCGTGGGCTACGCCTCCGCGATCTCGATCCTGTTCTTCCTGATGATCGCGGTCATCGCGCTGGGCCGCATGTGGCTGCTGCGCAAGCGCGAGGAGGGCGTCCAGTGAGCACCGCCACGGGAGTACGCCGCAAGTGGAGGCCGAGTCAGGTCGTCCTCACCGCCGTCGGCCTGCTGGTCTCCGCCGTGATGACCGCGCCGCTCCTCTGGACGCTGTCCACCTCGTTCAAGTCGGAGGCGGAGGCCGTCGCCGTACCCGTCAAGTGGCTGCCCGACGAGTGGACCACCCAGGCGTGGAAGAGCATCTTCGAGACCGGCAACATCACGAACTGGTTCGTGAACTCGGTCGTCGTCTCGGTCTGCGTCACCTTCGTCGTCGTGCTGACCGGCGCCCTCGCGGGCTACGGTTTCGCGCGCACCGAGTTCCGCGGCAAGGGCGCGCTGATGGGACTCGTCATGGCGGGTCTGATGATCTCGCCCGCGGTCCTCGGCGTCCCGCTCTTCACCACGGTCCAGTCCCTGGGGATGGTCGACACGTACTGGGGCATGATCCTGCCGCAGTGCGCGCCGGCCGCGATGGTCTACATCCTCTACAAGTTCTTCCAGGGCATCCCCAAGGAGCTGGAGGAGGCGGCGTTCTGCGACGGCGCGGGGCGGTGGCGGATCTTCTTCACCATCGTGCTCCCGCTGGCGCGCCCCTCGCTCTCCGCGGTCGGCATCTTCACCTTCATCGGCTCCTGGAACAACTTCCTGTGGCCGTACATGGTGACCAACAACCCCGAGCTGATGACCATGCCGAACGGCATCGCGACCGTCATGAACTCCTACGGCATCCAGTGGGCGCAGCTGATGGCGGGCGGCCTGATGGCCGGCCTGCCGCTGATCGTCGTGTTCGTCTTCTTCCAGCGGCAGATCGTGGCGGGGGTGGCGCACACCGGCCTCGCCGGGCAGTAGGCACGAAGGAGAGCGCCCCCGCGCGAGGGGCGCTCTCCCGGCATCTGCCGTACGTCCTACTGGTAGCTGATGTCCGAGGCCGTGAACTTGCAGTACCTGCCGTCGGGGCCCGAGCCCGTCTTGGTCGGCTCGTCACCGGTGTTGTTGCCGGTGAAGCGGTCACACGTGGCGATCTTCTTGTTGCTGTCGCCGTGGATGCGGATGTTGCGCAGCTCGGCCGTGTCGCCGTAGTTGGTGTTGATGCCGACGATCGACTTGCCGGGTGCGGTGATGTCCACGTCGTCCACGACGATCGTCCGCTTGTACTGCTTGGAGCAGTTGCCGCAGGAGCGCACCAGCTTGCCGAAGTCGGAGACCTGGAACTTGGTCACGACCAGCTTGCCCGCGCCATTGAACTGGAGGACCTTGTCGTCGGCCTTCCTCGCGCCACCGCCGCGGATGGTGTACGTGGAGCTCGCCGAGGTCCCCTTGAAGGTGGCGGCGTCCTCGCCGACGTCCTCCCACCACACGTTCTCCAGGGTGCAGCTGCCCTGGCAGTGGATGCCGTCCGCGGCCGGCGAGCCGATGATGACGTTCTTGAGGACCGCGCCGTCCTTCAGCTTGAAGATCGGGTCCTGGCCCTCGTCCTGACCGTCGCCGCCCAGGTCACCGGTGCCGTAGTAGCGCTTGAGGCCGCCGTCGCGGGTGCCGGAGACCTCGATGGTCTTGGCCGTCGGGGCCTGGCCCTTGGCCTCGGGCCAGGCGGTGGCCGCGCCCGCGGGCGACAACATGATGTTCGTCGCGATCCCGGCGCCGGTCAGCGTGAGCGCTGCGGTCACCGCGCCGATGGCCCGGCGCGTGGTCAGGCGCCGCTTGCGGCCCTTGCGCAGTTCAGCTCGTGGTGTCATGTGTCCCATTCCTCGTACGTGGGGGGAGAGCTTCTTCGCTGTGTGGTCTCCGCCGGCCGGGAATGGGTTGCCGCCGTCCGGAAAGTTTTCGCGTTTTCGCGGGCTCAGGCGAAGTCGCCCCGCCAGACGGCCCGTTCGTCCGAGGTGCCCGCATGGACCGCATATGTGTCGCCGCCCGCGTCCCGCTTCCCTCCCGGGTGGTTGAACTGTCCGGCGAAGACGTGTTCCCCGACGGGCACGGTCCTCCCGTCCTTGAGCGTCCAGCGGTAGACGAGGAAGCCGTCCCGCTCGGTGGCCGAGACGTCGAAGTCGCCCTCGGGCAGGGAGCGCCAGTTGCCGGTGTCGGCGACCTCGCCGCTCCCGGCGACGCGCACCTCGACGGTGAGCGCGGTCAGCGGTTTCCTCGCCTTGACGGTGATGTCGCTCTGCGACCAGTACGTGCTGGAGCCGGGGTCGACCGAACCGTCGGCCCACAGGAGCCGGTCCGCGGGCACGCTCTTCGGCGTCCCCGATGTCCCCGATGTTCCGGGAGACTTGGGGGGCGTCGGCGGTGTGCCGCTGGGGCGGCGGGGCGGCGCGTCGGGGGTGCGGTCCGGTGGGTCGTCGGTGCGGGCCGGTGCGTCGGGGGTGCGGTCCGGGTCCGGCGCCGCCGTCGGCGGTGCGGGCGTGGTGCTCGTCGCCACGGACTGCGGTGACGGTTCCTCGTCCCGCAGGACGGCGGCCACCCCGTACCCGACGACCGCGAAGACCCCTGCCACGGCGGCCGTCGCGCTCACCACGCGCAGCCAGGACGCGCTGCCCACGTGACGGGTGGCCTTCGACCGCCGCTCCGGCCGCCGCTCGCCCTCGGCCATGCCGCGCTCGATGCGGGCCCGCATCCGCTCCCGGTCGGGCCGGTGCGCCTGCGCCGCGCCGCGCAGCTTCCTGCGCACCCGGTCGTCGTCGTGTGCGTCGTCCCTCATGTGCTTCCCCCCGTGTCCGCCGTGACCGCGCGCACCCGTGCGAGGGCGGGGTGCGGGCCGAGGCGTCGTTGCAGCTCAGCCATTCCCTTCGACGTCTGGCTCTTCACCGTACCCACCGAGACCCCGAGGGCCAGTGCGGTGTCCTTCTCCGAGAGGTCGAAGGCGTGCCGCAGGACCACGCAGGCCCGCTTGCGGAAGGGCAGCGCGCGCAGCGCGTCCCGCACGTCGACGACCGCCGGTATGTCGGGGTCCGCGACGTCCTCGTCACGGCCCGACCAGAACAGCGTGATGCGGCGCCGCTCGCGCACGGCGCTGCGGATGCGGCTGCGCGCCATGTTCGCGACGACTCCACGGGCGTACGCGGCCGGGTGGTCCGCGGCCCGCACCCGGTCCCAGCGGTGCCAGAGGGCGAGGAGCGCATCGGCCGCCAGGTCGTCCGCACCGTCGGCCTCGCCGGTCAACAGGTGGGCGAGGCGCGCGAGTTCGGCGTAGTGCCGCTCGAAGAAGGCGTGGAACTCGGCGGCCGCGTCGCTGCCGGCCGGCGTCATGGATGCCCTCTCTTCCGCGCTGTCCGCCGCCGTCGCGGTGGAGGCGGGCACTCTAGCCGGTCCTTCTGTCCGTGAGGACATCGGTCAGGATCACCTCCCCCACGCCGTCCGCCGTCGCGCGCCCGTCCACGGTCCGCACCCGGAAGGGGCGCCGGGAGCCGGCGGCGAGGACACGGACCCGGTTGCCGTCCCGCGTGGCGCGGAAGACGGCCGCGGGCCGCCCCTCGTGGTCGGGGACGGTGGTCTCTGCGCGGTGCGGGGCTCCCGGGGTGACCAGCAGGGTCAGGTCGTCCAGCCAGTCGCCGTCGGGCCGCGCGTCGTCGGCGCCGAGCGGGAGCAGGGCGCCGGGCCGCACGTACAGCGGCAGGCTGTCGAACCCGTGGGTCTCGCGCCGCCAGCCGGGGCCCTGGACGGTCTCGCCGGTGAGGAGGTGGGTCCAGGTGCCTTCGGGGACGTAGAACTCGACGTCGCCCTCGGCGCTGAAGACGGGGGCGACCAGCAGATCGGGGCCGAGCATGTACTGCCGGTCGAGGGTGCGGCAGGCCGGGTCGTCGGGGAACTCCAGGAGCATGGGGCGCATGACGGGCACGCCGTCGTGGTGGGCCTCGGCGGCCGCGCCGTACAGGTAGGGCATCAGGCGGTGCTTGAGGCGGGTGAACTTCCGTGCCACGTCGACCGCTTCCTCGCCGAACGCCCACGGCACCCGGTAGGAGACGTTGCCGTGCAGGCGGCTGTGCGAGGACAGCAGGCCGAAGGCGAGCCAGCGCTTGAAGACGGCGGGGTCGGGGGTGCCCTCGAAGCCGCCGATGTCGTGGCTCCAGAACCCGAAGCCGCTCAGCGAGAGGGACAGGCCGCCGCGCAGCGACTCGGCCATGGCGCCGAGCGAGGCGAAGCAGTCGCCGCCCCAGTGCACGGGGAACTGCTGGCCGCCCGCCGTCGCGGAGCGTGCGAAGACGACGGCGTCGCCCGTGCCGCGCTCCTTCTCCAGGAGTTCGAAGACGGTGCTGTTGTAGAGCTGCGCGTAGTAGTTGTGCATGCGGTGCGGGTCCGAGCCGTCGTGCCAGACCACGTCGGTGGGCACGCGCTCGCCGAAGTCGGTCTTGAAGCAGTCGACGCCCTGGTCGAGGAGGGCGCGCAGCTTGGCGGCGTACCAGGCGCGGGCGCCGGGGTGGGTGAAGTCGACGAGCGCCATGCCCGGCTGCCACAGGTCCCACTGCCAGATATCGCCGTTCGGGCGCCGGACGAGGAACCCCTCGGCCGCGGCCTCGGCGAACAGCGGGGACTTCTGGGCGATGTAGGGATTGATCCAGATGCTGACCTTGAGTCCGCGTTCGCGGAGTCTGCGCAGCATGCCCTCCGGGTCGGGGAAGACGTCCGGGTCCCACCGGAAGTCGGTCCACTGGTGCTCGCGCATCCAGAAGCAGTCGAAGTGGAAGACGCTGAGCGGGATGTCGCGCTCCGCCATGCCGTCGACGAAGCCGGTGACGGTCTCCTCGTCGTACGGGGTGCAGAAGGAGGTGGTGAGCCAGAGCCCGAAGGACCAGGCGGGCGGCAGGGCGGGGCGTCCGGTGAGCGCGGTGTAGCGGCGCAGGACGTCCTTCGGGGTGGGCCCCGCGATGACGTAGAACTCCAGCGACTGGTCCTCGACGCTGAACTGGAGCTGGCCGACGGACTCGGAGCCGATCTCGTAGGAGACCTTGCCGGGGTGGTTGACGAAGACGCCGTAGCCGCGCGAGGAGAGGTGGAAGGGGATGTTCTTGTACGCCTGCTCGCTGCTGGTGCCACCGTCGGCCTGCCAGATGTCGACACTCTGGCCGTTCTTGACGTACGGGGTGAAGCGCTCACCGAGTCCATAGATCAACTCGCCCACTCCGAGCGCGAGTTGCCCGATCATGTGGTGGGCACCGTCGGGGGTGGTGGCGAACGCGGTGCCGCGCCGCTCCACGGCGGTCAAAGGGCGCCCGTCGCCGTCCAGGAACTCCAGGCCCCAGGGTGCCGCGCTGTCCAGGCGGAGCGTGAGCGGGCCACTGGTCAGTTCGGTGACGGTGCCACCGCGGCGGAGGCAGGGCTGCGCGTCGGGCGTTCCGGCGCCGGCGGAAGCACTCCCGGGGGTCTCTGTCGTCTCGGTTGCCAGGAGGATGAAGTCCGGCCCGTGGTTGGCCTTGCCCGCGTGGTGCGTCGCCCGGACGCCGATCACCCCCTCGGCCGGTGAGAAGCACTCGACCGTGATCAGCGGCGAGTTGAGCGTGTCGCCCCGCTCGCGCACCGGCTTGACGGCGGCGTACGCGGTGAAGCCGGTGCCGTTCTCCCGCACTTCGCGTACGTCGGTCGCGTACGAGGCGTGCACCCCGTCACGCATCAGCCAGAAGCCGTCGGTGAACCTCATGCCGTGCCCTCGCCCTCTTCGCCGGCGGTGAAGGTGATCCGCGCGAGCCGGACCGGCCCGCGCAGGCGGACGCGCAGGTCACGCACCCCGGAGGCGGCGAACACCGCGCTGTGGTGGGCGTAGTCGTACCTCCCGCCGGTCGGCGGGACCGTGACGGTGGTCGCGGTGCTGCCCGAGATGAGGTCGACGGCGCCTTCGCCTGCCGCCTCGACGGCGACGGCCCGTACTCCGTCCTCGAAGTCGCAGTCGCAGAAGAGCAGTTCGCCGGAGCCGTCGGCGACGGCGCGCACGGCGTCGCCCGATGTCTTCGTGCGGTCGA
The DNA here is from genome assembly GCF_040683555.1 of Streptomyces sp. NPDC093510. Classification (NCBI taxonomy): domain Bacteria; kingdom Bacillati; phylum Actinomycetota; class Actinomycetes; order Kitasatosporales; family Streptomycetaceae; genus Streptomyces; species Streptomyces sp. NPDC093510. The sequence continues at coordinate 251,982 of NZ_JBFBEE010000014.1, forward strand.
CGATCTCGGTGCCGGTCTGCGTGTCGTATCCGGTCGCCGCCAGGCCGTCCCTCCGCGCCGGCCTGGCGGCTGTCGGTTCGCCGTCGACACGGACCGGCGCGGTGAGCCGGATGTCCTCACTGGAGGCGCCGGCGAGCAGGTCGTACGTGCCGGTCGCCAGGGCCCAGCGATCGTGCCGCACATCCCAGAACGCCAGGTCCGACAGCGGCACTTCGAACTCCAGCCGGCAGGCGGCCCCGGCCGCGAGGCGCACGCGGCGGTGGGCGACCAGCTGCCTGTGCGGCAGGGTGAGGCCCGCCACGGTGTTCCGGGGCGCCCGTGCGTAGAGCTGCGCCACCTCGTCCGCGGCGACGGGCCCTGTGTTGGTGAGGGTGAACGCGACCCGCAGCACGTCGCCTTCGCGTGCGGCCGTGAGGTCCTCGTACGCGAAGGAGGCGTAGCTCAGGCCGTGCCCGAAGGGGTACAGCGGGCGGTCCGCCGCGTGCGGGTCGGCATAGAGGTAGGTCTGGCGCGAGCCGATGATGTCGTAGTCGAGCAGGCCGGGCAGGGCGGTGTCGGCGACGTGCCAGGTCTGCGGGAGGCGTCCGGCAGGTGAGACGTCGCCGGCGAGGACGCGGGCGAGCGCGGTGCCCGCGACCTGTCCGCCGTGCGCGGTCCACAGCAGGGCGGGCAGTTCCGTGTGGGCGTCGGCGACCGCATAGGGGTAGGAGGAGGTCAGGACGAGGGCGGTGCGCGGGTTGGCGGCGCGGGCCGCGCGCCACAGCCGCTCCTGGTGGGGCGGCAGGGCGAGGGTCGTGCGGTCCTGTGTCTCGCGGCCGTTGATGTGCGGGTCGTTCCCCGCGACGACGATCACGGTGTCCGCGTCGGCGGCGGCGCGGGCCACGGCGTCCTCACCGCGCTCCAGCACCTCGACGGCGAAGAGGAGCCCTCCAACCGCGAGTGCTCCCTCCGCGCCCCCTCCCCCTGCGAGTTCTTCTTTCGCGGCAACCTTCACGGCACCGGCGGCGACAGAGACGTACCCACCCGTCCCCGTGTGCTCGATGAGGTACCCGTCCCCGTGCTCGACCAGCCCGAACGTCTCCTGCACGACCCAGCCGCCCGGCTGGTCCGCCGACGCGCGCACGAAACCGTCATCGGCGACCGAGAGGTAGCGGCCGTCCACCGCCCGCAGCGTCCACGCGCCGTCGCCCCAGTCGACGAGGGCGAACTCGGCGGCGTCGGCCGGATCCGCGCAGACGGTCAGCGGCGGCAGGTCGGTGCGGCCCGCGAGCAGCGCCGGGTCGAGGGCGCCGGCCGCGCCCCGCGCCGAGGCGCCGGCGGCGGACGGCGGCACCCGGAGCCAGCCCGCCGCGCACTTCAGGCGTACCCGGTCCGCGCCCTCGGCGTAGGTGACGCGGTCGGCGCCGAAGCGCTCGCGCAGGCCGTCGAGGGTGGTGGCGCGGCGGATCAGGGTGCCGCTGTACCAGTCGGTCTTGCACTCGTCGGCGAGCAGTCCGACGACCGCGATCCGGGCGCCTTCGGTGAGCGGGAGCAGGCCGTCTTCGTTCTTGAGCAGGACGACGGCCTGTTCGGCGGCCTCAAGGGCGAGGTCCTGGTGCGCGGGGGTGTCGACGTCGTCCGGGGAGGCGGCCGCGTACGGGCCGCCGTCCGGGTCGAACTCGCCGAGCCGGAGCCGCACGGACAGCTGTCTGCGCACCGCCGCGTCGACGTCGCCCTGGGTCAACAGGCCCTTGTCCAGAGCCCGTCGAAGGCGTCCCACGATGACCGTCGGGTCGGTGCCGTGGTCGGTGAAGCTGTCCACGCCCGCGACGAGGGACGCGGCGACGGCCTCTTCGTGGGTGTCGAAGTACTCCTCGGAGTCGACGAGGTTGCTGGGCGCGCCCGCGTCGGAGCAGACCAGCAGGGACTGGTCCGTCCAGCGGCGCAACTGCTCACGGAGGTGGGGCGACACGTGGTTGGGGCGGCCGTTGACGAGGTTGTAGGCGGGCATCACCCCGGCGACCGCGCCGGCCTCGACGGCGGCCCGGAAGGCGCGCAGGTCGTACTCGTGCAGGACGCGCGGGCGCACGGAGGAGTTCGACGTGTCCCGGTGCGTCTCGTTGTTGTGGGCGAGCCAGTGCTTGAGGACGGGCGCGGTACGCCATCGCGTGGGGTGGTCGCCGCGCAGGCCGCGCGTGCAGGCGACGGCGAGTGCCGAGGTGAGGTGCGGGTCCTCGGCGTACCCCTCCTCGTTCCTGCCCCACAGCGGGTGGCGCAGGAGGTTGACGGTGGGCGCCCAGACGTTGAGGCCGACGCGGTCGTCCCGGGCGCGCATGGCCCGCGCCTCGGCGCCGACGGCCTCGCCGACGCGCCGCAGCAGGTCGTCGTTCCAGGTCGCGCCGAGCCCGACGGCCTGCGGGAAGACGGTCGCGGGCCCCATCCAGGCGACGCCGTGGAGCGCCTCCTGTCCGGTGCGGAACGCGGCGATGCCGAGCCGCTCGACCGCGGGCGCGAACTGGTGCAGGAAGGCGAGGCGTTCCTCGGTCGTCAGCCGTGCGAGGAGGTCGTCCACCCGCTCGTCCGGCGGCAGGCCGGGGTCGCGGAACGGTGGCGGGTTCTCGGTCACGTGGGGATCCTCCGGACGGGCGACAGACACCTTCGAAGCGCTTCGATGCTCCGTGTTGAGTGGCGTCCATGTCAAGGGAACGCTCGGGGCCCCCTGCTCCAAACACCCGGCATCCCTTGTGGCGACTGCGCTTGCCAACTCACCCATCGAGTCGACGAATTCGGTACCGAAGCCTTGTCCCGCCCCGCCCCTTCACCTAATCTCGCTCCGAAATCGAAGCGCTTCGACATGGGTTTCGAGTGCCCGCGCCACGAAGGGTTGACGCAATGACGCCGAACTCCCCCTCCCGCAGGGGTTTCCTCGCCTCCTCCGGGTTCGCCGCGCTCGCCCTGGCGGGCGGCGCCCCGCTGCTCGCGGCGTGCGGCGGCAGCGGTTCGAAGAACGAGGGCACCACCACGGGCAAGAAGCTCAAGGACCTGCTGCCCGCGTACGTCGCGTCGGAGGTCGCCACACCGGACATCCCGGCCGAGAACGGCTCGGCCGCGGGTTTCACCAAGGCCCTGCCCGCGGCCGAGCTGCGGGCGTCGGTGCCGAGGAGGCTCGGCAAGGGCGGCCGGTTCACCGTCATGGCCCCCATCTGGGGCAACGTCCCCAAGCAGGGGAACCCGTACTGGACGGCGATGGACGAGGCCGCGGGCGTCCGCGTCACCTGGCAGAACCAGCAGGGCGACACGTACGGCCAGAAGCTGGGCGCCGTCCTCGCCTCCAGCCGCGTCCCGGACGCCGTGGTCGTGCCCGGCTGGGAGCTGACCGGCAAGATACCGAGCGCCATCGCCAACAAGTTCGCCGACCTCGGCCCCTACCTGAGCGGCGACCGGGTCAAGAAGTACCCGAACCTCGCGGCGATCCCGACCGGCGCCTGGCAGCGCTCCGTCTTCGGCGGCAAGCTCCGCGGGCTGCCGATGCCCTCGGCCACCACCCCGAACATCGCGCCCTTCTACCGGACCGATCTGTTCGAGAAGGAAGGGCTCGAAGCGCCCACCAGCGCCCAGGAGTTCTACGACCTGTGCAAGCAGCTCAACGCCCCGAAGAGCAGGGTGTGGGCGTGCGGCGACATGACGTGGGCGGCCTGGCACATCTTCGGCGTCCTGCCCGAGAAGCCGTACTACTGGAAGCTCGTCGACGGCAAGCTGATCAACCGCTACGAGACCGACGAGTACCTGGAAGCCCTGGAGTGGTCCCGCAAGCTCTACTCCGCGGGCTTCGTGCACCCCGACGCGAAGGCCGAGACCGGCAGCATCGGTGACCTGTGCGCCGCGGGCAAGGTCTGGATGTACTGCCAGGACCTGTCCGACTGGTACGGCAAGGCCGCGGTGCAGCGCGTCGACGACAAGAAGTTCCGCATGGAGGCGTTCGACTACTTCGCGCTCGACGGCGGAAAGCCCACGCTGTACGCGCGCCCGCCCGCCGACATCTGGACGTTCATCAGCGAGAAGGCCGACGAGAAGACGGTCCGCGACATCCTCGCCCTCGCCAACTTCACCGCCGCTCCCTACGGCTCGAAGGAGCAGCGGCTGCGCATGTACGGCGTCGAGGGCGTCCACCACACCTTCGACGACGGTGTCCTCACCAAGAACGGCAGGGGCAACAACGAGGTCTTCTCGACGTACGAGTACCTGGCGTCGCCCGCGCCCTTCGTCGCCTACCCGGATCTGCCGGACGTCACCGAGGGCATGGTCGGGTGGCAGCAGCGCCAGGGCGCGCACACGAGGAAGCCGCTCTTCCACGGCATGATGATCATCGAGCCGACCCGGTACACCGAGCTGAACGCCGAGTTCGAGGACCTGGAGAAGGACGTCGTGCGCGGCCGCAAGAAGGTGTCCGACATGCAGCGGGCGGCATCGGACTGGAAGTCGGGCGGCGGCGACAAGCTGCGCGACTGGTACAAGAAGCTGCTGGACGAGTCCGGCGAGGCGGCGTCCTGACATGGCGCACGGTACGACCGACGCGCCCCCCGCCTCCCCCGGCGAGGCCGCGCCGCCACGGAAGGCGCCGCCGTCCCGTCCGTCGAAGGCGCCCCCGGCCCGCGTCCCGCTCCGGCACCGGCTGCGCCGCGACCGCGTCCTGCTCCTCATGGTGCTGCCGGCCCTGCTGCTGCTCCTCGTCTTCAACTACGTCCCGCTGATCGGCAACGTCGTCGCCTTCCAGGACTACGACCCGTACATCGCGGACAACGCGTTCCAGGCGATGTCGCAGAGCCCGTGGATCGGCTTCGAGCACTTCCGGCACATGGTGGAGGACCGCCTGTTCTGGCAGGCGGTCAGGAACACCTTCGCCATCTTCGCGATCCAGCTGGCGCTCTTCTTCCCGGTGCCGATCGCGCTGGCGCTGTTCATCAACAGCTTCGTACGCCCGCGCGTGCGCGCCGTGGCCCAGGCGATCCTGTACCTGCCGCACTTCTTCTCCTGGGTCCTCGTCATCACCGTCTTCCAGCAGATGTTCGGCGGGGCCGGCCTGGTCGCGCAGGTGCTGCGGGACCGCGGCCACGACGGCTTCGACCTGATGACCGACCCGGGTCTGTTCAAGTTCCTGCTCACCTTCGAGATGATCTGGAAGGACGCGGGCTGGGGCGTCATCGTCTTCCTCGCCGCACTGGCCGCCGTCAGCCCCGACCTGTACGAGGCCGCGGCGATGGACGGCGCGAACCGCTGGCGCCGCATGTGGCACATCCAGCTCCCGGCGCTGCGCCCGGTCGTCGCCCTGCTCCTGGTCCTCCAGGTCGGCAACGCCCTCACGGTGGGCTTCGAGCAGATCCTCCTCCAACGCGCCGCGGTGGGCGCCGCGGCCTCCGAGGTCCTCGACACGTACGTGTGGAACACCGGCCTGGACAACGGCAACTTCGGCTACGGCGCCGCGATCGGCATCGTCAAGGGCGTCTTCGGCCTGCTGATGGTGCTCGGAGCCAACAAGGTGGCCCATCTCATGGGCGAGCAGGGGGTGTACAAGCGGTGAGTTCCCTCAACGTGCTGAACTTCGGCATCCGGCCCGGCAGCAGGTCCGGGCTGCGTCCGGTGTGGGAGGAGCCGCCCACCCGGGCCGGCCTCGCCACCAAGGGCGTGACACTGACGCTCGTCTGTCTGGCCGTGCTCTTCCCGGTGTGGGTGGTGGTCGTCACCAGCCTCTCCTCGGTGCGGACGATCACCGAGACGGGCGGCCTCGTGGTGATCCCCCGGGGCATCACGTTCATCCACTACCAGGAGCTGCTCGGCGGCGGTCAGGTCTCGCGGGCCGCGCTGGTCAGCGTGGGTGTCACGGTCGCCGGAACGCTGTTCAGCATGGTGGTGTCGATCCTGTGCGCGTACGGTCTCTCGCGCCCCGGGTCCGTGCTGCACCGCCCGATCCTGCTGGTGATCGTCGCCACGATGTTCTTCGGCGCGGGCCTGATCCCCACCTACCTCGTGGTGCAGGGCCTCGGCCTCACCGACACGTATCTCTCCCTGATCCTGCCGAGCGCCCTGAACGTGTTCAACATCCTCGTCCTGCGCGCGTTCTTCATGGGCACGGCCCAGGAGCTGATCGAGAGCGCCCGCATCGACGGCGCCGGCGACCTGCGCATCCTGTGGCGGATCGTCATGCCCCTCTCGCGCGCGGTGATCGCGGTGATCACCCTTTTCTACGCGGTGGGGTACTGGAGCGCGTGGTTCAACGCCTCGATCTACCTCAGCGACCCGGACATGATGCCGTTGCAGAACATCATGCAGCAGCTCGTCCTCAAGCAGCAGAAGCCGACCGGCCTGAGCCAGGCCATCAACACGGGCCACCTGTCGCCGCTCGCCATCCAGATGGCCGTGATGGTGCTCGCGCTGATCCCCGTCGCCGTCCTCTCGCCGTTCGTGCAGCGGCATTTCAAGCAGGGCATGCTCACCGGCGCAGTGAAGGGCTGACCACACCGATGCCTTCCCTCCAGGACACCACCCGCGGCCGGATCCTCTTCGGCGGCGACTACAACCCAGAGCAGTGGCCCGAGGACGTCTGGCACGACGACGTGCGCCTGATGAAGGAGGCCGGCGTCACCACCGTCACCCTGGGCGTCTTCTCCTGGGCGAGGCTCGAACCGCGCCCCGGCGTGCGGGACTTCGGCTGGCTCGACCGGCTCATGGACCTCATGCACGGGCACGGCATCGGCGTCGTCCTCGCCACCCCGACCGCCTCTCCCCCGCCCTGGCTCGGCCGGCTGCACCCCGAGACGCTGCCGCGCGACGAGGACGGAAACGTCGAGTGGTGGGGTTCACGCCAGCACTTCGCGCACTCCAGCCCCGCCTACCGCCGCTACGCCGCCGCCATCACCGAGGACCTCGCCGCCCGCTACGCGCACCACCCCGCGCTCACCATGTGGCACATCAACAACGAGTACTGCACCTACGACTGGGGCGACGAGGCGGCGGCCGCGTTCCGCCGCTGGCTCCGCGAGCGGTACGGCAGCCTGACTGCGCTCAACTCGGCCTGGGGGTCGGCGTTCTGGGGGCAGAGCTACGACGCCTGGGAGGAGATGCTGCCGCCCCGCCGCGCCCACTACATGAAGAACCCCACGCAGGTCCTCGACTTCAAGCGCTTCACGTCCGACGCCCTGCTGGAGTGCTACGCCGCCGAGCGCGACATCGTCCGCGCGCACACCCCGCACCTGCCGGTCACCACCAACTTCATGCCGTTGTGGCAGGGCCAGGACGGCTGGAAGTGGGCCGCGCAGGAGGACGTGGTGTCGGTGGACGTCTACCCGGACCCGAAGGACCCGCTGGGCGGGCAGTACGGAGCACTGGTCCAGGACCTGACGCGCTCGCAGGCGGGCGGCGGGCCCTGGATGGTGATGGAGCAGGCCGCGGGCCCCGTCAACTGGCGCGGTGTGAACCACCCCAAGCCCGCCGGGCTCAACCGTCTCTGGACGTGGCAGGCCGTGGCGCGCGGCGCCGACGCCGTCTGCTACTTCCAGTGGCGGCAGTCCCGGCAGGGCGCGGAGAAGTTCCACTCGGGGATGCTCGGCCACGCGGGCGAGGACGGCCGCACCTTCCAGGAGATCAAGCGGATCGGCGCCGAACTCCGCGCGGTGGGGCCGCAGATCGCGGGCTCCCGGCTCATCGCCGAGGTGGCCGTCCTGCACGACTGGGACTCGTGGTGGGCGGGGCAGCAGGACGGCCGCCCCTCGTCCCTGCTCGACCACGCGGAGGTTCTCCGCGCCTGGCACCGCGCCCTGTGGGAGGCGAACCTCCCGGTCGGCTTCGCCCACCCCGAGCACGACCTGTCGGCGTACCGCATGGTCGTCGTGCCGCACCTCTACCTCCTCACCGACACCGCCATCGACCGGCTCGTCGCGTACGTCCGCGCGGGCGGCACGCTCGTCTGCGGCTTCTTCACGGGCGTGGCCGACGGCGACGACCGGGTGCGGCCCGGCGGGGCGGACGCCGGGCTGCGCGCCCTGTTCGGCATCCGCACCCTCCACGAGTGGTGGCCGCTGGACACCGGCGAGAGCGTGGACTGCGGCGACTTCACCGGCACCCTCTGGTCCGAGGAGCTGACGGCCGACGACGAGGCCGAGACGGTCGCCTCGTACCGGGGCGGGGAGCTCGACGGGCTGCCCGCGGTGCTGCGCCGCGGCCGCGCCTGGTACGTGTCCACACTCCCCGCGCCCGACGCCCTGCGCGGCCTGCTCGGCCGCGCGGCCACCGAAGCCGGCGTACGGCCTCCGCTGCCCGGCCTCCCCCACGGAGTCGAGGCCGTACGCCGCGGTGACCTGCTCTTCCTCCTGCACCACGGCCGCGACGCGGTGACCGTGACCGTGCCGGGCGGCCGGCACCGCGACCTCCTGACCGGCGAGCCGGTCGGGGGCACGATCACCCTCGGGCGCCACGGCGTGGCCGTGCTGCGCGAGGACGCACACCCCGCGGGCTCGTCCTGAGCCCGCGGTGACCTTCCCCCCACCCCTGGAGAGAACACCATGGGACGACACTTCCGCCGCACCACCCTGACCCGCGTGCTCCTCGCCCCCGCGATGGCGGCGGGCATGGCCTTCGGGCTCGCGTCCGCGCCCGCCCAGGCCGCCGTATGGAGCACCTGTGAGCAGTGGGGCAACACCACACTGAACGGCTACACCCTCTACAACAACATCTGGGGCTCGGGCGCGGGCAGCCAGTGCGTCTCCGCCGACTCCGGCACCAGGTGGAGCGTGCGCGCCGACCACCCGAACACCAGCGGCATCAAGTCCTACCCCAACTCCACGAAGGCGGTCGGCAAGCAGATCGACTCGCTGTCCTCGCTGAAGAGTTCGTACGACGTCACGGTCCCGGCGGCGGGCGACTACAACTCCTCGTACGACATCTGGGACACCGACCACGACTACGAGATCATGCTGTGGGTCAACCAGCACGGCAACGTCGGCCCGCTCGGCAGCCCGCAGGGCACCGTCACGCGCGGCGGCCATACCTGGAACGTCTACAAGGGCAGCAACGGCGCCAACGAGGTCTTCTCGTTCCTGCGCACCTCCGACTCGTCGGCCGGGACGGTCGACATCCTCCCGATCCTCAAGTGGATCAAGAACACCAAGGGCTGGATGGGCAACGAGACCATCGGTGACGTGCAGTTCGGCTACGAGATCAGCGGGTCGGCCGGCGGTCTCGACTTCAGGACGAACGCGCTGAGCGTCTTGACAAGTTGATTGGTCTGGACCAACTATGCGCACAGCAGCGGTGGCCACCGTCGTTCACATCCGCCCTTCACCTCTTCCTGGAGGCACTCCGTGGACCGTGTACGTCAGGGCAGACCCGGCATGCGCAGGCGACTCGGCGCGGTGATCGCCGCCGGTGCCGCCGCCGCGCTCGCCGTCACCGCGCTCGCCGCGCCCGCCCAGTCGGCGGACGCCCCGGCGCCCGGCATCACGGCGGACGTCAACGTCGCCAAGAACGCCGGGTTCGAGTCGGACCTGAGCAACTGGACCTGCGCCGCGAACAGCGGTGCCGCCGTCACGTCCCCCGTGCACGGCGGCACCAAGGCGCTCAAGGCCACCCCGTCGGGCCAGGGCACCGCCGAGTGCTCCCAGATCGTCAAGGTGAAGCCCAACTCTACGTACAAGCTGAGCAGTTGGGTGCAGGGCAGCTATGCCTACCTCGGCGCGCGCGGCACCGGCACCACCGACGTGTCGACGTGGACGCCGGGCACGTCGTCCTGGCAGCAGCTCTCCACCAGCTTCACCACCGGCGCGAACACCACGTCGGTCACCGTGTACACGCACGGCTGGTACGGACAGAGCGCGTACTACGTCGACGACGTGAGCGTCCTCGGGCCCGACGGGGGCGGCGGCACCGACCCGGTGGAGACACCGGCCGTGCCGGGAGGGCTCGCGGCGGGCACGACGACGTCCACGTCGGTGGACCTGTCCTGGACCCCGGTGTCCACCGCCACCGGGTACACCGTCTACCGCGACGGCACGAAGGTCGCCTCGGTCAGCGGCGCCGCCACGACCGTCACCGGCCTCACACCGGAGACCACCTACAGCTTCCAGGTGAGCGCCTCCAACGCGGCGGGCGAGTCCGCGAAGTCCACGGCGGTGACCGCACGGACCGCCAAGGGCGGCGGCGGGGACGGCGGCACGGTGCCCAAGCACGCGCTGACCGGCTACTGGCAGAACTTCGACAACGGCGCGACCGTGCAGAAGCTGCGGGACGTGTCGTCGCAGTACGACATCATCGCCGTCTCCTTCGCCGACGCCACCACCACCCCGGGCCAGATCACCTTCAACCTGGACCCGGCCGTGGGCTACTCCTCCACCGCCGACTTCAAGGCGGACATCGCCGCGAAGAAGGCCGCGGGCAAGTCCGTGATCCTCTCGGTCGGCGGCGAGAAGGGCACCATCTCGGTCAACAGTGACGCCTCCGCGACGGCGTTCGCCAACAGCGCCTACGCACTGATGCAGGAGTACGGGTTCAGCGGCGTCGACATCGACCTGGAGAACGGCCTCAACCCCACCTACATGACGAAGGCACTGCGCCAGCTCTCGGCGAAGGCGGGCCCGAAGATGGTGCTGACGATGGCGCCGCAGACCATCGACATGCAGTCCACCTCCGGCGGCTACTTCCAGACGGCGCTGAACGTGAAGGACATTCTCACCGTCGTCAACATGCAGTACTACAACAGCGGTTCGATGCTGGGCTGCGACGGCAAGGTCTACAGCCAGGGCAGCGTGGACTTCCTGACCGCGCTCGCCTGCATCCAGCTGGAGGGCGGCCTCGACCCGTCGCAGGTCGGGCTCGGCGTCCCGGCGTCACCGCGCGGCGCGGGCAGCGGCTATGTGTCCCCGTCGATCGTGAACAACGCCCTCGACTGCCTGGCCCGCGGCACCGGCTGCGGCTCCTTCAAGCCGTCGAAGACGTACCCGTCGCTGCGCGGCGCCATGACGTGGTCGACCAACTGGGACGCGACGGCGGGCAGCGCGTGGTCGAACGCGGTCGGCCCGAAGGTGCACAGCCTTCCGTAGCGAACGGCCGCGAACGGTCCGGCGGTCCGGCGGCGCGGCGGGGTCAGCGCGTCGGCGCCGAGTGCGGTGCGGGGCCCGTGCTGGCCCGCACCGTCAGCTCGGGGGCGAGGAGTTCGACCCCGTCCGTGCCGCGCGCCTCCAGCTTCGCGACGATCCGCTCCACCGCCCGGCGCCCCATCTCCTGTGCGGGGATGGAGACCGAGGTGAGCCGCACGGATGCCCCGACCGCCACCTGGTCGGGGCAGATCGCCACCACCGAGACGTCCTCGGGGACGGCGCGGCCCTGCTGGCGCAGCAGCGCGAGCAGGGGCTCCACGGCTGATTCGTTCTGCACGACGAAGCCCGTGGTGCCGGGGCGCTCGTCGAAGACGCGGGAGAGCGTGGTGGCCATGGCGTCGTAGCCGCCGTCGCTGGGGCGGTGCAGCATGCGCAGCCCCAACTCCCGTGCGCGGGAACGGAGTCCATCGAGGGTGCGCTCGGCGAATCCGGTGTGGCGCTCGTACACCGCCGGCGCCTCGCCGATGACGGCGATGTCGCGGTGCCCGAGTCCGGCCAGGTGCTCGGCGCACAGCGCGCCCGTCGCCGCGAAGTCGAGGTCCACGCAGGTCAGCCCTTCGGGCTCGGCGGGGAGGCCGATGAGCACGGCGGGCCGGTCGCTGGCGCGGAGCAACGGCAGCCGCTCGTCGTCGAGTTCGACGTCCATCAGGATCATGGCGTCGGCGAGGCCGCTGCCGGTGACGCGGCGCACCGCGGCCGGGCCCTCCGCGCCGGTGAGGAGCAGCACGTCGTACCCGTAGGTCCGGGCGGACGTGGTGACCGCGAGGGCGATCTCCATCATCACCGGCACGTACATGTCGGTGCGCAGCGGCATCATGAGCGCGATGACGTTCGACTTGGCGCTGGCCAGGGCGCGCGCCCCCGCGTTGGGGTGGTAGCCGAGCTGCTCGATGCTGCGCTCCACGCGGTCGCGGGTGCCCCGGGAGATCGAGCGCTTGCCGCTGAGCACGTAGCTGACCGTGCTGGCCGAGACTCCGGCGTGCTTGGCTACCTCGGCTAGGGTGACCATGGAGTACTCCTCCGACTGGGCGGTGCGGGCGGTGAACCGCTTCGATGCGGACCGCCCACCGACCCTAAAGCGGCAGGCATGACCTGTCCAGAGTCCTGTCGAAGCGCTTCGATTGCCGGGGAGGCGGACCGGGGCCGAGCCCGGTCCGCCCCGGCGCGCCCTACAGCTTCGGGTGGGCGTTCTTCATGAGCTCCTGGAACTGGGCCGAGAACCAGTGTCCGGAGAGCGGCGCGTCGGGCAGCGCGCCGGGCTTGTTGTAGCCGTTGCGCGCGTTCCCGCCGTACGTGGGGTCGCACATCCGGTCGAATCCCTTGCCCTCGTCGTTCGGGATCTCCTTGCTGGCGCCGTCGGACTCGCCCGGCGGCTTCATCCACACGTAGGCGTCGATGCCGGCGGCGGGTGCGGCCTTCGGACGTTCGCCGAGTCCCGCGCCCGCCTGGTTGCACCAGTTGCCGATGTGGATGCGGCGGTCGTAACGGCCACCCTCCACATACGTGTTGACGTCGGTCGTCGGGCCGGGCCCTGTGGGCCGTGCCGTGCCGCCCCAGCCGTTGCGGGAGGTGTCGATCAGCATGCCGATGTCGGACCGGAAGCCGGTGGAGACCAGCTGGTTGCGGAAGGCCTGGGCGAAGGACAGCTCGTCGGTGTAGCGGTTCCAGTCGACCCACTTGGACTCGCGGACCGACCGGCCGTTGACCGAGTCGCCGATCTTGAAGTTCTCCTCCTTCAGGGCGCTGTAGTTGGCGGTGTTGGTGATGAAGCCGTGCACCTTGTCGACCGTGCTGCCCTCGGCGGTGGCCGCCTGGCGGAAGACCTGTGCGGAGGCGGCGAAGTTGTCGTCCCAGCCGATCCAGCCGTGGTGGCCCGCGTCCACGTAGTTGTAGACGTTCGGGACGGCGCCGAGCTTGTTCAGGGCGTAGCCGACGCCCTTCACGTAGTTGCCGTTGGCCTTCATCACGTCGCACTCGGGGGTCGCGGTGGGGCGGCCCGAGGTGTTGGTGACGAGGTTGGGCAGGGAGTCGATCTCGACGGTCGTGACGATGCGGAGGTTCGCGTACTTCGAGTCGGCGAGGATGCTCGCGATCGGGTCGATGTAGTCCGTCTTGTACTTGTCGATCTCGGTGGGGCCGAGCTCGCCGTTGGAGGCGAGCGCCGCGCAGTCCCTGCCGGGCAGGTTGTAGATGACCAGCTGGATGACGCCGGCGCCCTGCCGGACGGCCTCGTCGAGGTGGTCGCGCAGGCCCATCTTGCCGCCCGCGCCCTCGATCGCGGCGATCCGGTCGAGCCAGACCCCGGTGGGCTGGTTCGAGATCCTGCTGCCGCCGGGTTCGGCGTCGGCCTTCGCCTTCCATTCGGGGTTCACATAGCCCTTGGCGCCCGCGTAGGGGTTGTCGACGCGCGCGGCCGCGGCTGCCTCGGCCGTGGTGTCGCCGGTGAGCGCGACGGCGGTGCCGCCGCTCACGGCGAGCACCGTGGCGAGTGCGAGGAGGAGGGTGCGTGATCGGTGGTGTGTGCGGCTCATGACGGTTTCAGTGCCTCTCAGGTGTCGAGGGCGCGCAGGTGGTCGCGCAGCCCGATGCCGAACGGGGTGGGTGTGCCGTCGTAGGAGCTGATCAGGGCCGGACCCGATGAGCAGTCCCAGGCGTTCCAGGTCCAGCCGAGGTAGGAGAGTCCGCGGTCGTCGAACCACTTCATGACGCGGTCGACGAACGCGTGGGAGCAGGTGTTCTCGCCGATCTCGCCCGCGACGAGCGGGACTTCGGCGGCGACGGGCGCGAGGGTGCGGTGCCAGCAGCCCTCGTCGGCGCAGGTGTTGAAGTTGTAGACGTGCCAGGCCGCGGCGAGATTGCCCGCCGGGTCGACGGGCGCGTGCCGCAGCCAGCCGCTCAGGTCGTTGGAGTACGCGATGCCCGCGGCGAGGACGAGGTTCTTCGCCCCTGTGGCGCGGACCGCGTCCAACAGGTCCTGCATTCCGGCTACTTCGTAGCCGATGCCGGGGCAGCTGCCGCCGTCGCGCCAGCACGTCCAGGCCTCGGCGTTGGTGGGGGTCGCGCGGTCCGGGTAGGGCTCGTTGAAGAGGTCGAAGACGACTTCGGGGTCGTCCTTGTACGTGCGGGCGACCGAGGTCCAGAACTCCGGGGTGTACCGGGCGTTCGGCATCGGCTTCTGGCAGCTGGCGTGGACGTCGGAGCAGCCGGCCGAGTTGCCGGTGTACTGGCCGTGGGACCAGTGCAGTTCGACGACCGGCGTCATACCGTGCTTCTGCACGCGCTGGACCAACTGGGCGATCGCGGCGCGGTAGTTGGCGCCCCCGTACCGGGGGTCGATGTTGGCGGTGCCGAGCCAGCACTCTTCGTTGAGGGGGATGCGGACGGTGTTCGCCTTCCAGTCCGCGATGGCCTGGACGGAGGCGTCGTCGACAGGACCGTCGAAGATGCCCCAGCCCTGGACGCAGGCGAACTCGCCGCCGGAACGGTTGACGCCGAGGAGGCGACGGGTGTCGCCCCGCGCGTCGACGAGCTTGTTGCCCTCGGCGCGCAGGACGGGTGGCGGGGCGGTCGCGGCGGGCTCGGCCGCGGCAGCCATGGGCAGTACGGACAGCACGGACGGCGCGGTGAGACCACCGGCAAAGAGCAGGACGCCGGCCAGCAGAGCGAGCATGCGGGACAGGCGTGGGGGATGTCGCATGAGCGACTCCTTCGAGATCGACTCGAGGCCGGCCGAGGCCGATCCGAGATCAACTGAACGGAATCGCTCCCACTGTTGAACGCGGAAGCTATCAGTGAGTTGCCGCTGGGGCCAGATAGGTTCACGCATTCTCCGGAGATTTACTTGTCGAATTCATTCGACGGCGGGCCTGTCGAATGAATTCGACGCACGGATACACGCCTGATCTCTTGACATGCTCTTGTAACACGTTGACTTTGGGAGCGCTCCCACTGGTTCCCCGCTCCTATCTCTTGGAGCTCGCCCCCCGACGCACCGACAGGAGGGACCAGCGCATGCGCGCCTTCCCCGAGACACCAGGACCCGAAGAGTCCAGACCCCCGCTCAGCCGACGCCGCCTGCTCGCGATCGGCGCCGCCGCCGTCGCCGTCCCCGCCACGACCTCCCTGACATCCGCAGGTCACACGGCTCACGCCGGGGAGACCTCGGCCGCCGCGACCGAGTACGAGCAGCGCTTCCTCGACCTCTACAAGAAGATCACCGACCCGGCGAACGGCTACTTCTCGCCGGAGGGCATTCCGTACCACTCCGTCGAGACACTCATCGTCGAGGCCCCCGACCACGGCCACGAGACGACATCCGAGGCATACAGCTATCTGATCTGGCTGCAGGCCATGTACGGCAAGGTCACCGGCGATTGGAGCCGTTTCAACGCGGCGTGGGAAACCATGGAGAAATTCATGATCCCGACCCGCGCCGACCAGCCGACGAACAGTTTCTACAATCCCTCGAAACCGGCCACTTACGCTCCCGAATGGGATCAGCCGTCCCAGTATCCGTCCCGGCTCGACCCCTCGGTCTCCACCGGCACCGACCCGATCGCCGCCGAGCTGAGGAGCGCGTACGGCAGCGACGACGTGTACGGCATGCACTGGCTGCAGGACGTCGACAACACCTACGGCCTGGGCGGCTCCGGATCGGCGCCGACGTACATCAACACCTTCCAGCGCGGCGCGCAGGAGTCCGTGTGGGAGACGGTCACGCAGCCCTGCCGCGACGCGTTCACCTACGGCGGCAGGAACGGCTACCTGGACCTGTTCACCGGTGACTCCTCGTACGCCAAGCAGTGGAAGTTCACCAACGCCCCCGACGCCGACGCGCGCGCCGTCCAGGCCGCCTACTGGGCGCACAAGTGGGCCTCGGCGCAGGGCAGGGCGGGCGAGGTGGCGGCGACCGTCGCCAAGGCCGCCAAGATGGGCGACTACCTCCGGTACGCCCTGTTCGACAAGTACTTCAAGAAGGTGGGCGACTGCACGAGCCCGTCCGGGTGCGCGCCCGGCAGCGGCAAGAACAGCTCGCACTACCTGCTGTCCTGGTACTACGCGTGGGGCGGCGCGCTCGACACCTCGGCGGGCTGGGCCTGGCGCATCGGATGCAGCCACAGCCACGGCGGCTACCAGAATCCCCTGGCGGCCTACGCCCTCAGCTCGTACGCGCCGCTGGCACCCAAGTCGGCCACCGGCAAGGCCGACTGGCGCCAGAGCCTCGGGCGGCAGCTGGAGTTCTACCGCTGGCTGCAGTCCGCCGAGGGCGCGATCGCGGGCGGCGCGACCAACAGCTGGCAGGGCCGCTACGCTCAGCCGCCCGCCGGCACGCCCACCTTCTACGGCATGTACTACGACGAGAAGCCCGTCTACCACGATCCGCCGTCCAACCAGTGGTTCGGCTTCCAGGCCTGGTCGATGGAGCGGGTCGCCGAGTACTACCACCAGACCGGCGCGTCGGACGCCAAGGCCGTCCTGGACAAGTGGGTGGCCTGGGCGCTCGCCGAGACGAAGGTCGCCGCCGACGGGACGTACACGTTCCCCTCGACGCTGAAGTGGAGCGGCGCGCCCGACACCTGGAACCCGTCGAGGCCCGGCGCCAACAGCGGACTTCACGTGTCGGTCGTGGACCGCACCAACGACGTCGGAGTGGCCGGCGCCTACGCGCGGACGCTCGTCTACTACGCGGCCAGGTCCGGCCACGCGGCGGCGAAGAGGACCGCCAAGGCACTCCTCGACGGCATGTGGACGCACCACCAGGACGCGCGGGGCATCGCGGTACCGGAGAAGCGGGCCGATTTTGAACGCTTCGAGGACGCCGTGTACGTGCCGAACGGCTGGAGCGGCACCATGCCCAACGGCGACCCGGTCAACTCGTCGTCGACGTTCCTCTCCATCCGCTCCTTCTACAAGAAGGACCCGGACTGGCCGAAGGTCGAGGCGTATCTGGCGGGCGGCGCGGTGCCCACCTTCACGTACCACCGGTTCTGGGCGCAGGCGGACATCGCCCTCGCGCTCGGGGCGTACGCGGAGCTACTCGAATAGCCTCGCCGCTCCGTGTACGGGCCGGCCGGGGCGCCCCGCCCCGGGATCCCGGCCGGCCCCTCCCTCCCCCTGTGCCTGTGCCTGTGCCTGTGCCGTCAGCGGCGTGACCCGTGAAGGGACCCGACCCCCGTGCCCCCTGTTCCCCGCGCCCGCAGAGCGCGCACCCTCCCCGCCCTCCTCGGCCTGCTGGTCGGCTTCCTCGCCGGCGGCCCCGTGTCCCCCGCGGACGCGGACACCCTCGCCGCCGCGGCGCCCGCTCCCGCGGCGGCCTCCGCCGAGCCCTACCACTGGAAGAACGTCCGCATCGACGGAGGCGGCTTCGTCCCCGGCATCGTCTTCAACCGCACCGAACCCGGCCTCGCCTACGCCCGCACCGACATCGGCGGCGCCTACCGCTGGCGGGAGTCCGACCGGTCCTGGAAGCCGCTGCTCGACTCGGTCGGCTGGGACGACTGGGGGCACACCGGCGTCGCGAGCATCGCCTCCGACTCCGTCGAACCCGACAAGGTGTACGCGGCCGTCGGCACGTACACGAACGACTGGGACCCCGGCAACGGCGCCGTGCTGCGCTCCGCCGACCGGGGTGAGACGTGGCGCAAGACGGACCTGCCCTTCAAGCTGGGCGGCAACATGCCGGGCCGCGGCATGGGCGAGCGTCTCGCCGTCGACCCGCACGACAACAGGGTGCTGTACCTGGGCGCGCCGAGCGGCAAGGGCCTGTGGCGCTCCACGGACTCGGGCGTCACCTGGCGGCAGGTCACGAGCTTCCCCAACCCCGGCAACTACGCGGAGAATCCGGCCGACACCAGCGGCTACGCCTCGGACAACCAGGGCGTCGTCTGGGTGACCTTCGACGAGTCGACGGGAACGGGCGGCGGAAAGACACAGACCCTTTACGTCGGTGTCGCCGACAAGGAGAACTCCGTCTACAAGTCGACGGACGGCGGCGGCAGTTGGTCGCGGATCGCGGGGCAGCCGACCGGATACCTCCCGCACAAGGGTGTCCTCGACGCGGAGAACGGCTACCTCTATCTCGCGTACAGCGACAAGGGCGGCCCCTACGACGGAGGAAAGGGCCAGGTGTGGCGGTACGCGACGAAGAGCGGTGAGTGGAAGAACATCAGCCCGGCCGCCGAGGCCGACACATCCTTCGGCTACAGCGGGCTGACCGTCGACCGGCAGCGTCCCGGCACGGTCATGGTCACCGGCTACAGCGCCTGGTGGCCGGACACCCAGATCCACCGCTCCACGGACAGCGGCGCCAACTGGACGTCGGCGTGGGGCTATTCCTCGTACCCGAACCGCGAGAACCGCTACACCATGGATGTCTCTTCCGTGCCGTGGCTCTCCTGGGGCGCGCATCCCGCCCCGCCCGAGCAGACGCCCAAGCTCGGCTGGATGACGGAGGCCCTGGAGATCGACCCGTTCGACTCGGACCGGATGATGTACGGCACGGGCGCCACCGTCTACGGCACGAGCGACCTCACCCAATGGGACAGGAGCGGCGGCAAGTTCACCATCACACCGATGGTGAAGGGCCTTGAGGAGACCGCCGTCAACGACCTCGCCGCTCCCCCGTCGGGGGCGCCGCTGTTCAGCGCGCTCGGCGACATCGGCGGCTTCCGGCACACGGACCTGTCCAAGGTGCCCGCGCTGATGTACACGCAGCCGAACCTCTCCACCACGACCAGTCTCGACTACGCCGCGTCGAACCCGAACACGGTCGTGCGGGTCGGCAACGCCGACGCGGCGCCGCACATCGGCTTCTCCACGGACAACGGCGCCAACTGGTTCGCCGGGCAGGACCCTTCCGGTGTCACGGGCGGCGGCACGGTCGCCGCCGCGGCCGACGGGAGCCGCTTCGTGTGGAGCCCGGACGGCGCGGGCGTGCACACCACGGCCGGGTTCGGCTCGTCGTGGACGGCGTCGAAGGGCGTACCGCAGGGCGCGGTCGTCGAGGCCGACCGCGTCGACCCGAAGACGTTCTACGCCTTCAAGTCCGGCACCTTCTACGTGAGTTCCGACGGCGGCGCGACCTTCACCGCCAAGGCGTCGGCCGGACTGCCCGCCGAGGGCCCCGTGAAGTTCCAGGCACTGCCGGGCAAGAAGGGTGACATCTGGCTGGCGGGCGGCAAGTCCGGTGCGACGTACGGCCTGTGGCACTCCACCGACGCCGGCGCCACGTTCAGCAGGATCAAGGGCGTCCAGGAGGCCGACACCATCGCCTTCGGCAAGGCGGCGCCCGGCACCTCGTACCAGACGCTCTACACCAGCGCGAAGATCGGCGGGGTGCGTGGCATCTTCCGCTCCACGGACAAGGGAGCGACCTGGGTGCGCGTCAACGACGGCCGCCACCAGTGGGGCTGGACCGGCGCGGCGATCACCGGCGACCCGAACGTCTTCGGCCGGGTGTACGTGTCGACGAACGGCCGCGGCATCATCCAGGGCGACACCCCGGTGCGCCGCCCGCGATGACGGTGACGCCGGACGCCGCGCCCCACGGAAAGGTGGGGCGCGGCGATGGAGTCGTACACTGCCGCGCATGGCATGCCGCATCAGTGAGATCGTCATGGACGCCGCCGACCCCGAACGGCTCGCCGCGTTCTGGAGCGAGGTCCTCGGGTACGTCGAACTCGGCCGGGAGAGCGACGGGAGCATCGAGATCGGCCCGCCCGGTGCCGGCTTCGGCGGGCCGCAGCCGACGCTCGTCCTCAGCCCCAGCAGCGACCCGCGGGGCGGGAAGCTCCCGCTGCACATCGACGTCAACGCCACCGACCGTGACCAGGACGCCGAGCTGGAGCGGCTGCTCGCGCTCGGCGCCGTGCCCGCCGACGTCGGCCAGAGCGGCACCGAGAACTGGCACGTCCTGGCCGACCCGGAGGGCAACGAGTTCTGTCTCCTGCACACCCGGCTCCGGCCCCTCTGACGGGGCCCGGGGTCAGCGGATACGGCCCGCCCCCGCGTGCCGGCCGACGACGTGCGGCACCCGCCGCGCGTCGTCCACACCGGTGCGCAGCGTCGGCTTCCACCCCGCCCCGGCGGTCAGGGGTTCCGCGGGGAACTCCGCGTTGTGGGCGGCGATCAGGTCGACGGTCCTGCCGTTGACGCGGTTGCGGACGGCGGTGACCGGGGCCTCCTTCCACTTCTTCAGGACGCGCCCCGCGCCGACCCCGGCGGGCAGGGTGAACGCGTTGGCCTCGGCCACGAGCCGGGACTCCGCGCCGATGCCGAAGCTGTACTGGTAGCCGCTCGCCGGGGCCACGAAGTGGTTGTTGTAGGCGTCGACCTTGCCGAAGCGGACGCGCGGGGCCCGCTCGACGACGTTCCGGAACAGGTTGTGGTGCAGGGTGACGCGGAGCTTGCCGCGGTCGGTGTCGCCCGCGCTGTCGCTGTTGCCGATCATGAGGGTCTTGTCGTGGTCGGCGAAGACGTTCCAGGAGACGGTGACGAGGTCGGCGCCGCGCACGATGTCCAGTTCTCCGTCGTGCCGCTGGTACAGCTCTCCGTAGTACGAGGGCAGCGTGCTGTCGGGGTGGGCGCCGTCGGTGAACGTGTTGTGGTCGAGCCACACGTGTGTCGAGCCGTACACGACCGCGCTGTCGTACTCGGAGTTCCAGGCGCCGGTGGCGCCGTCCGTGGGGTCCCACTGCGGGAAGCAGTCCAGGGGGCTCTCCAGGGTGAGGTTGCGGACGACGACGTTGTCGGCGTCCTTGATCTGGAGGCTGCCGCCGGTGATCCCCGCGTTCCGGCCGACACCGACGATCGTCGTGTCGGAGGGGATGTACGCCTTGACGGCCGCGGCCTGCCGGGCGGCCGACGCGGCCCGCAGGTCCTCCTGCTCGCCGCTGACCGGCCGGTCCCTGCCCCATACGGCGGGGTCGTAGGCGGCGAGGTACCGCGCGAAGTCGTACCCCTCTGCCTCGTGGACACCGCAGCCCGCCGCGTCGGCGCGCAGGACGCCCTTGACCTTGATGGTCCTCGGGGCGTCGCCGCCCGCGGCCAGCGCCGCACGGAACTCCTCCCAGGTGGTGACCGTGAAGGTGTGCGCGGCGTCGGCCGCCGCGCCGCCGGTGGTGCCGCCGTCCGCCGACGCCCAGCCGTCGTGCGGGGGCAGGACGTGGCGGGCGGGTGCGGCCTGTGCCGTGGTGGCTGTGGCTGTGGCTCCGATGAGGAGCGCGGTGCAGCCCGCGAGGACCGCGTAAGACGTACGCATGGTCAGGCTCCTTGTGGCCAGGTGATCCAGGACTCGGGGATCTCGTCGTCGAGGCGGCGCACGTCCCCCGGGGCGAGGACCCGGCGGTGCAGCAGCTCGGCGGCGACGAGACGGGCCACGGCGATGGCGCCGGGCGGGTTGAAGTGGGTGTTGTCCTGCTCGGTCTCCGTCCAGTTGAAGTACTTCTTCGTCTCCTCGGCGCCGAGCTTCTGCCACAGCGCGCGCGACAGGTCCTGGATGTCGAGGAGGGCGACGTCCGCCTCCCGGGCGAGGGCGCGCATCGCCGCCGGGTAGTCGCCGTGGGTGGGCAGGGCGTTGCCCGCGGCGTCGAACTTCCTGCGTTCCACGGACGTGAGGAGCACCGGCACGGCACCGCGCGCCCGCGCCCCGTCGACGTACCGCCGCAGGTGCTCCTGGTAGGTGGTCCACGGCTCGGTGTAGCGGGCGGGGTCGTCCTTCTTCTGGTCGTTGTGGCCGAACTGGACGAGGAGGAAGTCGCCGGGGGTGATCAGGCCGAGGACCGTGTCGAGGCGGCCCTCGTCGACGAAGCTCTTCGAACTGCGGCCGTTCACCGCGTGGTTGGCGACCGGGAGCCAGTCGCGCAGGAAGAAGCGCAGGGCTGTGCCCCAGCCGGTCTCGGGCCGGGCGGGCGCGTACTTCTGGGCGGCGGTGGAGTCCCCGGCCACGTACAGGGTGCGTACGCCGGGGCCCGCGGCTGTCACTGGCTCTGCTTCTGCCACTCGGCCTGCGCCTTGTCGAGCTGCTCGGCGAGGCTGTCGAGGAAGTCCTTCGCGGACATCTTGCCGAGCAGCACCTTCTGGAAGTCCGGCTCGTTCTCCGCCTTGCTGATGGTGTTCCAGTCGGGCAGGTAGTACGGCAGCTGCACGATCTTCGTGGAGCCGTTGTTCAGCGCGGCGGCCGCCAGCTTGGTCGGCTCGGCCCGCTTCACCCAACTGTCCTTGGCCGCATCGGTGTTGGCGGGTATGGCGCCGGCCGACTCGTTCCACTTGCTGTTGGAGGCGTGCGAAGCGGCGAACTCGATGAACTTCCAGGCGGCCTTCTTCTTCTTGCTCGACTTGAAGAGGCCCAGGCCGTCGACCGGGTTGGAGACCTGGACGCGGACCCCCGCATCGGTCGTCGGGTTGGGCAGACCGCGGAACTTGTCCTTGCCGAGCGCCTTCACGTGGTCCGCGTAGGAGCCGAGGTTGTGACTGAGCATGCCGATCTGCCCGTTGTCCCACTGCGCGTTCATCTTGGTGAAGTCGTTGTTGAGGTCGGCGGACGGTGTGGCCTTCTTGTAGAGGGCGGCGTACTTCTTCAACGCGGCGACGTTCTTGGGGTGATTGACGGTGGTCTCGTCGCCGTCCCAGAACGAGCCGATGCCCGACTGGCCGTACATCGCGTCGAGCGCCTGCGCGATGGAGCCCTCGCCGCCACGGATGGTGTAGCCGAAGCGGTTGGCCTTCTGGTCGGTGAGCTTGCCTGCCGCCTCGTAGAACTTGGACCAGGTGGTGGGCGCGTCGAGCCCGGCCGACTCGAACAGGTCGGTGCGGTAGTAGAGGACGCCGTTGCTCGCGGAGGTCGGCACGGTGAACAGGTCGCTGCCGCCGCCGGCCGCGCGCACGCTGTCGACCATTCCCGTGTTCAGCTTGCCCTTCAGCGCGCTGCCGTCGAGGCGCTTGTCCAGCGGCTCCAGGGCGTCCTGTGCGGCGATCCCGGCGAGCATGGCGGCACCGACACCGCCGACGTCGGGCAGGCCGCCGCCCTGGATGGCGGTGTCGTACTTGGACTGGACGCTCTCCGCGGGCACCCCGACGTACTTGACGTCGATGTCGGGGTTCTCCTTCTCGAAGTCCTTGATGATCTCCTTCCAGATGTCGTGCCGGACGGCCGTGTTGTTGTCCCAGAAGGTGATCTCGCCCTTGCCGGAACCCTCGCCGCCCTTGTCCCCGGCCGCGCCGCTGCCGTCGTCGCCGCAGGCGGTGGCGGTCAGAGCGAGGACGGCGGTCAGCGCGAGGGCGGCGGTGCCGCGGGGCCGGATGCGTGCGTTCGTGGTCATCTTCGGCTCTCTTCTTCAGTTCTTCAGTTCTTCAGTGGGTGATCCGGAAGTGCGTGAACAGGGCCGTGCCGGCGGGTCCGGTGCCAGTGGGTCCGGTGCCAGTGGGTCCGGTGTCAGTGGGCCCGGTGCCGGTGGGCGCGGCCGCGAACAGGCCGAGCAGGGCTCCGACCCAGTTCCAGGGGGTGGCGGCGAAGACGGGCCCCGAGGGGCGGAAGCCGTCGCCGGTGTCGGCGTGGAACCGGCAGCGGGCGCCTTCGGTGACCTCGACGCGCAGCCGTGCCGTGCCGTCCGGCGCGGGTCGCGGGTGTTCGGCGGCGCGCTCCCGGCCGCCCCGCTCGGCGAACCGGTGCACGAGCAGCGCCGTGCCGTCGGTGTCCCGTTCCAGGCCGATCCAGGAGTACGCGTCGCCGAGCACCGCGAACCCGGCGCGCGCGCCCGGCGCCTGCGCGGGAAGGCTCAGTCCGACCTCCGCGACGCACGGCCGGAGCGGGAGGCGCTGGGTGAGCACGTGCGGCAGGGCGCGCGGGTCGTCCGCCTGCGGGGTGCGCACACAGGCAAGTTGCAGGCCGTCCCCGGAGTGCGAAGTCGCCCACCCGTCGCGGGGGTTGGCGGTCCACTGCCACTGCCGACCGTGCCGTCCGCCGGGGAAGTCGTCGTCGGTGGCGGGCGCGGACCGGGGCTGCTCCGGCAGCCGGGGCTTGTCGTGTACGTCGACGGGGGTGCCGTCGACGCCGAGCACCGGCCATCCTTCGGCGTCCCAGCGCATGGGCTGGAGGTGGACGACGCGCCCGTAGGGGCCGCGTTGCTGGAAG
Source organism: Streptomyces sp. NPDC093510 (assembly GCF_040683555.1). Taxonomy (NCBI): domain Bacteria; kingdom Bacillati; phylum Actinomycetota; class Actinomycetes; order Kitasatosporales; family Streptomycetaceae; genus Streptomyces; species Streptomyces sp. NPDC093510. The sequence continues at coordinate 276,234 of NZ_JBFBEE010000014.1, forward strand.
TGCAGGAACCAGTCCTCGCCGCGCGCGGTGCGCACCCAGCCACCCTGGTGCGGTCCGTTGACGTCGGTGCGGCCCTGCTGGAGCACGACGCGTTCCTCGTAGGGGCCGTGGAAGGCGCGGGAGCGGAAGGCGCCCTGCCAGCCGGTCTCGACTCCCCCGGCCGGGGCGAGGATCCAGAACCAGCCGTCGTGCCGGTAGATCTTGGGCCCTTCGAGGGTGAACCAGCCGGGGATCAGGTCACCGTCGATCAACACCCGCCCCTCGTCGAGGAGTTCACGCCCGTCGGCGCTCATGCGATGTCCTGTGATGCGGTTCTTCACGCCGGACCGCGACTTGGCCCAGGCGTGCACGAGGTAGGCCGCGCCGGTCTCCTCGTCCCACAGGGGGCACGCGTCGATGAGGCCCTTGCCGGGTTTGAGGAGGTGCGGCCGGGTCCAGGGGCCGCGGATCGCGGGGGCGTTGACCTGGTAGATCCCGTGATCGGGGTCGCCCCAGAAGATCCAGAACCGTCCGTCGTGGTGGCGCAGGGACGGCGCCCAGACCCCGCAGTCGTGCCGGGGCACGGTGAACGCCTCGGCGGGTTCCAGACGGTCGACGGCGTGACCGATCAGCGTCCAGTTGACCAGGTCGCGGGAGTGCAGCAGGGGCAGCCCGGGAGCGCGGCCGAAACTGGACGCGGTGAGGTAGAAGTCGTCCCCGACCCGCACGACATCGGGGTCGGACCAGTCGGCGGCGAGCACGGGATTGCGGTAGGTGCCGTCGCCGAGGTCACCGGGGACCCGGCCCGATCCGGACGCGGTCACGCCGTCACCGCCTTGCGTACCAGCGCCGCCGCCTCGTCGCGGTGCAGGGTGCCGTCGGCCACGACGGTCACCACGCGGCGTACGACGGTGTCGCCCGGTGTGATCGCCAACCGGTCGTCCGCGGCGAGGGAGGAGCCGACGCCGGGGTACTCGGCGGCCCGGACGAACCACGGGTCGCGCCGGGTCTCCGCGGTGGCTCCGGCGAACACCAGGGTCCAGCCGTCGCCCGCCAGGGCGAGCCAGTCCGCGCGGGCGGCGTGGCCCGCCTCCTCGCCGTCGGTGTCCGCGGTGAAGACCCGTGGGGGCGCGGCCTCCTTCGGGGCGCGCCAGAAGAAGCCCCCGTATCCGGCGCCGGGGCGGCCGTTGGTGGCGGGGCTGCCGATGGACTTCTCCTCGCCGGTGGCGTTGGTGAGGGAGAAGGTGAAGTCCAACGCCCAGGCGGTGGCGGTGAGTTCGGCGGCGGCGACAGTGCGGCGCTCCCGCAGCAGCACCTCTCCCCCTGCCGTCCAGGTCAGGTCCTCCACGAAACCGTCGGGGTCGTGGAGCTTGAACCCTTGGTGGCGCTGCACTCCGTGGTTGTCGAGGTCGACGGGGCCCTGGCCCCGTACGAAGGTGCGGCCGCCCCAGAAGTTGCGGCCCGCCGCGTCGGGCACGGCGACGCCGGCCCCGAGGTGGTGCGGATGGTCCGCGGGGCACAGCTCGGTGACGGTCGTCCCCGCGAGGGTGGTGACGGGGTGCAGGTAGGGGCGCGGGGACAGGTGCCGTTCCAGGTCCGTCCGGTAGGCGTAGCGGCCGACGGGCCGTCCCGCGCAGCGCAGGACGAGGGAATGGTTCATGACGTACTCACCTCGTTGTGAATGTCGTCGGGGCGGGCCGGGCCCAGTCGGCGCCCAGCTCGGAGTAGAGGCAGAGGGTGTCGGCGGCGAGCGCGACCAGGCCGTCGATGCCGTGCACGACGCGGCGGTCCGCGCTCTCGCCCGGGGCGGGGCTCCAGACGGGGGCGGGCAGCGCGACCGGGTCGGGTGCCGTCCTGACGGCCTCGACGACCCGCATGAAGGCGCCGGTCGCGGCGGGCGGGACGAGTAGGGCGGCGCGTCCGGCGAGGTGGTCGACCAGGTTCTCCAGGAGGTCGGTCCTGCCGTGCAGGGTGGCGGGGGCGGGCCCCGCGCCTTCGCCGCGCACCTCCACCCGGTCCTGCCGGTACCAGAAGGTGATGCGCCCCCGGCTGCCGTGCACGACGACGTACGGCTCCCCGCTCGTGTGCGCGCACAGCGTCGCCGCCACGGTGATCCGGCCGCCGCCGGCCGTGCGGACGCGGACGCACGACGTGTCGTCGGACTCGATGGCGTTGGCCCGGAACAGTTCGGTCTCCACCGTGGAGACGTCCTCCGCGGCGGTGGCGTCCGCGAGAGCGAGGGCGGTGGCGACGGCGTGCGCGAGGGGGTTCGTCAGGACTCCGTCGACGACGTCCACGCCGTCGAGGCGGCGGCGTCCCGCCCACGGCGCGCGGCGGAAGTACGCCTCGTCACGCACCCAGGCGCCCGCCCCGCCGACCCCGGTCACCTCACCGATCGCCCCCTCGGCGATCAGCCGGCGGATCGCGGGGATCGCGTGCGAACCGAGCGACTGGAAGCCGATCTGGACGGTGGTGCCCGCCGCGGCAGCGCCGTCGGCCATCCGCCGGAACTCCTCGTAGGAGGGGGCGGGCGGCTTCTCCAGGAGCAGGTGGACGCCGCGTACGGCGGCGGCGAGGGCCAGTGCGGTGTGGGTGGGGATGGGTGTGCAGACGACGGCGACGGCGGCGCCGGTGGAGTCGAGCAGCCCCGCGAAGTCCGCGGACTGCCGCACCGGTCCGAACCCCGCGAGCTCCTCGTCGTCGAGCGGCCGCAGCTCACAGACGCCCACGAGGCGTACGCGGCCGGCGTGCTCAAGGCGGCGGATGTTCTCCAGGTGCCAGGCGCCGTGGCCGCGCGCCCCCGCCAGGACGACGGGCCACGGTACGCGAAGGTCCCTCATCCCTTCACCGCCCCGGCGCTGAAGCCGGTGACCAGCCACTTCTGGATGAAGGCGAAGACGACCACCACGGGCACCGCGGCGACGACGCCGCCCGCGGCGAGCGCGCCCAGGTCGACGCTGTCGGCGCCCATGAGGGTGGCGAGGCCCACCGGGATCGTCTGCTTGCCCTGGTCGCTGAGGAACATCAGGGCGAACAGGAAGTGGTTCCAGCTGTGCACGAAGGCGAAGGACCCCACGGCGATCAGGCCGGGCCGCAGCATCGGCAGGACGATGGCGCAGAAGGCACGGAAGCGCCCGCAGCCGTCGACCCAGGCCGCCTCCTCCAGGGAGTACGGCACGTTCTTGATGAAGCCGCTGATCAGGATCATGGAGAGCGGAAGCTGGAAGACGGTCTCCGCGATGATCACGCTGCCGAGCGAGTTGATCATCTGGAGCTCGGCGAAGATCTGGAAGAGCGGTACGAGCATCAGGGCGCCGGGGATGAACTGCGAGCACAGCAGCGCCAGCATGAAGCCGCGCTTGATCCGGAAGTCGAAGCGGGCCAGGGCGTAGCCGCCCGCGAGGGCGACGAGCGTGGTCATCACCATGGAGGCGACGCCGACGAGCAGGCTGTTCTGGAAGAAAGTGGCGAAGCTGCGCTCGGTCCACACCTTGTCGAAGTGCTCGAAGGTGACGGGCCACGGCACGAGCGAGGTGGAGCCGCTGGGCCGCAGGGCGAAGAGCAGGATCCAGTAGAAGGGGATGAGGGTGAAGAGGAGGTAGAGGCCGAGGGGGAGGTAGATCTGCCAGCGGGGCGCCTCGTCCCAGGCACGCTTCCTGCCCTTGCCCGCGCCCGCCCCCTTTCCCGCGCCCTTGCCCGTGCGCCTGTCCTCGACGGTGGTGACGGTGGCGGTGGTCATGGCGGTCACTTGTCCTGCCCCCCGAACTTGCTGAGCCGCAGATAGAGCAGCGAGCAGAAGAGAAGAATCACGAAGGCGATGGCGGTCAGCGCGGAGGCGTAGCCGAAGTCGTGGGAGTCGACGGCGATGGACGCGATGCGCAGCGGCAGGGTCGTGGTCTCGCCCGCCGGGCCGCCGCCGGTGAGGGTGTAGAGCAGGTCGACGTTGTTGAACTCCCAGACCGCGCGGAGCAGCGTGGACAGGATGATGGCGTCCTTCAGGTGCGGCAGCGTGATGTGGAAGAACTGCCGGACGCGGCTCGCGCCGTCCACCTCGGCCGCCTCGTACAGGTCCTTCGACACGGACTGGAGGTCGGCGAGGATGAGGATCGCGAAGAAGGGGACGCCGCGCCAGAGTTCGGCGACGACGACGGCGGGAAAGACGGTGCCGGTGTCGGAGAGCCAGGACGTGCCGTAGGAGCCGATGCCGGCGTCCGCGAGGTAACGGGTGATGCCGGTCTGGGAGTTGAAGATCAGCAGCCAGATCGTGGAGGTCAGCACGCCGGAGACGGCCCACGGGGAGAAGACCAAGGCGCGGGCCATCGCGCGGCCGACGAAGGTCTGGTTGACGAGCAGGGCGAGCGCGAGTCCGAGCAGCAGTTGCAGGACGACCTCGACGGCGACCCACTGGAAGCTGAAGCCGAGGGTGCGCCAGAAGTCCGGGTCGTCGGTGAACGCCGTCACGAAGTTCTCGAAGCCCGCGTAGCCGTTGCGCCAGGGTTTGGTGGGGTTGTAGTGGCGCAGGCTGTAGTAGAAGACGCTGATGACCGGGTAGGCGATGAAGCCGAGCATCAGCAGGGCGGCGGGGGCGATCAGCAGGTACGGCAGGCGGCGCGGGGTCGCGCCGGTACTGCGCCGCTTCTTGTGCGGGGGTGGCGGCGCCCCGGCGGTGCTGGGCGGTGGCTTCGCCACGGCTGCGGCGTGGGCCATGACACTTCTCCGATCGTGGAGGTACGGGGTGTTACGCGGTACGGGCGTTACGAGGTACGGGGTGCGGTTGAAGCGCTTCGCGTACGTCGTTCGGGATACCGGACAGGGGAAGAGCCGGACCGGGGGTGTGGTGATCAGCCCGCGTACGGGTCCGGCACCGTGCCGGGCCGCGCCAGGAACGCGAAGTCGCACCCCGTGTCGGCCTGGGTGATCTGCTCGCTGTAGAGGGCGCCGTAGCCGCGCTCGTAGCGGGCGGGCGGCGCGGTCCACTCGGCCCGCCGCCGGTCCAGCTCCTCGTCGCTCACGTCGAGCCGGAGGCTGCGCTCGGCGACGTCGAGGGTGATGAGGTCGCCGGTGCGCACCAGGGCGAGCGGCCCGCCCACATGCGACTCGGGTGCGACGTGCAGGACACACGTGCCGTACGAGGTGCCGCTCATCCGCGCGTCGGAGATCCGGACCATGTCGCGCACGCCCTGCTTCAGCAGGTGGTCCGGGATGGGCAGCATGCCGTACTCGGGCATGCCGGGCCCGCCCTTGGGTCCTGCCCCGCGCAGCACGAGGACGTGGTCGGGCGTGATGCCGAGCGCCGGGTCGTGGATGGTGCGCTGCATCGTGCGGTAGTCGTCGAACACGACGGCCGGTCCGGTGTGCCGGAGGAGGCGGGGGTCGGCGGCGATGTGCTTGATGACGGCGCCGTCCGGGCAGAGGTTGCCGCGCAGGACGGCGACTCCGCCCTCCTCGGCGACGGGGTTGTCGCGGGGGCGGATCACGTCGTCGTGGTGGACGCGGGCGCCTGCGAGCTGTTCGCGCAGGGTGTCGTGCGCGACGGTGGGGCGGTCCAGGTGGAGCAGGTCCGTGATGCGGGAGAGGAACCCGGGCAGCCCGCCCGCGAAGTGGAAGTCCTCCATCAGGTACTTCTCGCCGCCCGGCCTGACGTTGGCGAGGACGGGCACGGTGCGGGCGATCCGGTCGAAGTCGTCGAGGGTGAGCTTCACCCCGGCGCGGCCGGCCAGCGCGATGAGGTGGATGACGGCGTTGGTGGAGCCGCCGAGTCCGAGGACCGTGGTGACGGCGTCCTCGAAGGCTTCCGGGGTGAGGATGTGCGACAACCGCAGGTCGCGGCGGACGAGTTCGACGATCCGCAGCCCCGACGCGGCCGCCATCCTGTCGTGCCCGGAGTCGACGGCGGGGACGGACGAGGCGCCGGGCACGGTCACGCCGAGCGCCTCGGCCGCGGCGGTGAGCGTCGAGGCGGTGCCCATGGTCATGCAGTGCCCCGGGGAACGGGCGAGACCGCTCTCCAGTTCGGTCAGCTCGCAGTCGCCGATGAGTCCGGCGCGGTGGTCGTCCCAGTACTTCCACATGTCCGTGCCGGAGCCGAGGGTCTCGCCCCGCCAGTGCCCGGGCAGCATGGGCCCCGCGGGCACGAAGACGGCTGGCAGGTCGACGCTGGCGGCGCCCATGAGCAGCGCGGGCGTCGTCTTGTCGCAGCCGCCGAGGAGCACGGCGCCGTCGACGGGATAGGAGCGCAGCAGCTCCTCGGTCTCCATGGCAAGGAGGTTCCGGTAGAGCATGGGGGTCGGCTTCTGGAAGGTCTCGCTGAGCGTGGCGACCGGGAATTCGAGGGGGAAGCCGCCCGCCTGCCACACGCCCCGCTTGACGGCCTGGGCACGGTCGCGCAGGTGGGAGTGGCAGGGGTTGATGTCGGACCAGGTGTTGAGGACCGCGATGACGGGCTTGCCCAGGTGCTCCTCGGGCAGATAGCCGAGCTGGCGGGTGCGGGCCCGGTGGCTGAAGGACCGCAGTCCCGCGGAGACGCTGTCCCCGTACCACTGGCTGCTGCGCAGTTCGCGGGGTGAGGGCCCGCCTGTGCCGGTCATATGGACCACCCCGCGACGATGGCGGCGACCTCGGCCCGCTCCGCCTCCGGCAGGAGGCTGCTCGGGGCGCGCACATCCCGGCGGCAGAGACCCAGCGTGGCGAGGGCCTCCTTGACGACCGTGACGTTGTTCGCCGAGCCGTCGGCCGCGCGCAGTTCCTCGAAGCGGCGGATCTGGCCCCAGACCGCCATGGCTGCCGGGTAGTCACCCGATCGAAGCGCTTCGATCATGCGCAGCGAAAGGCGCGGGGCGACGTTCACCAGCCCGGAGGTGAAACCCGTGGCGCCCGCCGAGAAGTACGAGGGGGCGTACGGCTCGGCGAGTCCGGCGATCCACACGAACCGTTCGAGCCCCGCGTCGCGCGCGAACCCGGCGAAGCGCACGGCGTCCGGCACGGCGTACTTGACGCCGATGACGTTCGGGCAGGCGTCGGCGAGCTCGGCGAGGCGGGTGCCGGGCAGGGCCGCGTCGCGCAGGTAGGGGACGACCCCGAGTCCGGGGACGGCTTCGGCGATCGCCCGGTGGTAGTCGACCCAGCCGATGTCGGAGACGTAGGGGTGCACGGGCTGGTGCACCATCACCATGTGGGCGCCGAACGCCTCGGCGTGCCGGGCGGCGGCGATCGCGGTGGGCACGTCGTGGCCCACGCCGACGAGGATCGCGGCACGCTCCGCCGCCTCCTCGACGGTCGACTCGACGACGGCGCGGCGCTCCTGCGGGGCGAGGGCGTAGAACTCCCCGGTGTTGCCGTTCGGCGTGAGGGTGCGAACCCCCGCGTCGAGCTGGCGGCGCAGCAGTTTGCGGTGGGCGCCGTGGTCGATCGAGCCGTCCTCGGCGAAGGGTGTCACCGGGATCGCCACCACGTCGGCGAGCGCGGCACGCTGGGCCGCGTGGGTCGGCCGTGCCGCGACAGGCGGCTGGGGCGCATGGGTCACTGGAGGTCCCCTTCCGAGGGAAAGGCGCGCTGCACGAAGGAGGCGATGTGGCGGTGCAGCGCCTCGGCGGCGCCGTCCGCGTCCCCGGCGACGGCGAGCCGCAGGATCTCCTGGTGCTCGGTGGCCTCGCGGGCCCACGACGGGTCGGCCGACCAGGCGACGGCGGAGACGAGCGCGGCCTGGTCGCGCACCTCGTCGAGGAGGCGGCCGAGGAGCGGGTTGCCGCAGGCGGAGTACAGGGTGCGGTGGAACTCCCGGTTGGCCAGGGAGCGTTCGGCCGCGTCCTCGGCGAGGTCGGCCCGATCCAGGGCCTCGCGGGCGGTGTCGAGTGCCGCGCCTCGGCGGACGGTGCGGCGCAGCGCCTCGGGCTCCAGGAGCAGCCGTACGTCGTACACCTCGCGCGCCATGGCCGCGTCCACGGTGCGCACGGCGGCGCCCTTGTACTGGCTCATCGCGACGAGGCCGGTGCCGGCCAGCGTCTTGAGGGCTTCACGGACGGGCGTCTTGGAGACCCCGAACTCTCCGGCGAGCTCTGTCTCGACCAGTGGCTGTCCTGGCCTCAACTCGCCGGTGAGGATGCGGTGTTTGATCGCTTCGAGCACGAACTGCGTGCGCGAGGGGATCGGGGTCGGCACGGACGTCATGGGCACCCTCAGATCTCACGTATCGCGTATCACGTCTCATATATGACGTACGAAGTACGACGCGTAGAAGCTAAGAGGGTGCCCGGCCTTCGTCAACGCTTCTGACAAAAGAAGCGCCGACGAATTCCGGACGGCGCCCGCATGCCGGGTCGGCTCAGCGGTGGGCGAACCAGCGTGCGGCGGGCATGAGTCGGCCGTCGTACCCGAACAGCGCCTGGTTCTCCCAGGCGTTGCCGGATGCCGGGTCGGCGGGGTCCCAGCCGCTGCCCTCGACCGCCGTCCACGCGGGCTCCCAGTACACGACGCCGAGCCCGCGTCCGCCGGGCACGGCCTCGACGACGTTCATGACGTCGCGCAGGTTGGCGGCCTGACCTGCGGGGGTCGCGGGATATCCGGGGGCGAGCTGGTCGGCCCTGGCCACGTTGTTCTCCAGGCCGTCGCCGTTGGCCAGGGTGTGCGCGTAGGCGGTCTCGGCGACGAGGACGGGCTTGCCGTAGCGAGCCGCGGTGTCGTCGAGGTTGATCTGCAGTTCGTCGAGTGGCCCGTGCCAGTAGCCGTAGTACGAGAGGGCGATGACGTCGAAGGGCACGCCGTGGGAGACCGCCTGGTCGAACCACCAGCGGGTGCCGCGGGCACGGACGACGAGCGGCGCCGCATCACGCGGTACATCACGGCGGGCCACGTCGACGGGGTCCTCCTCGTCTCCAGCCACTCCGGCGACCCTCTCGCCGCCCGGCTGCGCGAGGCGGGCGTGCCCCTGCCCGAGGACATCGCGGTGGGCGGCTTCGACGACTCGTCGGCGGCACTCGGCGCCACCCCGAACTGACCACGATCCGCCGGCCCTGGGGCCGGATCAGCACGGAGATGGTCCGCGTACTGCTGGCCCAGATCGGCGGCGAGGACCCGGCGGCGGTGATCCTGCCTACGGAACTGGTGCGACGCGGGTCTGCGTAGGCAGTACCCGGCTCCCTACGGCGGCGCAACGCCGCGGTACGCCCCCGCGCATACAACACCGCCGAGTGGGTAACTGCCCCTCCCCCAGGGGGCGTCGGGCGGCAACGGGGGCGCCCGCCCGCCACGGGGGAAGTGCGGATGGGACGGGGGACCCAATGTCCGAACTGCTCGATGTCGCCGACCAGCTCGTGCCCTATGTGGCCTCGGCCGGTGTCGGCGTGATCACGGCCGCTCAGGCCGACTTCGCCCAGCACGTGCTCGACCGGGGGAAGAGGCTGGTGCGCGCTCTGCTGCACCGCGGCGAAGGTGACGTACCACCGGAGGAGCGGGAACAGGACGCCGCGCTGCGCGGCCTCCCCCGCCCGGCCCTGGAGGAACTCGCGGTGGCGGTCGACGCATGGCTGTCCGCGGGGGACCTGAGCCCGGGGGCCCTCCGCCGGTGCGTCGAAGACGTGGCGCAAGCGCGAGGCGGTGAGTACAACTCGGGTACGGCGCACGGGGCGAACCCCGTGGGGATCGGCAAGGTCGTGGGCGGCCTCACCATCAACAACCGCCCCCCGGAGGGAGCATGAGCCCCGGGCCCGCTGAGCCGGTACCGCCGTCGGACAGCCGTACGGCGGCCCGGCAGTCCAACACCGCTCGGGCCGAGGGCCGGAACTGGGCCGTGGCCGCGGGCCAGGTCGTCGGCGACCTCATCGTCAATCTGGTCATCGGTGGCGAGGGCCAGTGGAAGAACTTCTGGAACTCCTTGCCCTTCTGCCTCTTCGTGACGGCCGCGGCCACCGCGTGGCTGCGGGCCCCCGAGGGCCCGTTCGGCCAGTTCATCCCGGTCATCGTCCTGTTGAGCCTGTCGTTCCTCGCCTCCTTCATGCGTCTGCTCGGCCTGGACGTCCGCCGGCCCAGGCGCGACCGGGCGCAGAAGCCGCCGCCGTCCGCCCTGGCGTTCCGCGCGTGTGTCTTCGCGGTCTTCCTGGTCTGCGCCGTGGCCGGAGCGGTGCGGGCAGATCTCCTGCGCCGGGACGGCGAAGTGGACGTCACCGGGCAGGTGGAGATCCGGCCGACCGCCAAGAGCTCCCAGCACACACTGAACCTGTCCGACGTACCCCGGCGCAGCCACCTTCGTCTGACCCTGAGGGCCGAGGACGCCCGGCCCGGCGATCAGGGCTGCACCCCGGAGACGCGGTTCACCCTTGTGCTGGCAGGGGGCGACACGCGCCGGTTCGAAGGGGTGCGGTCCCTGGAGACGGTTGACATACCACTGGGCGGATCACGCGACGACATCATGCTGACCATCTCCGTCCACGCCCCCAAGGGGTGCAGCATGAACCTTTCGGCAACCGAGGCCGCACTCCATGAGTAGGGGGACGTAATGAGCCGACGACAGACGAGGATCTGGATAACGGCGGCAACGGCCACCGCGGCACTGGTGGGCCTGGCGGCCGTGAGCTGTTCCTCCCACGAGGGACCCGCCACCTTCATGGGCAAGGACAGGCTCACCGTCGCCATGCACAACGACCTTCCGGGCGTGTCCTTTCTGGACGGCTACAACTGGTCGGGGTTCGACTATCTCTTCGCGCAGAAGATCAAGAATGAGTTCGACGTCAAAGTGACCCCCGCGAATGTCGCCACCAAGGACCGTGTCACCTCGCTCACCAGCGACAACGTAGATCTCGCCGTCGCGGCTTTCTCGATCACTCCCGAGAGAATGAAGAAGATAGATTTCGCGGGCCCGTACCTGACCAACTACCAGGGGTTCCTGGTGGGGAAGAAGGGGGCGGCCATCCGCACCATGAACGACCTGCGCGGCAAACGAGTCTGCGCCTGGTCCGGTACGACCAATATCGGCCCCCTCCAGGGCCTGGGGTTCGAGGTCGTCGAGATGCGGAGCGCCAAGGCCTGTCTGGATGCCCTCGTCGACGGCGGAGTCGACGCCTTCTCCACCGACCAGCTGATCCTGTACGGCTTCGCGCACCAGTACGCGAAGGACCGGCTGAAGGTGCTGCCCGACCTCACCGTGGGAGCACCGCAGTATTACGGCGTCGGGATACCCAAGGGCCACCGCTCGGACTGTCACCGCCTGCGCGAGTTCATCAAGAAGTACGTCGAGAGCAACGACTGGATCCAGGACATCCAGGTCTCCCTGCCGGAGATCCCCGAGACCGATCCGAACTGGGCCAGTCGCCTCAAGCCCAGCGCGGATTCCATCGAGGCACGCTCGTGCAGGGACAAGGCGAGTCCGTGACGAGGCAAGACGGCTCGGCGGCCGGCTACTTGGGGAGCTTGTCGCCGATGAGGGCGAGGTTCTGGATGGCGGCGAGGCTGTACAGGGCCGTTTCGTTGGTGCTGACGCGCGGGTGTTCGTGGCCCGGCTCCAGGGCGTCGGGGCCCTCGATCCTCGTCCGCTCCCACTTCATGGCGCGGGTGTAGCCGTCGCTGTCGTGGAACTTCTTCCAGGCGCGCGCGGCCAGCTTCTCGTCCCGCAGTTGCGCCGCCGCGTACGCGTCCTGCCGCGAGTGGCCCTGGAACAGGAGCAGGCTGCCGAAGTCCTTGCCGTAGCGCTCCTTCTGTTCGGCCTTGGTCGCGTTGAACCAGCGGCAGTAGTCCAGCAAGGCGGCCTTGAACTCCGGCAGGTCGACGAGGTCGATCAGCTCGGCGCACATCTCGACGAGACCGAACATCGCGGAGAGGTGCGAGACGTTCACCGCGGGCTCGTCCGCGACGGCGAACCTGCCCGTGTCGAGGCCGTAGAGGCCGCTGCCCTGCACGAAGCCGTTGGGCTGCGCGGCGATGGTCCGCATGGTGGAGCGCAGCCGCGCCTCCGCCTTCGCCGCCTTGGGGCCGCCGCGCTCCCACTCGGTGAGCCAGGCGCCCGCGAGGCCGCTCCAGTCGGTGCCGAAGCCGATGGACAGGGCGTGCCGGTCCGGCTCGTACGGCTCGGTGCGGATCTTGCGGAGCGGGTCCAGGGCGAGGAACGTCTCGTCGGAGTCGACGAGGGCGTGCATGAGGTCGCCGACGCGTTCGTCGGCGGTGAGGAAGTAGTAGGGGCGCCGGTAGACGGCGGTGGAGATGCGTTGCTGCTTGGCGCTGTCCGCGAAGTGCTGGACGCCGTGCCGGGTGCCGAGTCCCGCCCACTCGCCTAGGTGGTAGGCGTCGACCTCGCCGGTGTGCCGGGTCATGGCCTCGGCGAAGCGGAAGACGTCGGCGCGGCCCGAGCGCAGATAGGCGTACCAGAGCCAGAGGTCGGGCGAGAGCTCGGAGTTGTCCCAGGCGTAGCCGCCGACGTCGTACCGCCACTGGTGCCGGTCCTCGTCATAGGTGTGCATGATGTCGCCGTAGTCCCAGAAGCCGTACCAGCGGCGCTGTTCGGCCTGGTCCTTGTAGTACGTGAAGAGGAAGTCGAGGTGGTCCTCGATCTCGGCCTTCGCGGGGGTGGAGCGGTCGACGGGTGCGAAGAGCCCGCCGAAGACCTTGGCGCGGCTCAGGTGCTCGGGCTCGGCGACGAGCTGCGGTGGGGTGCGGACGGCGGCGGACTGGGCGACGAGCGCGGCGGCGGACGGTGTCGCGGCGTTGGCCCAGAACATCAGCTCGCTGGTGCGGGCGATGCCGTAGGGCGTGCCGAAGCCGGGTTCGTGGTCCTCGTAGGTGATGTTGAGACCTTCTAGCTGTTCGGGGTAGGTGTCCTGGCCCATGCCGTCGTGGTAGAAGCGCAGGTCCATGGGGGGTGCTTCGGGGGACCAGAGCCAGAGGGTGACCTCGGCCGCGTCGCCCGCGGCTCCCCTGATGTCGAGCTGGGCGGGGTGCTTCTCCCAGAAGTCCCGCAGCCCGAAGGAGAGTCCGCCGCTGACCCCGCCGACGTACCCGAAGCCGTTGGCCCGTCCCCCACCGCCCGCGGTGATCCAGCCGCGCCCCTTCTCGGTGCGTTTGCGCAGGGTGAAGCCGTCGGCGGAGAGCTGGGAGAGCGTGTAGTCGCCCCAGGCCGGTATGTACTGGAGCCTGCTGGTGACCCGCTGGTCCCAGGTGGCAGGGTCGGGCAGTTTCTCGCCCTCGACCTGCGCGGCGCGCACGGCGGCGCCGGGGTCGCGGCGCAGTCCTGTGATCCCCTTGACGGCCTCGGTGAGGAACCCCTTCCCCTCCCCCGCGATACGGACGTGCCGGTCGTACGCGGCGTCACGCATCGGCACGGTGAAGCGCACGCCGAGCCCGCGCACGAAGTCCTTCTCCTGGTCCCCGTCGTACGTAATGGTGTGCACCATGCGGAAGGACTCGGCGCCCGCGTAGAAGTAGAGCCGGACGCTGAAGGGCAGCCAACTCCGGTGCCCCTTGCGGTGTTTGCCGTCGACGCGGACGACCGCGCGTACGGGCCCGTCCTGCTCGACCCGCACTTCGTCGATCTCGCCGTCGAACCGCTCCCACTTCGCGCTGCCGGTATCGCCGTCGTCGGCATCGCCCTGCCGCAGGAGGACGAGCCGCCCGTCGGTGGCGATCCTCGTCCCCCCGCGCGTCACCGACCGCACGAGCCGCTCGCCGTCCTTGTCGATCACGGCCGTGATGACGCCGGTGTCCACGGTGACCTTGCCGCCGGTCTCGGTGACGGTGAGCTTCTTCTCGTACGTCGCCGGGGTCCCTGCGGCGAGCGTGAACCGTTCGGCGCCCGCGCCCTCGGGCCCGACCGCGTGCGCCGTCCACTTCAGCGTTCCGTCGGGCCAGTACGCGGTGGGCCAGCTCTGCACGGGCACGCTGGTTCCGTCGGCGGTGGCGAGAGCGAACGAGGTGTCGGCGTCGTGGACACCCTTGGGCCACGGCACCCCGAAGGTGGACCCGGGGGCGGCACCGAGCCCGCCGTCCTCCAGCCAGCGGATGTCGGCGGGCGCGTCGGGGGCGGGCGCCCCCGGCGCGTCGGCGCGGGCTTCACCACGCCCGAGGGCCCAGCTGAACTGGGCGGCCACGCCTGCCACGGCGGCGGCCTTGAGCAGAGATCTACGGGGTACGGGAGACATACGAACCCTTCACATGGGCGCCCTTTCAGGGGCGCGGGGAACTGCGCGACCAGCCACGAGGGCGCCGCAGGAAGGAAACAATTCAGCCGCGCCGCTCCACGGCCAGCCCCGCAGCCGCGAGGACCCCCACCGCGGGAGCGGCAAGCGGCGCCGCGAACCACCCGGACACCGCCACCACGGCGAGCCCGCACACCAGCGCCAGTGACCCGGCAGGGTCACGGACCGTACGGCGGACCGCGCCGGTCAGCAGTTGCCGCCAGGACGCCCCGGGCCGCCAGGCCACAGCCCCCCGCACCCCCGCGACGACCAGAAGCAGCATCGCCAGGATGCCCACCACCCCGACGGCCGCCCCACCGGGCAGCGCCCCGGACCGTACGACGGAGAGATCGAGCCAGAGCAGCCCGAGGGCGGCCCACCCCGCAAGGCCCACCGACCACCCGCGCCGCACGGCATCCCGCACGTCCCCCACGAACTCCCGCCACCCGCCCGCCTCATGGGCGAGGTACCGCCGCAGGTGGGCGGAGCCCGCGGCCAGGGCGGCGGGCGCCGTCACCAGCGGCAGCGCGGCGACCGCGATCCACACCCCGGTGAGCAGACATTCGGCGAAGACGCCGAACCATCTGCCGCGTGCCCCCGTCACTTCAGCCCCGACGTGGCCATGCCGTCGATCAGATACCGCTGGAAGGCCAGGAAGAAGGCGAGCACCGGCAGCAGTGCCACCAGCGACATCGCGATCATGCCGCCGTAGTTGGCGAGGCCCTCCTGGTCGACGAACATCTTCAGGCCGAGCGAAACCGTGTACTTCGAGGGGTCGTTGAGGTAGATCAGCGGGCCCATGAAGTCGTTCCACGCGTTGATGAACGTGAAGATCGCGCTGGTGATCAGCGCGGGCCGGCACAGCGGCAGCACGATCGACCAGTAGATCCGCAGGTGGCCGCAGCCGTCGAGCCGCGCCGCCTCGTCCAGTTCGCGCGGCAGGCTCCGCATGAACTGCACCATCAGGAAGACGAAGAAGGCGTCGACGGCGAGGTACTTGCCGAGCAGCAGCGGAGTGTAGGTGTTGATCAGGCCGAGCTTCTGGAACAGCACGTACTGCGGGATGAGGAGGACGTGGTACGGCAGGAGCAGCGTGCCGATCATCAGCGCGAAGAGCAGGTTGCGGCCCGCGAACCTGATCCGGGTGAAGGCGTAGGCGGCGAGCGAGCAGGAGACCAGCACCCCCACTACCGAACCACCCGCGAGGAAAAGGGAGTTGGTGAAGAACGTGGTGATGGAGATGTCGGCGAGACCGTCGGCGAGGCCGGTGTAGTTGGAGATGACCGGGTCCGTCGGGAACAGGTCCAGGCTGCCGACGATCTCGTCGTTCGGCTTGAACGAGCCGCCGATCACCCACACCACGGGGTAGAGGACGACGGCCAGCACGGCGAGCGCCCCGATGTGCCAGGCGAGCGAACCGGCCCCGCGCCCACGGACCCTGGCCGTCACACGCAATGTACTCATCGGGCCCCCTCCTCGTAGTGCACCCAGCGCTTCTGGGACCAGAACAGGACCGCCGTCACCAGACCGACGGCGAGCAGCAGCATCCACGCCATGGCCGAGGCGAAGCCCATCCGGCTGTTCTCGAAGCCCTGGACGTAGAGGTAGCAGGTGTAGACGAGCGAACCGTCCGCGGGACCACAGGCGTTGCCGCCCGCGCCGCCGCCGACGATGTACGCGGAGGCGAAGATCTGGAAGGAGTGGATGGTCTCCAGGAGGACGTTGAAGAACAGCACCGGGGAAATCATCGGCAGGGTGATGTTCCAGAACCGGCGCCAGGGGCCCGCGCCGTCCATCGCCGCCGCCTCGTACAGTTCGCGCGGCACCTGCTTCAGGCCCGCCAGGAAGATGACCATGGGCGCGCCGAACTGCCAGACGGTGAGCGCCACCAGGCTGTAGATGATCCAGTCGGGGTCGCCGGTCCAGCCGCCGACGTCCACGCCGAACAGGGCGCGCTGGGCGCGGTCGACGATCGCGTCCTCGGAGAAGATCGCCTTCCAGACGACGGCGACCGACACGCTCGCGCCGATCAGCGAGGGGGCGTAGAACGCGGCCCGGTAGAAGCCCTGGCCGCGTCGCTTCTGGGCGAGCAGCAGCGCCACGCCGAGTGCGGCGGCGAGCTTCAGCGGGGTGCCGATGACCACGTACCAGAGGGTCACCTCGACCGATTTGCGCCAGCGGGGGTCGGCGAACATCTCGGTGAAGTTGTCCAGGCCGACCCACTTGGGAGCGTCGAAGAGGTTGTAGTCGGTGAACGCGAAGTAGAGCGAGGCGACCATCGGGCCCGCCGTGAGCAGCAGGAACCCGGCGATCCAGGGGGACATGAAGAGGTAGCCCGCGAGGTTCTCGCCGCGCCGACCGCGCCGGGCCGCCGCCCCACCGGGCCGCCGGCCGGAGCCGGCGCCGCCCTGTGACCTGCCGTCCTTCGCCCCGGGCCGTGGCGTCGCCGAGGCGTCCACCGGGGTCATGGCGGCGCTCACCGGGAACCGAGGGCCGTCTTGCACTCGGTGAAGTACTGCTCCACCGCTTCACCCACCGACCGCTTCCCGAGGGCGAGTTCCTCGGCGATGCGCAGGAACGCCGCCTCGCAGACGTCGGCGCCCGCCGGGTGCGGCGTGATGGTCTCCAGGACGTCCGCCTTCACGAGGCTTTCCTCGTACGCGGCGATCTCCTTGTTCACCGACGCGATCGACTTGTCGCTCTCCCTCTCCGGCTCGTACGCCTCGTACTGCGCCGTCGTCGGCGGCACCCCGCGGTCGTACCCCATGACCTCGGCGACCTCGGGGTCGTGCACCATGAAGTCGATGAACTGCGCGACTTCCTTGGGGTGCCTGGTGCGCCTGGAGCCGCTGAGCATCAGGGACCCGAGGTACTGGCCGGTCTTCTTGCCGTCGGTCGTCGGGATCGGGGCGAGGCCGTAACTGCTCTTGCCCTCGGCGGAGTAGCGGACGGTGAAGTTGTCCCAGGTGAACTCGGCGGCCGCGAGCTCGGCGGCGACCGCGGACTTGGGCTTGACCTGCGCGACCTTCTTCGGGTCGGCGTAGATGCCGGACTTGACGCCCTCGTACCCCTTCTCCCACCACTCCTTCAGGTCGGCCTCGGTGAAGCCCAGGCCCTCCTCGGTGAAGAAGGCCTTGCCGTGCTGGCGCAGGTAGAGGTCGTAGAGGTACATGACGCCGTAGAGCCCGCTGTCGCCCGGCCGGCCGCCCTTGTCGCGGATCTTCTCCATCGCGGTGTGGAAGTCGTCCCAGGTCCAGCCCTGCTCCGGGGTGACGCCCGCCTTCGCGAAGAGCGGCTTGTCGATCACCAGGGCCATGGAGTTGCTGCCGACGGGCACGCCGAGCAGCTTGCCGTCGACCTCACCGAACTTCTCCAGACCGGCCCGGAAGCCGTCGAGCCGCAGGTTCCCCGCCTTGGCCTGCGCAGTCAGGTCGAGCAGCACGTTGCGCTCGTCGTACTTGCGCAGGAAGCCGATCGCGTTCTGGAAGACGTCGGGCGGATTGCCGCCCGCCGCCTGGGTGTTGAACTTCTTCCAGAAGTCGAGGTAGGGCTGGAAGTCCGTCTTGATCCGGATCTTCGGGTGCTTCTTCTCGAAGAGCGCGATGGTCTTGTTGATGCGCTCGGCCCGGTCGTCCGACCCCCACCACGCGTACCGGAGCGTGACCGTGCCGTTCCCGGACCCGCCACCGGAGCCGCACCCCGCCGCCGTCAGACCGACGGCGGCCAGTGAGCCGCCCGCGAGCTTGAGCAGACCACGTCGGTCAAGTTCCCCATGTACAGGCACAGTCAGCCCCTCGAACGCGAGTTGAATCGTTTTAGGCAAGCGCTTTCCGGGCCAACGTAGGGAGGGGGCGTTCGTACGTCAACGGTTCGGACAGGAAATTCGTCGAAGCGCTTCGCTCGGACGCGAGGTCTTCGTATCCGGCGGGTCGTCGTACCTCGCAGGGTCGTCGCGCCTGGCCGGGTCGTCGTACCCGGTTGGGTCGTCGTACCTGGTTGGGTCGTCGTACCGGGCCGGCGCGATGTGCCCGGCCGGGGCGATGTGCCCGGCCGGGGCGATGTGCCCGGGCCGGGGCGTGCTCGCGTCATGGCGGGCCGTGGCGTCCAGGCGTTCCGTCTTCAGCCACCGCCACCCCAGGGCGCCCAGGAACGGCTCGGCGTCTGCGAGTTCGGAGAGCGCCTCCGTCCAGCGGTTCCGACGCTGCGGTTCCGGCAGTGCGGGTGCGGCACTGCGGTCCCGCACTGCGGTCCCGGCAATGCGGCATGTGCACCGAACCGCCGGCGAAGGCGCGGGCGAGGGTGAGGGCGATGCGATGCGATGCCCGGCGTGCAGCAGGTGACGGGTGGCGAGCGCACCACCTGCGCACCACCTGCGACGTCGTCCACGGACACCGAACAGGCGTCGCGGGCCGTCGCCGCGGGGCCCACGAAGCCGTACGGGGCGCCGTGCCGCTCGCAGCAGCGCAGCGTCTCCCGCCGTCCGGGCCCGCGGGGGTCACGAGGACGCCGCGCATCCACTGTTCGGCGAAGAGCCCCTGTGATCGACCTCCTCGGCCGTGTCCTGCGCACTGCGGCAGAGCATCACGCCGAGCCCGACGGCACGAGCCACACGCTCGCCACCCGCGCGGCCAGGCCCGCGATCAGGCCCGCGATCAGGCTCGCCGAGAACGGGTTGCCCACGTCCGGGACCATCGCATCACGCCGAGCCCTCGGCGCGGGCCGTGCGTTCGACGCCCGCTGCCAAGTCCCCGAAGAACGGGGTGCCCACGCCCAGGACCAGGGCATCCCGTTGAGCCCCACAGCACGAGCCCCACAGCACGGACCGCGTACTCGGCGCCCGCGACCAGGCCGTGCTGAACGAGTTGCCCACGCCCAGGACCAAGCCCATCACATCGCCCCCCCCAGGCACGGGCAGCGCGCTCGACGCCCGCGCCCAGGCCGCGAAGAAGAACCGGGAGCCCCACGCCCAGGAGCAGCGCATCACACCAAGCCCCCACAACACGACCCAACCGCTCGCCGCCCACGACCAAGCCTCGAAGAACGAGTGCCACGCTCGGGACCAGGCACATCACATCGAGCCCCCAAGCACGGGCCGCGCGCCCGGCACCCGCGATCAGGCCGCGAAGAGCGAGTTGTCCATGCGGAGCAGCGCATCACGCCGAGCCCCAAAGGGCCGCGCGCGCCGCCCGCGACGAAGAACGGGGTGCCCTGCGTCCAGGGCAGGGGATCACGCCAAGCCGAGCCGCACAGCACGGGCCCGCGCTCGGCACCCGCGACCAGGCGCGCGGAGAGCGAGTGTGCCTATCCAGGACCAGGGCCACGTCGGAGGCCCCGTCTGCCTGGCGGCGGCCGGCACCCGCGCTCGCCGTGTCGACGGGGCCGCCCCCGATACGCCCAGTATCGGGACGATCCTCCGCCTCGCGATCACACGCACCGGACGCCGTCGGGCCCACCCTCCGGGCGGACGACGAGGCTTCCGACACAGGTGCCACCGGCCGGGGCCACCCCCGGCACGCCCTGTCCGTACCGCCACGCGCACGCCGTGGACGCGGGCCGGGCACAGAGCCATGGGCCATGGCGGCACGGCGGTACCGCGCGCGCCGCACGCACCGCAGCGCACCGCGCACCCTCCACGATGTGACGTGAATCGATTCATCACAGCACCCGGAGCGCGCCCGTCCGCGACGGCCTACTCGCTCGGCGAGAACTCGGACTCGGACTCGGACTCACACTCGGCCGCGAGGCGGGGCGATGAGGACGCAGGACCGGGGAAAACGCACCCGCGCCGGACGGCGGGTTCACGACGGCAGCTCCCGCAGGATCTCGCGGGCGGCTTCGGTCAGTGGCAGGCCGGAGGCGTAGGCCCGGGCCCGGAGCCGGACCAGTGCCTCCTCCAGCGACACACCGAGCCGGTAGCTGAGCACGCCGGTGGCCTGGTGCACCTCGGCCCAGTGCAGGTCGACCTCGCCCGCCCGCCCCGTGCCGTCGGGAGAGATCTCGTCACCCGGCCGCCAGGCCAGCAGCCGCCCGGTCAGCGCGTCGGCCACCCGCAGCCCGTCCGCCGCCTGCCGCTCGGTCAGCGGTCCCGGTGTGCTGCGATAGCCGGTCAGTGTCCCGAACCGTGCCGTGCCCGTCCTGACGGGCCACACGAACACCGCCCGCACACCCATGGCCCGGGCCTCGTCCGCGAATTGCGGCCACCGCTCCGCCGCCTCCGCCTCCGCGTCCAGGTCCGTCACCTGGCACGGCACCTCGCTGAAGTCCGCCGTCATCCCGGGGCCCTGCCCCAGGGTGAACTGCGCGTCCAGCAGCCGTGCGCTGATCTCGTCGCTGAACCACACCAGTTCGGCCCCCCACCGCAAGGAGACCGCGATCCCTCCCAAACCCAGCGCGTGCGCGCATCGCACCGCCCACACGCGGTGCTCCCCGGCTTCGACGGCCCGCTCCAGACCGACAAGGAGTTCCTGCACAGACACCCGGTGCTCCATCACTGAGCCTTCCACGCCGAAATGCGAGCCGGCTCTGGAGGACGGCCACGTTCCGTACTCAAAATCTACTCTTCACCACCCAAGGGAACGCGCCTTCACGGAGAACGGTCCCGCCGGACACGTGCTCAACGGGAGTCGGTACCGTGCGGCATCGGGAACTCGACGGGGAGGCACTGTGGGGCTCGTGGATCAACTGCCCGCGCTGGTGGGCGTCGTGGTCGGCACGCTCGGCTCGTACGCCGTGCAGAGCCTGACCGAGCGTCGGCGGTGGACGAGGCAGCGTGAGGAGCGGTGGGACGAGAAGCGCTTCGAGACCTACGGCCGCTACGGCAACGCCCTCAAGTCGCAGCTCCGCGTCGCCCAGCGCATCGGCGCCGCCCTCGGATTCTCCGACGTGGCCGACCCGTTGGAGCCGGCCGACGGGCTGCCTCTTCTCGCCGAAGCGGAGTCCCACCGCGCGACGGAGTGGGAGTCGGTCCTGCTCGTAGGAGACGCGGCGACGATCGCGGCCGCCCGGCGCTGGCACGAGGCGGTCTGGACCATCGAGCTGCTCGTCCGGGAGGGTCCGGTCGACGCGCGGATGTGGACCAAGGCCCACCGGCTGGCGAGTGGGGCGCGCGACGCCTTCTACGAGAGCGCGCGCCGTGACCTCGGTATCGCGGGGGCCCCGCCGCCGGGAGAGTGGCCGCGGTCGTGGCGGGCCGAGCTCTCCGACTGAGCATCCCCGTCTAGCCGTTGCGCGCGGCTGTCACGGGTTCCGCGGGACGGTGGTCCTTCAGGTGGTAGACGTTGAACGCCTTGCGGATGACGGGCTGGGCGACGTTGCGCACCGGTACGCCGCCGCTGGTCATGCCGTGCTCGGTGCCCGCGTGCGCGTGGCCGTGGACGGCCAGATTCGCGCCCGCGGCGTCGACCGCCTCCGCCAGCAGGTAGCTCCCGAGGAACGGATAGATCTCCAGGGGCTCCCCCGCGAGGGTGTCCGGCACGGGCGCGAAGTGCGTGAGCGCCACGCGGGTCTCACACCCCTGCTCGGCCAGTTCGTCCAGCGAGGTGCGCAGACCGTCGGCGCAGCGGCGGGTGTACCGGATGAACTCCTTCATCAGGGGCTCCCCGAACTCGCTGCCGCTGCGGCCGACGAACCCGCCGCCGAACCCCTTGGTGCCCGCGACACCGACGCGCGCCCCGTCGACCTCGACGACGGTGCCCTCTCCTTCGAGTACGCGGACACCCGCTTCGCGCAGCACGTCGGTGACCTTCTCGGGCTGCTCGTCGTGGTGGTCGTGGTTGCCGAGCACGGCCACGACAGGCACCGGCAGGCCGGCCACCTCCCGGGCGACCACCCGCGCCTCCTCCGGGGTGCCGTGGCGGGTCAGGTCTCCGGCGAGGAGCAGCAGGTCCGCGCAGTCGTCCAGCGTCTCGAAGGCGGGCCGGAACAGGCCCTGGCTGTCCAGACCCATGTGGATGTCCCCCACGGCGGCGATGCGGATCATGACACTTCCTCCGGGTGGTCCGGCGCGGCCGATTCGGCGACCACGACGTCGAAGTGGACGGTGAGGCCGTCCAGTTCCTCGTTCACGGTGCGCAGCAGTTCCTCGCGGCAGTGTGAAGTGGGCACGGTGCCGACGACGGTGACGGACGAGCCGCGGGACTCGACGCGGATGCCCAGTTCGCCCAGTTCCTCCGCGGCGAGGCGCTCTTTCAGGTGGGCGATGCGGTACTCGACGTTGGCTCGGTCGTTCATCGGTCTCCTCCTCGCGGTGCGATGACTTCCAGGCGTTCCAGCAGGTAGAGGAAGGCGGCCGGCATCGGTGCGTCCTCGTACTCGTCGCGGAGCGCCTCCCAGTCGACCCTTTCGCGCAGCTGTCGCGCGATCGGCAGCACGGCGCCGAAGTCGCAGTGGTGCTCGGAGAAGGCGGCGAGCAGGGCCCGCACCAGGTCGGTCGGCGACAGGACCGGCATGTGCACCGAGTCCATCGGCAGCTGTACGGCGCGGCCGAGGAGCTCCGTGGTCACCGGCTGGTTGGCCAGTTCGAAGATGAGGTCGATGTCCTGGCCGAGACACTTGGCCTTGAGCAGCCAGTCCTCGGGCGGCGCGTACACCGTGAGCCCCGCCTCCTCCAGTGAGGCGGCGACCGCCTGGGCGTCTTCCGGCCTGATGCAGAAGTCGGCGTCGTGCTGGAGGTTGCCGGTCCCGCCGTGCGCGTAGACGGCGACGCTGCCTGCGAGGGCGAAGTCGTGGTCGCGCCTCTTGAGGATGGCCGCGACCTGCTTGGCCGCCTCCAGGATCGCCTGGTGGAGGTCCGGCGGGAGTTCTTCCGCGGGTGCCTCGTGCGGCGATCCCCCGGCCGGCGCTCCCGTCGCGCACCCGGTGACGCGCCGCTGTGCGTCGGGGGTGATGTCTTCTGTGTTCGGCGTCACCTGCTGCTCCGTTTCCGGACACCGGCCTTCGCACCGCACGTGCGGGCCGGCTCTCTCCGACGATCCCTGCCCCAGGCAGCACCGGTACCCGGACCGCGGGGTTCGACACGGGCCGCGGGGCATGTGGTGCGGGGCGCCGTGGGCGCGACGGCCCCGCGGGCCGGCCTCAGGGGCGCCGCCACTCGTCGCTCCGCAGGTGCGAACCGGCCTGGGGGCCCATGCGCACCATCCCGCCGTCGGCGATCCAGGAGGCGCCCGTGACGTACGAGGCGTCGGGCCCGGCGAGGAAGGCGATGACGGCGGCGATCTCCCGGGCGTCACCGGGCCTGCCGAGCGGGATGCCGGGCCGGTGCGCCTCGTGCACGTCCGTGTCCTCCTGCCCGGTCATGGGCGTGGCGATCTCGCCGGGCGCCACGGAGTTGACGGTGATGCCGTGCTCCGCGAGCTCCAGGGCCATGACCTGGGTGAGCAGCCCGAGCCCGCCCTTGGCGGCGCAGTAGGGGGCCGCGCCCACCCGGGGCTGGTGCTCGTGCACCGAGGTCACGTTGACGATGCGGCCGCCCCCGCCCTGCCGGATCATGCGCCGCGCGGCGTGCTGGCCGCACAGGAACGGGCCGATGAGGTCGACGTCGACGACTCGCCGTACGTCGTCGTGTCCGAGGTCGAGGAAGGGGGTCGCGGTGCCCGTTCCTGCGTTGTTGACCAGGACGTCGATGCGGCCGAGACGCTCGGCGAGGTCGTCGACGACCTGCGCGGCACCCGGCAGCCGGGTCAGGTCCATCCGGGCGACGGCGGCGCGGCGGCCGTGCCGTCGCACCTCCTCGGCCGTCTTCTCGGCGCCTTCCTCGTCGCTGTGCCAGGTGATCCCCACGTCCATTCCGGTGGCGGCGAGCCGGACGGCCGTGGCCCGGCCGATGCCGGAATCCGCGCCCGTGACGACGGCCACGCCCGTGCCGGAGGCGGTGGAGTCGGTCATGGAGTCCTCCTGCTCGTCGAACGGCTCACTCTTCGCCCCCTGTCCAGCTTCGGACAGGTCCGCGCGTCGCGCGCATCGCGCTTGTCAGTCCTGGCTTTCGGAAGCCGGGGGCAGGTCCTCGTCGGGGACGATGTGGACCGCCGCCTCCTCCGCGCCCGCGGCGCCGCCGTCGATGCCCGCGTCCCTGGCGACGACCTGCTTGGTGGTGTCCGGGTGGGCGCCTTCGTCCGGGGCGACGAGGCGGCCCGCGCGGTCCTCTCCGGCCTCGGGGTCCACGGGTTCGCCGTCGCCGTCCGCCAGGTCGCCGATGGAGTCACGGGCGGGCTGCTCGGCGTCGGGCACTTCCGTGTCGGGCACCTCCTGCCGCAGCCGCTCGTCGAGCGTCTCGCCCTCGTGCTGCTCGGCCGCCGTGGTGCCGGTCTTCGTCACGCCCAGCGGCTTCTCGGGCGGCGAGTAGCCCTCGTCGAGCATGTCGTCGTAGGTTCGCTCGTCCACCGCGTCCTGGAGGTCCAGCGGGGCCGCGTCCTGCTGCTCCTCGTTGTCGCCGGTGGGCTGGTAGGCGTCGTCCGCCATGTTCTGGTCGCTCATGACTACCTCGCGCTTCGGGGTCCGGGTGTACGCGCTCGCCCTCTGATGGTCGCGCGTCAGCCTCCTGGGGTGCCCGCGACACACTCCCCCAAACGATCTGATCCGAGGCAGGCGCTCCGGAGAACCGGAGCCGGTCCTGTCCTACGCGCTGTGCATGATCTGGATCAGGTTGCCGCAGGTGTCGTCCAGGACCGCGACGGTGACATCACCCATCCGCACCGGCTCCTGGGTGAAGCGGACCCCGAGCCCGCGCAGCCGTTCGCACTCCGCGAAGACGTCGTCCACGGCGAAGGCGGTGGCGGGGATGCCGTCCGTGACCAGCGCCTCCTTGTACGGCTTCACCGCGGGGTGGCCGTCGGGCTCGAGCAGCAGTTCGGTCCCCTCGGGGTCCTCCGGCGAGACCACGGTCAGCCACCAGTCATCGCCGATGGCGACCTTGTTCTTCTCCACGAAGCCGAGGACTTCGGTGTAGAAGGCCAGGGCCTTGAGCTGGTCGTCGACGAAGACGCTGGTCAGGTTGATGCGCATGGGGTGTCCTTTGGTGCGTCGGGTGTCGCGTCGGGCCTGAGCCATCTGGTCATGATGCGCTCGAGGGGCCGGGTGTCGAGGTCGTGGAACTTGTAGCGGCCCTCACGCCGCGTGATGACCAGACCCGCGGTTTCGAGTACGGCGAGGTGCTGGCTGATCGCCTGGCGGGACAGGCCGATGCCGTGCCTGGTCGCCAGCCGTGCGCAGATCTCGAACAGCGTCTGGCCGTCCCGCTCCACCAGCTCGTCGAGGATGCGCCGTCGGGTGGGGTCGGCCAGCGCCTTGAAGACATCCTCTTCCATGACCCGACCATAGGCAAGCCGTGACTTGCCTATCAAGTCAGGAGGCCGCGAGCACCAGCCATCTCGACGGCAGCTCGATACGCGTGCCGTCCGGTGTGCACTCCGTGGTCACGAGCGGCAGCTCACCCGACGCCACGACCATCAGCCCGGCCGACGCGACATACGCGTCCACCGACGCGTCCACGACCTCGGCGGGCGCGATCCCGTGCGCGAAGACCGGCGCCAGCTTCGGCGGCGGCCCCGCGGGGCTCCGCACCAGCCCCATCAGGACGGGGCGCGCCGCCTCCGACAGCTCGACGACGAAGGCGCGCCCGCGGTCGCCGAGCAGGGTGGCGACGCCGTCGAGCAGCGGCTGCCGGTCGGCGGGCTCGCACTGGTGCAGGACACCCCGCATGTAGACGTTCACGTCACCCGTCTCGGCGTGCAGCTGTTCCGCCTCGGCCTTCTCGACCGCGTCGAGCTGCCGGAAGTCGACCTGCCCCGCCACGTCGGCGCGCCGGGCGTGGTCGATGGCCGCCGCCGAGAGATCGACGCCGATGACGCGCGGGAACCGGTCGGCGAAAAAGCGCGTCTGGGTGCCGTTGCCGCAGCCCAGGTCGACGACGGGGAGCCCGGGGGCGGTGATGTGCGGTTCGAGGAGCGCGAGGTGCGGGCCCGCGGTGAGGGCGGGCTCGGCGTCCCAGAAGACCGCCCCGGGCTCCTCGGGGGCCTCCCGCCAGAACCCCTCCCACGCCTCCCTGTACCGACTCGTGACGCTCATGTCCGTGCTCCCCGGGGTGCGACGAGAGCCGTCGAAGCCGACGACAAGATCGGTCTATCGCGCTCCGGGCGCACGGACAAGCTCCCGCGCGCTTCTTTCAACTAGGGTCCGTCTCTCCGATCATGAGCGGAGCCAGATGAGGAGTGCGGCGGCGGTAACGGTGCCAAGGAATACGTATCCGCGCTTGTCGTAACGGGTAGCGACGGCTCGGAACTGCTTGATTTTGTTGATCGCCCGCTCGACGGTGTTCCTGGCTTTGTACCGGATCCTGTCGAAGTCGGCTGGAGGGCCGCCGCGTGAACCCCTCCGCAGGCGGGCTGATTTGGTGTCGCTCTTCTCCGGGATGACGTGTCGGATGCCTCGTCGCCGTAGATAGGAGCGG